>JBDHDM010000086.1:0-12622 GCA_039591515.1 Gemmatimonadota bacterium | reverse complement strand
ACCGAGCCGAAGCGCGAGGAGATCAAGCAGGCCCTGTCCGGAAACCTCTGTCGGTGCACGGGTTACGCGAAGATCTACGACGCCGTGGAGGCGGCCGCCGTTCGCCTCAAGGACCGCGGATGACGAACGGGGTCACGCAACCTGCAGTCGGACCGTGGCTTACGCCATCGAAGACGTGGAGCGAGCGTCGTCGACGAGGGATGCCGAGACGAAAGGGAGGTCGGATAAGATGAAGTCCGACAACAAGTTGATTGGGACGCCGATGCGCAAGGTGGAGGGCCTTGCCAAGGCGACGGGGCGTGCCGTGTACACGGACGACATCAGCCTCCCCGGGATGCTCCACGGCAAGATCCTCCGGAGCCCGCACGCGCATGCGCGCGTGTTGTCGATCGACACGTCCAAGGCGGAGGCTCTGCCCGGTGTGCATGCCGTCATCACGGGCCACGACATGCCCACCACGTACGGGATCATTCCGTGGACGCCGGACGAGTATCCGCTGTGCGTGGATCGGGTTCGCTACATAGGAGACGGTGTCGCGGCGGTGGCGGCGGTGGACGAGGACACGGCGGTCATGGCGATGGGGCTGATCGACGTGGACTACGAGCCGTTGCCTGCGTTCTTGGACCCGCACGCCGCGCTCGAGGCGAAGGGGGAGACGCCGTATGTGCACGAGCCCCACAAGGAAGGGAGGAACGGCAACGTCACGAAGATGGTGCACCTCGAGTTCGGCGATGTGGACACCGGGCTCGAGCAGGCTGATGTCGTCGTGGCGGACGACTACTTCTTCGAGGGAACCACGCACGCTCCGATCGAGCCGCACTGCGCGATCGGCCTGTGGGACGGGGTGAGAAAGCTCACCGTATGGTCCGCGACTCAGGTGCCGCACTACCTGCATCGGGAGCTTGCGAGGGTCCTGGAGCTGGACCAGGCCCAGGTTCGTGTCCTCCAGCCGCTGGTGGGTGGAGCCTTCGGGGGCAAGAGCGAACCGTTCGACCTGGAGTTCTGTGTCGCAAAGCTCTCGATGGTCACCGGACGGCCCGTGAAGATCCTCTACACCCGCGAGGAGGTCTTCTACGCCCATCGGGGCCGGCATCCGTTCCACATGCACTATCGAACGGGGGCCACCCGAGACGGGATGCTGACGTCGGTCGACGCGAAGATCCTCCTCGACGGCGGCGCGTACGCTTCCTTCGGGCTGGTCACCACCTACTATTCGGGCCAGCTCCTGTGCGCGCCGTATGCGATGCCGGCCTACCGCTTCGATTCCACGCGCGTCTACACGAACAAGCCGGCCTGTGGGCCCAAGCGGGGACACGGCTCCGTGCAACCGCGCTTCGCCTTCGAGGTCCAGATCGACAAGCTCGCAGAGCGGGTGGACCTCGATCCGATCGAATTCAGGCGCCGGAACTTCATCGGAGAGCACACTCGAACGGTCAACGAGCTCCGCGTGACATCCAACGGCTTTCTCGAATGCCTCGCCGCTGTCGAGCGCGCGAGCGGATGGTCGGAGAAGTTCCGGAGACTCCCCTTCGGCCGAGGGATCGGCATCGCCGGCTCGACCTACATCTCGGGTACCAACTATCCGATCTACCCGAACGAGATGCCGCAGTCGGCTGTCCAGATGCAGATCGATCGTAGCGGACGCGTGGCGGTGTTCAGCGGAGCGAGCGAGATCGGCCAAGGGTGCGACTCGGTCGTGGCCTACATCGCCGCCGAGGAGCTCGGCGTACCACTCGACTGGGTCCGGGTCCTGCGCGGCGACACCGACTTCACTCCCGTCGACCTCGGCGCCTACTCCAGCCGGGTCACGTTCATGCTGGGCAACGCGGCCATCGACGCGGCCACGAAGCTCCGGAAGATCGTGCAAGAGGCGGTTGCGAAGGTGTGGGAGACGACGCCCGGTGAGGTGCTGCTGGCTGGTGGTCTTGCCGTCTGGGCCCAAGACACGTCGAGACAGATGCCGATCGCCGAGGCCTTCAACCTCGCCGAGGCCGAATCCGGCACGCTCGGAGCCACCGGCTGGTACAACACACCCAAGGACGTCCACGGCGAGTACCGCGGTGGCACCATCGGCGCCTCGCCCGCCTACTCCTTCACGGCACACGTCGCCGAAGTGGACGTGGACGTGGAGACCGGTGTGGTGGAGGTGGGTAAGATCTGGGTCGCGCACGACTGCGGGCGGGCGCTCAACCCCGTTCTGGTGGAGGGGCAGATGGAAGGTTCGGCGTACATGGGCTTTGGCGAAGCGCTCATGGAGGAGCACGTGTTCAAGGATGCCGACCACGGGCGGGCCGGACTACACAACGCCCCCTCTCTGCTGGACTATCGGATGCCGACGAGTCTCGATACGCCGGAGCTGGAGTCGCTGATCGTGGAATCCTTGGATCCCGAGGGCCCGTACGGAGCGAAGGAGGCGGGGGAGGGGCCGCTTCATCCGTCGATCCCGGCGATCGCGAACGCCATCTACGATGCGGTGGGTGTGCGCATGGACAACCTTCCGTTCAACGCCCCCAAGGTATGGCGGGCGATCGAGAAGGCCCGCGTGGGAGGGACGCTCGGCAAGCCGAGCGCGCCGGGAGGCGCTCCTGCGGTGACCGCCGGAGCGGTCACGGCGGACTGACGAGATGAAGATGTTCCGAGCGGCACTCGGCCCTTTGGCGGTCGTGGCTCTGTTCGCGGCCGGCAAGTACCTCTCGCCGTTCGAGCCCCACAGGCCGCCCGTGGGCCCGACGGGCGCCCCCACTGGCGTGGCCTCCTGGGAAGAAGCGGACTGGACGATCTTCGAGCGCACGGTGCGCTCGGCGACCGCCCAGGGCGCGGACACGATGCCGATGGGCTCGGCGATGTCGGTCGTCGGCCGTAGCCTCGTGGGGACCCCGTACGTTCCGCAGACGCTCGAAGTGGACGGACCCGAGCGCCTGGTGATCAACCTCAGGGGCCTCGACTGCGTCACGTTCGTGGAGAACGTCTACGCGATCGCCGCGCTCCTGAAAGCGGGAGCGGGAGATCGGCTGGCGGACCGTGTGGCGGTGGAGGCGGAGTACGAGCGCGTGCTTCGTGCGCTCCGTTACCGGGACGGGTTCATCGACGGGTATCCGAGCCGTCTACACTACTTCAGTGAGTGGATCGCGGATGGCGAGCGCAAGCTCCTCGTCGAAGACGTGACGGCGTCGCTCGGGGGCGTCGTGGACGACGAGCCGGTTCGCTTCATGTCCAAGCACCCGGAGGCCTATCGACAGCTCTCGGACGCAGAGAACCTCGCGGCCATCGAGGAGATCGAGACACGTCTCAACGCGCGCGGCAGGGTGTACGTACCGCAGGCGCGTATCGCAGACGTCTCCGGGCAGATCCGTGAGGGAGACATCATCGCTGCCACCTCCGCGGTCGGCGGTCTGGATGTAGCCCACACCGGGATCGCCATCCGAGTCGACGGGGTGCTCCGGCTGATGCACGCGCCGCTGGTGGGAGAAGCGGTCCAGATCAGCGAGACGAGCCTCGCCGAGCGCATCATGGCGATCGGCGGTCAAGACGGGATCATGGTCGCTCGCCCCCGGGAGCCGCTGTCAGCCCGCCGCCAGGCAGGTCCGACCGAACCGAACCCGAGGTCCTGAGTCAGCTCACATGCTACGCCTTCCTCCGTTCCGACATCACCGTCCCGCCTCGCTGCCCGAGGCGTTGTCCCTCATGGGAGAGCATGCGGGCCGGGCCATGTACGTGGCCGGAGGCACGGATCTCATACCGAACATGAAGCACCGGCTCTTCGAGCCCGAGCATCTGATTGCGCTCAAACAGCTCCCCGAGCTGGGAGGGATCGCCGAAGAAGACGGGTGGCTGCGGATCGGGGCAGCCGAGACGCTGACGACCGTAGCGTCCGACCCGTCGGTTCGGGAGCGTTTCCCCGCTCTGGCCAAGGCCGCCGGGCACGTCGCGGGGCCGCAGCTCAGAAACTCCGGGACCATTGGTGGCAACGTCTGCCTCGACACGAGGTGCACCTACTACAACCAGACCGCGTTCTGGCGGCAGGCCCTCGGTTTCTGCCTCAAGAAGGATGGGGACGTGTGTCACGTCACGAAGGTCGGGAAGAAGTGCGTCGCAGCCCACTCCGCGGACACACCTCCGGTCTTGATGACATTGGGCGCCCTCGCCGTTCTGGAGGGCCCGGAGGGGCGGCGTGAGGTCCCGGTCGCGGACTTCTTCGTGGCAGACGGAATCGTCAACACCCGTCGGAGAGCGGACGAGATTCTGACCGAGGTGCGGGTCCCGCTGGGCGCCGCGGGCCTACGGCAGGCGTACACCAAGCTCCGTCAACGAAAGGCGATCGACTTTCCCC
The DNA here is from genome assembly GCA_039591515.1 of Gemmatimonadota bacterium. Lineage (GTDB taxonomy): Bacteria > Gemmatimonadota > Gemmatimonadetes > Longimicrobiales > Gaopeijiaceae > UBA2589. Next base: position 8,292 of record JBDHDM010000086.1, on the reverse strand, counting down.
TGCTCACGGTCGCGATCGCCGCCGACTGCGACCCGGACGGCACCGTTCGCGAGATCGAGGGTGTGGTCACAGGGCTCGGTGCGAGGCCGCGCGTACTCTCGGGATGGGCCGACGCGGCACGCGGCCATACCCTCGATGACGAGGTGGTGCAGGAACTGGCCGAGCGCGCTCACCGGCAGTGCCACCCCCTCGAGAACATCATCGTCGACGCCGAGTGGCGGCGAGCGATGGTGCCCGTGTACGTCCGCCGAGCGCTCGAGGAGATTCGAGCGGCTTGAGTCTCTTCGTTGTCGCGGTGGTGGTGGGCGCGATCCTGATCGTCGGGATCGGGCTGGACCGCTTCGCGAATCGGGTGGTGAGCCCGGCGTACCGTCCGTTCGAGCGTACGGTCCCGGAGTTGGGGTTGGCTCACGAGGATCTGTCCATCCGCTCGGGAGATCACGATCTGGCGGCGTGGCTTCTGAAGCCTGCGCAGGCCCCGCCGGACGAGGTCCTGTACCTGCTGGCGCACGGCTGGGGGGCGAACTACTCGATCGTGCTCAGGCTCGCGGAGCCCCTCGCGAATCGGGGGCACGAGGTGCTGCTGTTCGACGTCCGGGGGCACGGTCGGAGTGAGCCGGTGCCGTACGTGACGATCCGCCACTTCCGGGACGACGTCATGGCCGTCGCGCGCTACGCGGCGACGCGGTTCCCGGACCGCCGGATCGTGATGATCGGACACTCTCTCGGAGGTGCCGCCGGCGTGCTCGCCGCCGCGGACGGCGCGCCCATCGACGGTCTGGTGCTCATCGCGGCACCGTCGGACGTACTTCGCGTGACGGCGGAGTTCCTCACCGACAAGGGACTCCCCGGAGATTTGCTCGTGACGATCCTCCGTCCGTTCTTCTGGCGCCGCGTGGGGTCGAGCTTCCGTCCGCTCACCCCCAGTCGGAGAATCGGGGAGCTCGACATCCCCATCCTCATCATCCAGCCGGAAAACGATGCCCGCGTCTACCGTGCGCATGCGGTACGACTGAGCGCCGCCTCAGGTCAGCCCTATCGACTCGTGGAAGGGTACGAGCACACGGACGTTCTCGAAGCTCCGGAGACCCTCGAGCTGATCGAGGGGTTTCTCGAGCGACTCTAGACGATCCGTCTCACCGGCCCAGCGGGTCCGGGCAGCCCTCGCGTCGCCGGGTGTCGGAGATCTGCGTCACCTTCCAACCCTCCGCATCGTGGAGGAGCTCGATCGAGTTGATGCCACAGTGCGAAATCTCGCCATCGAGGTAGAAGGTGTACGGCGCCCAGACCGAGGCCATGGACCCGTCCACGTGGGCTTCCACGTCGTAGACCTGTTCATCCCAGCTGCCGCCCGACTCGCCGATCCCCGAAAGCCATCCTTCAACGCTCTGGACTCGGACGGAGGTGGGCTGGGCTCGGGTGTCGAGCATGGCGAAGCGTGCATCGGACGCGAATAGCGCGCGCACCATGTCGGCGTCCGCGGTTCGCATTCCCTCGAAGATCCGGTCGACGACGGCCAACGCGCCCGCCTCGTCCTGAGCGGCCGCGGGCCCGGCGGTCGCGCACACGACCCCGATCAGCAGCACAGCGATTCCTCCACGCATCCCTCGATCCTCCCGGCGCTGGTTGCGGCCGGCGGGGCGCCGGCACAGGGGAGGACGGTGGCGTGAACCGCGGTCGTCCGTCAACCCGGCGGTGAGCCAGCCGTGTCCGAGCCGACGCGGACCGCGATGACGGCCCGAGGGTACCCCGCCCCATGACCGACTCCGATCTGCACCCCAAGGCTCCCGAAGCATCCGTGACCGTCGTCTCCGAGCTGATGATGCCCCATCAGGTCAACAATCTGGGGCACGTGTTCGGGGGTGTGGTGCTCTCCATGGTGGACCGTGCGGCAGCGGTGGCCGCGATGCGACACGCTGGCCAGCCTGCTGTCACGGTGTCGATCGATCGAGTCGAGTTCGTGGAACCGATTCACACCGGTGAGCTGGTAACCTGCACGGCCCGGGTCAACTTCGTCGGTCGCACGTCCATGGAGATCGGTGTCCAGGTCGAGGCCGAGAATCTCCTGACCGGGGTGAAGCGGCACACGAACACGTGCCTCCTCACCTTCGTCGCCATCGACGAGGATCACCGCCCGTGCCCTGTCGGCCCGCTGGACCTTTCGAATCCGGACGACGAGCGGAGATCGCGTGAGGGGCGGCGCCGGCGTGAGGTCCGCGAGCAGCTCGACAGGGAGCTGGGCGACTAGCGCTCGACGCGGTCGGGGCCGGGCGGCACTTCGGGGAGCACCGGGAGGTCGTCCCTGAAGGCAGCGCCTCTCAACGGCGCTCCACCACCATGGCGAAGCCCATTCCGCCGGCTGCACATACGGTGATGAGCCCGAACTGCACGTCGCGACGAGCCATCTCGTTGAGCAGGGTCACCGTGAGTCGCCCCCCGGTCGCCCCGAACGGGTGACCGATCGAGAGCGAGCCGCCCATGACGTTGATCCTGTCGATATCCGGATGTCCGACCGCGTCGGAACGGCCGAGCTCGTCCTGGGCGAACGATCGGGAGGCGAGCGCCTGGAGGTTCGACAGTACCTGGGCCGCGAACGCCTCGTGCATCTCCATGAGGCCGATATCCGACATGGAAATCCCAGCGCGATCCAGCGCGACCGGGGCCGCATACGCCGGTCCCTGGAGGAGCTGAGCCGACGGGTCGAGCGCCGTCCATGCCCAAGCTCGCACGAAGCCCAAGGGCTCGATCCCCTCGGCTGCGGCGCGGTCGTCGTTCATCAGGATCACGGCGGAGGCTCCATCGGTCAGCGGTGACGCGTTCCCTGCGGTCACCGTGCCCTGCTTCCGATCGAATGCCGGCCGTAGCTTGGCGAGCTTTTCCAGGGACGTGTCGGTCCGAATCCCGTTGTCCACGGTCACGACTTCGTCGTAGGCTGGCGGAACGTAGACGGGCGTGATCTCCGCGGTCAGGCGGCCGTCTTCCGTCCCCGCGGCGGCGAGGCGGTGCGACCGGAGGGCCCATTCGTCTTGAGCTTCACGTGAGATGCCGTTCTCCTTGGCCATTCGCTCCGCGGACTCGCCCATGGTCTCACCAGTGGTGGGCTCGGCGATCGCGGGCTGCACCGGGAGGAGGTCTCGCGGTCGGATCGCGGTGAACGGCGCCGCTCGTTGACCGAGGGTCTTGCCGCGGGAGGCGGCGACCAGAGTCTTCGACAGCCTGTCGCTGACCGTGATCGGAATGTGGGAGAGCGATTCGGCGCCACCGGCGATGACGACATCGACTTGGCCGGCCTCGATCATGAGGGCGCCGTCGGCGATCGCCTGGTTCGCGGACGTGCAGGCGCGCGAGACGCTGAAGGCCGGCACCGTCTTCGGAAGAACGCCGAGCCCCACCTCACGGGCGATGTTGGGTGCCTGCGGATCGTGCACGACCGTGCCGTACACCAGGTGGTCGATTTGCTCGGGCCTCAGCGCGCTGCGCGCGAGTGCGTCACGGACCGCGACCTTGCCGAGCTCGATCGCGGTCACGTTGCCGAGGTCCGAGCCGGAGCGCGTGAACGGCGTCCGGCATCCCGTGATGATTGCGGTCTTCATGACCCTGGTTACCCCTCGATTCCGTTGGCGATCGACGTCGCCCACTCGGGCACGATCCCCGGATCGATGCTGAAGACCACGGTGCCCACGACGTAGACGATCGTCGCGATGACGACGGCGCCGATCAGGTTCAGCACGACTCCGATGCGGGCCATCTCCCCGACGGTCAGCCGCTCGCTTCCGAAGACGATGGCGTTGGGCGGGGTCGCGACCGGCATCATGAAGGCGCACGAGGCGGAGAGCGTGGCCGGGATCATGAGGATGAGCGGGTGCGTTTCCGTCGCCACGGCGACGGCGGCGAGGATCGGGAGGATCATCTCGGTGGTGGCGAGATTGCTCGTGAGCTCGGTCAGGAAGGTGATCGCGAGGCAAACCAGGATGATCATGGCGAACATCGGGAGCGCGCCCAGCAGCTCGAACTGGTTGCCTATGATTTGGGCGAGACCCGTCTGCTGGAACCCGGCCGCGAGTGCGAACCCTCCACCGAAGAGCAGGACGATATCCCAGGGAAGCCGGGGAATCACGTCGGGACCCATGAGGCGCGTGTCTCCACCGCTGCGATCGCGGGCCGGGATGAAGAAGAGGACGGAGGCCATCGCGATGGCGATCGTGCCGTCGTCGATCATTCCCGGATACGGGATGAGGTTCGACCACCCGGGGATCACGAAGAGCCCGACGTTGAGGTCCACCCGGAAGACCCAGAGCAGCGCCGTGGAGACGAAGACGGCGAGCACTCCCCGTTCTTCGAAGGAGACCGACCCGAGCTCGCCGCGCTCGCGAGCGATCACGTCGTGCTCGACGGTGACATCGTCCGGCGTTCGGTAGAAGACCTTCGTGAGAAGCAGCCAAACCGTGACGAGCATGACCAGGCCGATGGGGAAGGCCATGACGAGCCACTGTCCGAAGGCGATCGAGGGCGCGTCGGGAAAGAGGATCTCGAAGATGCGGACGAACGAGAGGTTGGGCGGCGTGCCCACCAGCGTGGTGAGGCCACCGACCGAGCTCCCGTATGCGATGCCGAGCATCAACGACACGGTGAACGGGTGACTCCGCTCAGATCCGAAGGCGTCCTCGATCTTGAGGACGATTGCCAAGCCGATGGGCACCATCATGACCGCAGTGGCGGTGTTGGAGATCCACATCGAGAGAAACGCGGCGGCGATCATGAAGCCGAGCACGATCCGTGCGGGACCGCCGCCGACGGCGTGGATGATGTTGAGGGCGATGCGCCGGTGCAGATTCCACTTCTCCATCGTCAGGGCGATCATGAACCCACCGATGAACAGCACGATGGTGCTGTTGAAGTAGATGGGCGCGGTCGCACGACCTCCCATGATCCCCAGCAGTGGGTACAGGAAGATCGGGAGCAACGCGGTCGCGAAGAGCGGAATCGCGTCCGTGACCCACCAGGTCGCCATGAGCAGCGCGACCGCGGCCAGTCGGCTCGCCGGGAGGTTGCTCGGCTCGATGGGGAAGAGCATGAGGATCGCGAAGAACGCGATACCCAGCCACAGGCCGATCTTCTGCGCTCGTCCTCCTTGCGGGCGAGGATGGTGCTCCATCAGCGGTCTTTCGTCTCGGGTCGAAGGGTGCACCGATCAGGGCGTGCCGCCCGACTCGGGCGACTCGGGGCTCGCTCGTCTGGGCGAGGGTGGCCCGAATCGACCGAACCGGGGGATGATCGGCAAGCCGAGGCCACCTATGTTGGCCGGGAGCCTTCGCCACGACCCGAGCCGCGAGGTGCACGTTGTCTCGACTGCCATCAAACGAACTCGATCGCCGTCAGTTCCTCGTCAGCGCCGCTGCGGTGGCCCTCGGTGCAGAAGGGTCCGTCGCCGCCCCGCTCGCTCGTTCCAGGCGAAGGCCCGCTCGCTGGCCCGGCTACGACGACGCCATCGTGATCGATTTGCTCGCGAGTCCCGGCTACTTCAACTATCCACTCAACCCGCCCCTGAACGGCGAGATGATCGGCAACGCGGTCGAGTCGGGCATCACCGCGGTGAACCTCACGGTGAGCCGAGGGTCCTTTGCGGACTCGGTCGCCGGCATCGCCGGGTGGATGGATCGAGTCGAGCGGTACCCCGGCGCCTTCATGCAGGCACGAACCGTCGACGACGTGCACCAGGCCAAGGCCGAAGGAAAGCTCGGCATCGTCTTCGGCTTCCAGGATACGACGCCGTTCGAGGGAGAGTTGGATCCGATCGAGGTCTTTTTGGGGCTGGGGGTGAAGGTCACCCAGCTCACGTACAACGTGCGCAACCTCGTGGGCGACGGATGCCTGGAGCCCGCGAACGGCGGGCTGACCCGCTACGGTCACGCGGTGGTGGAGCGCATGAACGAGGTAGGGATGATGGTTGATCTCAGCCATTGCGGGCAGCGCACGACCGCAGAAGGGATCGCCACGTCCAGCGCGCCGGTCGCGATCACGCACAGCGGCTGCAACGCCGTCGCGCGGCATCCCAGGTCCAAGGACGACGCGGAGCTGCGTGCCATGGCCGACGGCGGGGGAGTGATCGGAATCTATCTGATGCCCTTTCTCACGCCGGGAAGGGTAGCGATGCGGGACGACGTCCTCGATCACATCGAACATGCGATCGACGTGTGTGGGGAGGACCACGTGGGCATCGGAAGTGACCTCTCGACCACGCCGATCGACGGGTCAGCGGACTACTGGGCCGCTCACCGAGAGTTCGTGGCCGGGCGAATCGAGCGGGGGATCGCGGCCCCGAACGAAGACCCCGAGATCCTGTTCACCGTGGAGGACCTGAACTCCCACCGACGGATGGAGTTGATCGCAGACGGAATGCAGGCCCGCGGCCACTCCGACGCCAGGATCGAGAAGGTCCTGGGAGGGAACTGGCTTCGGCTGTTCCGTGAAGTGTGGAAGGCGTAGTCTGCCGGCAAGCGTGGCCGGGCTCCGAGTCGCTCCGTTTGCGGGCCGCGTGATGCTTGATTGGCGAACGACGTGATCCGAATGTTGACACCCATGCGCTCCGACAAGACGAGGGCTTCCTCTCAGGCTTCCACGCCTCCGGACGTGGCGTTTCGTGACGCGACGTCCGACGACGCCGAGTCGATCGAGTCCGTACACTACGCGGCTCGGGAGGCGGTCTATGAGGGCAAGGTCGTGGATTGGCCGCCCCCGGGGCCCGACCGCGCGGGACGAATCGAGCGATGGCGACACTGGCTCGGCTCACCCGACGTCTCGTGCATCGTGGCGGAGGAGGATGGTCGGATCGTCGGCTTTTGCACGATCCGCGACTCTCGTGACGACGACGCCGGCGAGCTGGAAGCCGAGATGCCCACGCTGTACGTCGAGCCGTCACATTGGGGCAGGGGCGTTGGCCGCGCCCTGTGCGCTGCCGGTGTTAAGCGGTCGAGCGACCGAGGGTTCCGTGTCCTCACGCTATGGGTCCTCGCGATGAACGAGCGGGCCCGCCGATTCTACGACGTGTTCGGGTTCGAGCCGGACGGCGCGACGAAGGTGGACGAAGGCACGACCGAGCGCCTCGTCGCGCACCGGTACCGCCTGTCGCTCTCGCCGTGACGCCGTCGATCGAGTCGTTCATCCGAACGATTCCGGATTATCCCAAGCCGGGAATCCTGTTCCGCGACGTGACGGGGCTGCTCGAAGATGCCCGGGGACTCCGCATGGCCGTTGACTCGATCGTGCATCGGTACATCGACCAGCACGTCGACGTCGTGGCCGGCATCGAAGCGCGGGGCTTCATTTTCGGGACAGCGGTCGCCTACGAGCTCGGCGTCGGCTTCGTTCCCGTCCGGAAGGCCGGGAAGCTTCCCGGTGAGGTGATCGGAATCGACTACGAGCTCGAGTACGGCACGGATCGGATGGAGATCCACGTCGATGCCATCCCTCGCGGCGCGAACGTGCTGCTCATCGACGACCTCATTGCGACGGGCGGGACCGCGGTTGCGGCGATGGAGCTGGTCCACCAGCTCGGGGGTCGCGTCCGAGAGGCGTGCTTCGTGATCGACCTGCCCGAGCTCGGCGGAGCCACGCGACTGCGGGAGCGAGGGTGCGAGGTGTTCGCACTCTGCTCGTTCGACGGCCACTAAGTGCGGAGCCGGGCCCGGCTCCGCCTCGTCCGACCTAGGCCAAGGCGTCGAACTCCCGGGCCAGCTCGACGTCCCAGGTCGTGATCCCGCCCATATCGTGGGTGCTCAGCTCGACGCGCACGGTCCGGTAGACGTTGCACCACTCGGGATGGTGGTTCTTCCGTTCCGCGCAGAGCGCAGCCGCGGACATGAACGCGAACGCTCTCACGAAGTCGTCGAACACGTACTCCTTGTGCAGCTTTCCCTGCTGGACTGTCCAGCCGTTCAGGCCGGCCAGTTCAGTCGTGAGTGCATCTCCCACGAGGAGCTCTCTGGCCATGGGTCGTCTCCTGCTCTCGGAAGGGTCGTGGCCGCGCGAGGGCGCGGCCATCGAGCGACTCAGGGTCGCGGTGCTGCTGTCAGGGCGGCCAACACGGCTCCCGTGACGTCGCGCTGTAGAGGCCCGACGTCGGGGTATTGCGTGTCGGCGTCGACGCCCCCGTTCTGCCGATTGGTGAGGAGAACGAGTGCGACGCCCAGATCCGGTACCCCGAGGACGAAGGTACCGGTGAAGCCGGTATGCCCGAAGGCCCCCGGGGGGGCGAACGGCGGGAGCTGCCAACCCAGCGCCTGATCGTCACCG
>JBDHDM010000085.1:0-20718 GCA_039591515.1 Gemmatimonadota bacterium | reverse complement strand
CTCGAATCTCCGGCTGGCGCCGAGGGCCACTTCGCGGAGCACCCATGGACGTCCTGGCATGTCAACGCTCCCGAAGGGACGAGAACGTCGTTCCCACAGTCGGATCGGTTACGGGATCGGTTCGCATCGTCATGCCCCACGATACCGACGGCGGGCGAGCCTGGGTATCCGATCCACGGTCGTCATCACGCCCGCCGGCTACGGCCGCGATGCGCGCCGGGAAGCGAGGGAGGCTGGCGTCGAACGGGACTTCCGCGTCGATTCGTCACGACCGACGTAGACTGCTGGCTAAAAACGCCGCGAGGTGCACGAGATGAGTCACATGCTCGGAAGACGGGACCGAGATGGGGGGACCTCCGTGCGACGGAGGGTGGTGGCCAACGCTGCCCGTTCGATCAACGCCCCGCCGACCGCGGCCGGGCTGGCGCGCATCGCGCTCATCGACCGGGCGGGAATCGATCCCACGCTCGCGGAACGGGTGATCGACGCGGAGGGCCAGGTCGTCACGCCGGGCTTCATCGACAACCACGCCCACGTACAGCAGACGATCGCGGAGTACCCGCTCGCCGAGAACTTCCTGCGGCAGGGTATCACGACGCTCGTCGCCTCGCTGCACTCGGGGGACCAGCCGTGGCCATTCGAGGCGTTCGCATCCTCGCTCGACGTGTCGCCCAACGTCGGCTTCTTCGCCGGCCACTCGTGGACGCGCAAGCAGGTCATGGGGATGGAGAACCGCGCCCCGACGCCGGAGGAGCTCGAGGAGATGAAGGCGCTCGTCGATCAATCGATGCGGGAGGGCGCGCTCGGCCTGTCGACGGGGCTCCTCTACGTCCCGGCCAACTTCGCCGAGACCGAGGAGGTCATCGAGCTCGCAAAGGTCGCGTCCAATCACCACAAGGCGGTCGGTGCCGGTCAGTGGGGCTGGAGCGAGCGCACCCTCGCGATGATCGATTCGGCCAACGCCGCCGGGCTGACCGTCACCCACGACCTCTATCCCTACACCGCATCGAGCACGGGCTCGTCGATCCTCTTCCCCCAGTGGGCTCTCGCCGGCGGGAGCGAGGCGTTCGCAGAGCGCATTGCAGACGCGGAAACACGCGCGCGCATCGAAGAGGACATGCGCCGCATCTTCCGCACCGACCGAGTCGGCGACGACATCAGTCGCGTGCAGTTCCGTGTGCTGTACTCCGACGAATCGTTCAACGGCAAGACGCTCGCCGACTACGCGATCGCCCACGGCCTCGAAGCCAATCTCGAGAACGGCATCGATCTGGCGATCGGCCTTCAGCTGCAGGGCGGCTTCAGCGCGATCTATCACGCCATGGAGGAGGAGGACGTCATCCGGATCATGCAGCACCCGCTGGCCATGATCGAGACGGACGGCGACGCCGTGGGGTACGGCATCGGCTACCCGCACCCCAGAAGCTACGGCGCGTTCGCGCGGGTCCTCGCCCGCTACGTCCGTGAGCTCGAGGTCATCACGCTGGAGGAGGCCATCAAGAAGATGACGTCGATGCCCGCCCAGTGGCTCGGACGTGACGACATGGGCGTGCTCGCGGAGGGGATGCGGGCGGACGTGGCGGTCTTCGACCCGGCGGTCATCCAGGATCGGGCCACGTACACGGATCCCCACCAGTACAGCGTGGGCATCACCGACCTGCTGGTGAACGGGGTGCCCGTGATCCTCGACGGCGGGATCACGGGCGAGAAGCCGGGGCGGTGGTTGCGGGGGCCGGTGAAGCGGCCGATCAGTTAGGAGGAATCGCGACCTCCGTCGCGCGCCTCCCTACTCCAACACCGGCCCCTTCCGCACCAGCTCCAGTCCGAGCGTCTGCCCCTTCAGGATCGCCGGCACCCCTTCCTCCATCCACACCGGCTCCGGCTGATCCATGAGGTAGTGGTCGAAGAACTGCTGCATGCGGATCGCCCAGTCCCTCTGGTTGTGCTCCTGCCGTAGTCCGTGCTCCTCGCCGTTGTAGTTCAACATCCAGACGGGCTGGCCGAGCCGGCGGAGGGCGACGAAGAGCTCGATGCCCTGATACCACGGCACGGCCCCATCCGCGTCGTTGTGCATCATCAGGAGCGGCGTGCGGATCTTGTCGGCAGTGAAGATCGGGGAGTTCTCGATGTAACGGAGCGGGGTCTCCCACAGCGAGCCACCGATCCGGCTCTGCGTGCGCTCGTATTGGAACGCACGGCTCATCCCCGACTGCCACCGGATACCTCCGTACGCGCTCACCATGTTCGCGACCGGGGCACCGGCCTCCGCGGCGGCGAAGAGATCGGTGCGCGTGACCATGTAGGCGATCTGGTATCCGCCCCATGAGTGGCCCTGGATGCCGATCTTGTCACGGTCCACGAAGCCGTGGTCGACGAGCGCGAGCACGCCGGGCACCACGGCGTCGATGGCGCTTTCCCCAGGATACCCGATGCGGTACGGGACGTCGGGTACGAAGACCAGGTAGCCGCGGCTCACGTAGAAGCTCCGATTGACGGACGAGCTTCCGGCGGCCGGCACGAAGTGCTGATGCAGCCCGTCGGAGAAGCGCTCGTAGAAGTACACCATCATCGGGTACTGCTGCGTCGGATCGAAGTCGTCGGGCTTGTACAGGATGCCCTGGAGCGGAATCCCGTCGTTCGACGACCAGGTGACGAGCTCCGCCGTACCCCAGCGGTACGCGTCCTGCTGAGGGTTCGCGTCGGTCACCTGGCGTGGATCGTCGAGATCCGTGTCCGTGACCCAGATGTCCGGGAAGTCCCGGAAGGTGGAGCGAGTGAACGTGACGACCTCGGCGTCCTCGGCGCGGCGGACACTGGCGAAGCGTGCACCATCCGAGATCAGCATCTCGGGCTCGTCCGATCCGCTGAAGTGATCGCGGTGGACGCCAGCCTGCTTCGTGTACAGGTGGAAGGACGAGAGGAGGACGTCGTCGTCGGTCGGAACGACCGGGTCGTCCCGGTCGAGGTCGAGGTAGCGGAAGCGCGTGTCCGACGCGCGGCCGACGCCCTCGGTGAGGTTGCGCGGCGCGCGTGCGCCGGTGGGATCGATCGCCCAGATGTCGAACCGGTCGTAGACGACGAACCACTCGTCGTCCTCCGTCCACCCCGCCGACCCGTACGAGCGCAGCGCGTCGGGATGGTCGTCGAGGATGTCGTGAAACGGCACGTCCAAGCTCCCGGTGAGGTCAATCTCGTCGCCGGTGCGCATGTCGATCGCGAACCACGCCTTCTCGAACCCGTCCCAGCGGGTGACGTAGCGCTCTCCGGGGGAGAGCTCCCCGCCACGGCGGATCATCTCCGCGATCCGACTGCGCGATCCGTCCGCCACGTCGATGGCGTAGAGATCCGAGTAGCGCCCGTCCCACGAGATGAGCTGCCGGTACGGCAGATCGCTCGTCCCCAGCGCCACCGCGCCGTCGCCCCGTGCGCCGACCTGCACCTCCGGCACGTCGACGTTGGCGAGCTGCACGACCGCGCCGCTCGACACATCGAGCATCGCCTGGTACGTGCGCTCCCGCTCGCGCTCGAGCTGCACCAGCTGCATCGGCTGGAGCAGCGGGTCCTTCCAATTCCAGATGTCGACCTCGACCCGCTCGTTCTCGGGCGTGTCGTCCTCCGGAGTGGGTTCGGGAGCGGTCGTGGTGCCGAAGAAGAGGCGTCGCCCCGACTCCGAGAAGGAGAGCGCTGCGTGCTCGCTCGGGGCCCAACCGGCGGGGATCGCATCGGCACCCGGCGCGACGCGGAGCTGAGCGGTACCGTCGGCGGCGGTGTAGAGCGCGAAGTCCGGGGCCTCGTCCACCCGGTCGTCGCGGTCGGACAGGAAGGCGGCGATGCCCTCGTCCGACACCGCGAGCTGGACGTAGCGTCCCGCGCCCGAGACGACCACCTCGGCGTCTCCACTCGGTCCGACGCGGAAGACCCCGTCCGCCGCCCCGTCCTCTCCCGACGCGGTGTAGAAGAGCACCGATCCGCCGTCGGCGAACGCGTAGCCGGCCACGTGCTCGAAACGACGCTCGTTCCCGGAGTCGAGCATCCGAACCACGAGGGGCTCCCCGTCGTCGACGCGGGGCGGCTCCTTCTCGGCGTCGTCCTCGGCCTCCGGCGCTTCTCCCGCCGGCTCCTCCTGCGCTGCTCCCCCTTCGGCCGCGCCCTCGTCGTCCTCGTCGTCCTTCTCGACATCGAGCAGGTAGGCCATCCAAGCGCCCGCGTCCTCCGGCAGGGAGAAAGAGCGCACGTCCGCGATCCTGGTCACGGACAGATCGCCCAGATCGATGATCGCGAGGGAGTCCTTCGGCAGCTCGCCGTTCGACGCGCCGGCGGCGCGCGCCGAGTCCACGGCCGACTCCATCGGCTCGATCATCGCCACGAGGTAGTCGACGTCCCCTGAGAAGCGCGGCGAGGCCCCCCGCTCGAGCGACAGCGAGCGGTCCCCGTCGAGCGCCTGCACGACCAGGCTCGCGTCGCCATCGCCCGGGACGAGCCGGTACGCCAGCCACCGACCGTCGGTCGACAGGACGTCATCTTCGATCTGGTTCCACATCGCGTAGTCCTCGTGCTCCAGCGCGCGCTTCTCTTGCGCTGCGACGGGCGTGAGGACGAGCAGTGTGAGCAGGAAGGGCGCGGCGATGCGGTACGTCTTCATGTCGGGAGCCTTCGGGTACGTGGCGAGGGTCGTTCCGTGCGCGGAGCCGGGCCGCAACGGTATTCGGCGTAAGGTGGGGCGGCAACGCGCGGCACCGGCGGAGGCAGGCGGAGCACCGTACGGATGAGTTCGTGGTCGAGCCGATCGCGCTCGAGACGCCGCGCTGACGTAGCCTCCTCTACCCCGTAGCTTCCCGACGCATCGTCCTTTCCGGCCACCCGCACCACAGGTCGTCATGAATCGCCGCGTCCCCACTTCCCTCCGCGTCCTCGGTGCCTCGCTCGCCCTCGCCGTCCTCGGCCATGCGGGCGTACTTCCCACACCGGCATCAGCCCAGAACCGGGCCCCGTCGAGCCCTCCAGCCGCCACCTCGGTCGGGGAGCCGGCCGGACTCGACATGACCTACTACGGAGCCGCGGGCTGGCGGATCTCCGACGGGAACGTCGTCGTGCTGGTCGATCCGTGGCTTTCGCGCCTGAAGTACGGCGGCGGTGGACATCCCGACGACGTCCGGCCCGATTTCGCGCGCACGGACCTCGCATGGGCGGATACGGCGCTGATCGACGAGCACATCTCCGAAGCGAACTACATCCTGGTCCACCACGGCCACTTCGACCATCTGGGCGACGTGCCGTACATCGCGAGGAAGACGGGCGCCAAGGTGATCGGGACCGAGACCGTGATCATGATCCTGCGCGCCTACGGGATCCCCGACGACCAGCTCTACCCGGTAGCGGGCGGGGAGGACTACCAGTTCGAGGGCTTCAGCGTCCGGGTGGTGCCAGGCATCCACTCGGCCCTGAACGAGAAGCACTACCTCGACTCGCGACGTTACGACCGCGAGACGGAGCTCGTGGCGCCGCTCCGGATCGAACAGTTCATCGAGGGCGGCTCGCTCAGCTTTTTCGCCCGCTTCGAGCACCACACGGTGCTCACGATGGGTTCGATGAACTTCATCGAGCGCGAGTTCGAGGGCCTCAGGCCCGACGTCCTCCTCGCGGGCATCAACGGGTCGCGTCTCGGATTGTACGACTTCGACCGGCGGCTTCTCACGGTCACGAGCTTTCCGCGCGTCGTCGTCCCCACGCACTGGGACAACTTCCGGCTGCCGTACGGCTTCTCGCAGCAGGCGAACGTGGAGCGTAACATCCTCCCGTTCATCGAGACTGTGCGGGAGCTCTCGCCGCGCACGACGGTGATCAGTCCCGTGCACCTCGAGCCCTTCACAGTCCGATGACCGGACGGCCCATGCAGCGACGCAACTTCCTGCAGAAGCTCGGTGTGGGCATGGTCGGCCTGCACCCCGACGCCCTCGCCCGCATCCAGTCCGCCGCGCTCCGGGTCGAAGGCCGGACGCCGCAGGAAGCGGCCCGTGACGAGGACTACTGGTTCGAGATCCGGCGTGCCTTCACCGTCGATCCCAACGAAATCAACCTGAACTCGGGGAGCGTGAGTCCGGCCCCGCGCGTGGTCCAGGAAGCCGTCGCGCACTACCAGACCATCACGAACATGAGTCCGTCGCTGTGGGTCGACGAGATGCTCGGCCCGCACCGCGAGCTGGTGCGAACCCGACTCGCCGAGCTGGCGGGCGCGGACGCCGAGGAGATCGCGGTCACGCGCAACACGTCGGAGTCGCTGCAGATCGTTCAGCTCGGCATGGACCTTCGGGCGGGCGACGAGATCCTGCTGACCACGCAGGACTATCCGCGCATGATCACCACCTGGCGTCAGCGGGAGCGCCGCGACGGCGTCGTCCTGAAGACGTTCCCCGTGCCGTCTCCGCCCGACGACCCCATGGAGCTGGTCGAGCTGTATCGGCAGAACATCACGGCGCGCACCCGCGTCATCCACATGTCGCATGTCACCTTCACGGCCGGTCAGATCTTCCCGGTCCGGGAGATCTGCGCATTGGCCCGGGAGCACGGCATCCGGACGGTGGTCGACGGCGCGCACTCCTTCGCGCACTTCCCCTTCCGCATCCACGACCTCGGCTGCGACTTCTTCGGCACCTCTCTGCACAAGTGGCTCACGGCGCCCGTGGGCACGGGCATGCTCTACGTCCGTCGCGAGCTGATCCCCGAGCTGTGGGCGCTCACCCCCGCCCCCGCCTCGATGGACGCCGACATCCGGAAGTTCGAGCAGATCGGGACGTTCCCCCTCGCGATCCCGAATTCGATCGGCGAGGCGATCACCTTCCACCAAAGCATCGGGTCCGAGCGGAAGGCCGAGCGGCTAGACCGGCTGTCCGGCGCGCTCGCCACCATGAGCATCGACGGCATCGGCGCGGCGGACCTGACCCAGCGGCTCCAGGACCGGTACTCGATCCACGTGCGCCCCCGTTTCGTCGAGAATGAGTGGGAAGGCATCCGGGTCACGCCGAACGTCTTCAGCACGCTCGAGGAGGTCGACACCTTTGCCGGCGCCATTCGGGAGATCGCGACGGAGCTGTAGAAGACGGGGCGGGCGTTCGAGGTGATTCGGTAGGCCGACCGCCCGGCGCCCTACCGATCGATCATCCGCTGCACGTTCTCCGTGTAGCGCGCGCCGTGCACCTCGATCTCCCCGGACGCCCGATCGATCTCGGCTAGGTCGTCGGGCGTGAGCTCCAGCTGCGCCGCAGCAAGGTTCTCCTCGAGCCGATGCATCTTCGTCGTCCCCGGGATCGGAACGATCCACGGCCTCTGCGAGAGGATCCATGCGAGCGCGATCTGCGCCGCCGTCGCCCCCTTCCGCTCGGCGATCCGGGCCAGGAGGCCGACGAGTTCCTGGTTGGCCTTCCGGTTCTCGGCGGTAAAGCGGGGCACGTTGTGGCGAAAATCGTCGCTCGAGAAGGTCGTCGTCTCGTCGATCTTCCCCGTCAGGTAGCCGCGGCCCAGCGGGCTGAACGGCACGAAGCCGATGCCGAGCTCTTCGAGCGTCGGCAGGATCACTTCCTCGGGTTCTCGCCACCAAATCGAGTATTCGTTCTGGAGCGCGGTGACCGGCTGAACCGCGTGCGCGCGGCGGATCGTCTGGACTCCCGCCTCGGAGAGCCCGAAGTGCCGCACCTTACCTGCATCGATGAGCCCCCTCACGGTGCCGGCCACCTCTTCGATGGGCACGTCGGGGTCGACCCGGTGCTGGTAGAGCAGATCGATACGGTCCGTCCGCAGTCGTGTGAGTGATGCCTCGACGACGTCCCGGACGTGCCCCGGTCGACTGTCGAGCCCCTCCCCCGCCTTGCCGTTCCGGAATCCGAACTTGGTCGCGAGCACCACCTGGTCGCGTATCGGGGCGAAGGCCTCGCCGAGGAGTTCCTCGTTGGCGAACGGCCCGTACGCCTCGGCCGTGTCGAAGAGCGTGACGCCGCGCTCGACGGCGTCCCGCAGCAGCCGGATCGCCACCGCCCGGTCCGTCGGTGGGCCGTAGCCGTGGCTCAGCCGGTCCACCCGATCAACCGGTCCACGCGACCGAGTCCGGGCACCCTACCTTTTCCCGAACTCCTCCATGATGGCCGCCGCGTATTTGATCCCCTGGAGGTACTTGGTGATCTCGATGTTCTCGTCCGGCGCGTGAAGGTTGGCCCCAGGGTTCGCGAAGCCGGTCAGCACGCACGGGATCCACACGTGCCGCAAGATCGCTCCCTCCGCGGACACCCCATTCACGACGGGCAGCTCGCCATAGACCTCCGTCGCGGCCGCGATGATCGCCTGACTGATGTCCTCCTTCACCGAGATCTTGTACGGCGGTTCGGCGCCGTCGAACGCCTCGACCTCGACGTGGCCGAACCCGTGCTTTTCCAGGTGGGCCTTCAGCTTCCGGATCGCGTCGGCCGGCTGGATGTTGGGGATCAGCCGGAAATCCATGCGGACGCGGGCCTCGTTCGGGATGATCGTCTTGCGGCCAGGGCCGGTGTAGCCGGCGATCATCCCCTGGATGTTGGCGGTGGGCTCATACGTCCGGGCACGGATCGCGTCGACGCCGTCCCGTCCGAGCGCGAACCGCTCGATGCCCCACTCCTCCTTGAGCGCCTCGAGGTCCACACGTGCCGCTTTGTCCGCGAGCTGCTGCTCATCGTCGGGACCGAGTTGCCAGATCCCCTCCTCCCACCCCTCGATGAGGATGCGCCGATCACGGTCGAGGATCGTGTTCAGCGCCCAGATGAGCTCCCACACGGGCGACTCGACGAGCGGGAAGTTGAGGGAATGGACGTCGGTCTTCGCGCCGCGCGCGATGAGCTCCACGAAAAGGACCGACTTGAGCCCGAGCGAGACGTCCGGGACCTCGGTGCCCGTCTCCATGGAGCCGTCGAGGCAGTGCATGCCGTCAGCCTCGAGCATTCCCTGATTCCGCTCGGCCCAGGCGGCCAGGTTCGGTGAGCCGATCTCCTCCTCACCCTCGACGAGCAACTTCAGGTTGACCGGCACCTCGCCGCGCACCTGTAGGAACGCCTTGGCGGCCTTGTTGAACGCGAGCACCCCGGACTTGTTGTCCGTCGAGCCGCGTCCATACATCACACCGTCGACGATCTGCGCCGACCAGGGCCCGCCGTGCGTCCACGCGTCGATCGGCTCGGGCGGCTGCACGTCGTAGTGCGAGTAGCAGAGGATCGTCTTCGCCTGCTTCTTTGCCTGGAGGTGCCCGAAGACGACCGGTGGGCCCTCGTCGAGCTCGTATAGCTCCGCCGGAAGCCCGTCCCCGTGCATGATCTCCCGGACGAGATCGGCGCACTCCCGCAGCCCCACGTTCTGCGCTGAGATCGAGGGCTGCTGCACGAGGCGCTGCAGATCCCGAACGCACTCGTCGGCGTGCGCGTCGATCCAGTCGTAAATGGGCTGCATGCTCATGAGGTGGCGCACTCCAGATGAAGGTCGGCGTATCCCCGGGGGGTCCGAGTGATGCGAAGGCACGTCGCGAGAAGGGGTCTCGGGCGCGGGCTACATGAATACCCCCGCAATGACCTCCACCGACAGGCTCCGCGAGGCCCCACGCCCAATGCTCGTTCGGCCGCTCTTTTTCTGGCCAAGGCTGTCGGCCGTGCCCTACCTTGCATCGGTTCGTCGACGGGCACCTCCATTCGCCATGCCACTCTCCCACTCCATGGATGTCCGCACGTACGCCGATCCGGCAGCGGGCGTCCGACCGGCTGTCGCTCCGAAGCGGTGAGGAGCGGTACAGCGGGCGAAAAGATCCACGGGTCGGCCTTGGTCCTGGTAACCGCGCTCGTCGCGGTGGTGGTCGCCGGAGGTGCCGCGGCCTCCTCGTCGGCCACGTTCGACGAGATCGCCCTGGTTGCGGGCGGCGTGCGAGGGCTCGAACACGGCGAATGGGGCATGACCGCCACCCAGCCCCCGCTGATGATGTACGCCTATGGAGCAGCGGCTCGCCGGGTCGTCGGGCAGCTGCCACCCGAGGAAGGAGAGTCCTGGGGGGTCGAGCGAGGCTGGGAATACGCCCGTGCGCTCTTCTTCGGGACCGGCAACGATCCCCAGGAACTGCTGGGCGCGGCCAGGACGGTCGGTATCGTGCTCGTGGGCGTCCTCGTGATCGTCGCCGCTCTCTATGCGGGGTGGGTGGCGGGACCGCTCGCCGCAGTCCTCGCCGCCCTGATGGTCGCGACGACCCCCGATGTCCTCGCCCACGGGGGCGTGGCGTACAACGATCTGCCACTCGCCCTGGCCCTTCTCGTGAGCGTATGGGCCCTCGACGCCACGGTCCGAGGGCCCTCTCCGCTTCGTGGCGCCGGAGCAGGGATCCTGTTGGCCGTCGCGCTCTGCGTGAAGATGAGCGCGCTGGCCCTGTTGCCGATCGCCGGATTGCTCATCGTGGCCGAAGTCCTCGGGCGACCGAAGGACCGGACGTGGTGGCTGGGGCTGGGCGTTACGGCCATCTCCGGGGCCCTCGCTTCATGGGCGACGCTGATGCTCCTCTACCGAGGTGACCCCAGCCTCACGTTGTTTCGGTTCAGCTTCTACAACGCGGTGCTACGGTCCGGCGCCGGCCACCCCGAGGCCGCGTATCTCATGGGAAACACCAGCCTCACGGGATGGTGGTTCTTCTTTCCGGTGGTCTTCTTCTTCAAGACACCGGCGGCTCTGCATGGACTCCTGAGCCTCGGCGCCGTAGGGCTTGCCTCTACGTACCGGCGGGCGACGCCTACCTCGCACGCGTGGCGGCAACTGCTGCAATGGCGAGGCCGGGGGGCGCTTCTCGGCTTCCTGGTGTTCGGCGGCGTGCTCGTCTCCTCGAAGCTGAATACCGGTTTCCGTTACGCCCTTCCGGTTCTGCCCCTGCTCGCCGTCCTCGGGGCAGCGGGCCTCGCACGAATCTGGACCGGGGGCGCCCGAGGCCGTGTGCTGATCGGGGCGCTGACGGTCCTCCAGATCACGACGGTCGCGGTAGCCTATCCGCACTTCTTGGCGTTCACGAGCATCTGGGCCGGTGATCAGGACCGACCGTACCCCACGCTGCTCGATTCCAGTGTCGACTGGGGCCAGGGGCTCCTCGACCTTCGACGCTTCATGTCCGACGAGGGTGTGGACCGGGTGCGGCTCAGCTACTTCGGTTCGGCCATGCCCGAGGCGTACGGCGTCGACTACGTGCCGTTGCCCAGCTTCTTCCGTCTCGAGGGCGGCGACGACGCCGGCCCCCCGCCCCGCTTCACCGTGATCTCGACCACGACGCTGCATGGTCTCTATCTGCAGGGCCGAGACCCGTTGGCGGCCTATCGGCTGCGAGAACCGTACCGAGTACTGGGCCACACGCTGTTCGTCTACGACGAAGGTGAGCAGGCGGCCGGAGCAGAGGGGCCATGAGCACGAAGCCACCCCCGGACAACGAGCCGTTCGGGGCGAGGCCCGAAGACGAGCCCGACGTCCGGATACCGGGCTGGCTTCCCGGTGCCCTCTATGTGGCGGTGACGCTCCTGCTCTTCCGTGAGTTCGTGTTCGGCCGCGGTATGCTCTTGGGGAGCGACACGCTCAACCTCGGCTACGTGGCTCGCGCGTTCTACGCCGGCGAGCTCGCGGCGGGGACGTTCCCCGGATGGGCCCCACAGATCCTCGGTGGAACACCCTTCCTCGAGGCCCTCTCGGGAGGCGACTCGCTGTACCCCACGTCGCTCCTCCTCCTGTTGATGGCGCCGTTCCGCGCGTTGGGCTGGAAGCTCGTGCTTCACGTCTTCCTTGCCGGGCCCTTCATGTACGGCTGGATGCGAGCGCTGGGCACCTCGAAGGCCGCGGCTCTGCTGTCGAGCGTCGCCTTCATGTTGGCGCCCTTCTTCGTCAGCCTGGTTCGGCCCGGGCACGACGGAAAGCTCTTCGTCACGGCCATGACGCCGCTCCTGTTCTGGGTGACCGAGCGTTGGCTCACTCGTCCACGCGTGGGCTCCCTGTCGGCGGTCGCCATCGTGGTCGCATTGATCTTGCTGACGACGCACTTCCAGATGGCCTACTTCCTGTTCGGTGCGGTGGGCTGCTACGCCCTCTTCCGCTCGATTCAGGTCAGCAGGACGTCGACCCAGGTGCGCCCGTCGCTCGCCAGGCGCTCCGCCGCGACTCGTTTCGGCCTTTTCGTGTTCGCCGCCTTTCTGGGTCTGGGCGCGGCCGCGGTCCAGGTCGTGCCGGCGGTCGACTACGTCAACAGCCACTCGCGGCGCACCCAGACCACGAGCGCGGCGGCGGGAGACGCCGGGGTGGCGTGGTCCAGCTCCTGGTCGCTGCACCCCGAAGAAGCCATGTCCCTCTTGATACCCGAGTTCCCGGGTAACGGGGCGCGGGGCTCGGCCTGGACCGCCGAGACCTACTGGGGACGGAACTTCCTCAAGGACAACTCGGAGTACGGCGGAATCGTCGTCCTCATCCTCGCGGCGGTGTCCTTCGCGGTAGGGGCCCGGAGAGGCCTGAGGTTCTTCTTCGCGGCGCTGGGCGGCGTGGCCCTCCTGTTCGCCCTGGGCAGGCACACCCCGGTCTGGGGTGTCGCCTACGCGTTGCTGCCGGGGATCCGCATGTTCCGCTCGCCGTCCATGGCGATCTTCCTGTTCGGATTCGCGGCAGCAACACTGGCGGGCCTCGGACTCGATGGCATCCTCCGCGCCGCAGGGGACGGCGACGACGGTGCGTGGCGTCGCATCCTCCGCGTCATGTGGAGCGGCGCGGCTCTCCTGGCCATCCTCGCGGCGATGGCCTCGTCGGGTGCCCTGACGTCGCTCTGGACGACGTTCGTGTATCCGGACATCGGACCGGACCAGGTCGACAGACTCACGAGCATCGCGCCCCTCGTGGCGCGGGGAGCGGGGTTGGCGTTCCTCTTGAGCGTTGCGGCCGCCTCGCTCACGTGGCTCGCCCGGACGGGGCGGCTCACGCCCGGGTGGCTCGTGGCGGCCCTTCTCGTCCTGGTCGTAGCGGATGAGCTGCGGGTCGACGACGCGTTCGTGCAGGTCATCGACTTCGAGGCCTGGTCCGCCCCGGACCCCAATATGGAGGCGCTCCTCCGGTCGGAGCCCCCGGGCGGCGAACCCTATCGTCTGCTCTCCTTCGTGAACCGCGCACAGGACGTTCGCCCAGCCTTGTACGGCATCGAGCTGGCGGCCGGGCACCACCCCAACGATCTGGCGCGATACCGCGAGCTGATCGGCATGGTCGGGTCGGACCTCCCCCGGAACCTCTTCAATCCGAAGATCGAACGGCTGTTGAACGTGAAGTATCTCCTGTGGCCCGACCGGAACGGTCCGGGGCCGCCGGAGGACAGTGTGGTCTCCCGGACGTCCCTGGCTGGTCGTCCGTACGAGACGCTGCACGCACGGCCGGGCCTGCCCAGAGCCCGGCTCGTGGCCGCCGTCGTGGTGAGACCGGAGGACCAAGTCGTCCCCTACATGCTCTCGGAAGCGTTCCGCCCCGAGGCCGAGGTGATCCTCTCGGAGCCGCCTCCTCTGACGTTGGACGGTGGACCGGTGCAGGGCTCCGTCTCCTGGGAGGAACGAACCAGCCGCAGACTCGTTCTGACGGTAACCTCCGATCGACCGGCGCTCCTGGTCGTGGCAGACAACTGGTTCCCCTCCTGGCACGCCACCGTGGACGGAACACCGACTCCGATCCTTCGGGCGTACCATACGCTTCGAGCCGTGCCGGTCTCCGCAGGCACTCACTCCGTGGAGATGTCCTATCGCTCCACCGGCATCGCCCGGAGCCTCTGGCTCAGCTCGGGCATCTGGATCCTCCTGCTCGCCGGACTGGCGTGGGGGTGGCTCCGGGAGCACCGTGGGGTGGCACGCTAACCTCCACCCCGCTCGCGGACCGACACCCTGCCGCAGGTCCGCTGGTCGCTAGCCCCGAGAGATCGCCCACGCGTCCAGTCGCTGACCGGACAGTTGCAGTGGGCGCGTCGCGAGATAGGCGAACGCCGGAGCGAGCTCGATGGGATCCACCCACCGCTCCCGGAGCTCCGGCGGGTAGGTGGTCTCGGACATGGGCGTGTGCATGTACATGCCCGGCGTGATCGTCACGGAGAGGATCCCGTGCGGCTCACCCTCCAGGGCCAGACACTTGGAAAAGCCCTCGAGCGCGTGCTTCGCGGCGCAGTAGGCCGTCTCGTGGGCGAAGCCTTCGATGCCGGAGCGTGACGAGACGAAGACGAGCGTGCCGCCGCGCACCTTCATCGCCGGCCAAACCGCCTTCGTCAATTGGAACGCCGCCTGTATGCCGACGTTCATGGTCGCCCGAAACGTGTCGAGACTGACCTCCTCCACCGGCTCGGCCCGGAGGATCGCGGCGTTGTGGATGAGCGTGTCGATGGGACCGTTCACCACCTCGGCAATGGTGCGTTCCGTCGCATCGGCAGCGGCGAGGTCGACCAGGGCAGACGCGGCGCCAGGACAGGCCGCCACGGTCTCGGCCAGCCCCACCTCGTCCCGGTCGAGCAGCGTCAGGCGCGCCCCGAGCCCGTGCAGGTGACGAGCGATCGCGGCGCCCAGCCCCATGGCCGCCCCGGTGACCAGAATGGACTGCCCCTCGACGGCGAGTCGGCCCATGGCGTGAGGCTGCTCCTCCGTCCGGTGCGGCACTTGCCCTTCGGGGGCCTCGTCACGGTCCGGCATGGACCTCGTCGGGCCGGACCCACCGTCGCTCGGCCCCCGAGATGCGCACGGCGTCGAGGACGACCTGGTTGGCGAGCCCGTCGGCGAACGTCGCGCCGCGGGCGGGCTTCCGATCCTCGCGGATCGCCGAGCAGAGCTCCTGCATGAGCGCCACCACCGAGACGTTCCAGATGCCGGCGTTCACGCCGGGGAGGTCGGCGTTCGGGTCGATGACGGTCACGTCCTCGAAGTCCCCGCCCGAGCGGGCGAAGAGGAGCCGCTCGTCGTCGTTGTCGAGCAGGATCGTGCCTTTCGACCCGAAGATCCGGGTGGTGTTGCCCATGCTGTGCGCGGCGACGCCGGACATGAAGACCTGCGCCACCGCCCCCGACAACATCTCGACGGTGAAGTGGGCCACGTCGTCGGCGGTGGCCGTCCACCGCTCCCCGGTCTGGGGATCGACCCGATCCGGCACCATCACCGGCGCCGCCCCGGTGACCCACGCAACCTCCCCGAGCCACCATCGCAGCAGGTCGGTCTGGTGACTGCCGTTCGCACCGAGGCGGCCCCCGCCCTGCTCCGCGCTGCTCCACCAATCGCCCTTCGGCCGGCCGGCAGGGTCAGACCACGACTTCCCGATGTTGCTGATGTTCACGTGCCGGATCTCGCCGAGCGCCCCTTTGGCGATGAGCTCGGCGATCCGCATCCGGTTGGGGTTGAAGCGCAGCTCGTGGTCGATCATGTGGACCCGACCCGCAGCTTCGGCCGCCTCGAGCATCCGGCCCGCTTGGCCGGCGTCCATGGCCGTCGGCTTCTCGCACAGGACGTGGGCCCCGACTTCGATCGCCCGCAGCGTCTGTGCTTCGTGAAGGACGGTCGGTGTCGCGATGCAGACCAGGTCGAGCTCGTGCGACGCGAGCATCAGCTCCCAGTCGTCGTACGCGTGCGGGATGTCGAACTCGGAAGCCGCGCGCCGTGCGCTTTCCATTCGCGCAGACGCGATCGCCACGGCCACCGCGTCGGGCACGTGGCGAAGCGCTGGCAGGAAGGCTGCCCGCGCGAAGCTGGCCCCGATGATGCCGACCTTCATGTTCGTCCCCTCGAGTCGGGGCGTTGATACGAGGAGCCCCAACGAAGTTGGGCAGGATGCATCACCACGCTAGGTGCGTTCCCGCAGTCGTGGGTCCAGGAAATCCCGAAGCCAGTCGCCCAGGATGTTGAAGCTCAACACGGTCAGCATGATGGCCACGCCCGGAAAGACGGCGAGCCACCACTTGTTCGCCAGGAGTGTGTCGCGGCTCTCGGCCAGCATGCTCCCCCACGTGGGCACCTCCGGAGGCACGCCGAGGCCGAGGAAGGAGAGCGCCGCCTCGGAGAGAATCACGCTCGCCACGTTGAACGAGGCGATCACGGTGAGCGGAGCGAGGATGTTGGGCAAGATCGTGCGGAAGATGATCGACGGCGTGCTGTCTCCCAACGCCCGGGCCGCCTCCACGAACTCCTTCTCACGAAGGGAGAGCGTGTCTGCTCGCACGATACGCGCGTACGTGACCCACTGTCCGATGCCCAGGACGAGAATGAGGTTCCACACACCCGAGCCGAGAACGACCAGGAACATGATCGCCAGGAGAATGAACGGGAACGCGAGCTGGATGTCACCGAGCCGCATGATCAGATCGTCGACCCAACCACCGAAGTAGCCCGAGAGGAGTCCGGCGATGATCCCGATCGTGCCCCCTACGGCGATCGCCGCGAACCCGACGGTGAGCGAGACCCGCGCTCCATAGAGCAGCCGCGAGAGCACGTCCCGGCCGAGCGCGTCGGAGCCGAGCCAAAAGGTGCTTCCGTCCGGGCCGGCCGCCATCGGATCGGCGAGGCGCAGGACGAGGTTCTGACGGTTCGGGTCGAAGGGCGACAGCCAGGGGCCCAGGGCGGCGGCGATCGCGGCGACGCCGAGGAACACGACCGCAAAGACCGGCCAGCGAGCCGCCACCATGACGCGGACAGCGCGCTCCGCCTCCCGGCGAAAACCGCTGCCGCGCGGGTTGGCCACGGCAGCACCCTGGCCCGGATGCGCCCCGAGCTCCATCCCCTCGAGCCCTCCTCCGCCCCCTCCCAGCGAGTCCTTCATGCTCGACCCCCTGCCAGCTTCACCCGCGGATCGAGCCGAACATAGACCAGGTCCACCAAGAGGTTGAGGAGGATGAAGATCCCCGCCAGGAGGACGACCCCCGCCTGCACGAGCGGGATGTCTCGCTGGTTGATCGCCGCGAAGAGGAGGCGGCCGATCCCCGGGTAGCTGAAGACCGTCTCGACGACGACCACGCCGCCAAGGAGGAACCCGAACTCGAGCCCTACGATCGTCACCACGGGAAGCCAGGCGTTGCGGAGCGCATGATGGACGAGGACGCGCATCTCGGGCAGCCCTTTCGACCGGGCCGTCCGTACGTAGTCCTGCTCGAGCACCTCCAGCAGTGAAGAGCGGACGAGGCGGGTATTCCTGGCCAGCGAATAGGTCCCCACCGCGATCCCGGGAAGGATGAGGTGGAAGATCGTGCGAGGCAGGTTCGAGAACGCCGTCACGAAGTCTCCGGACATCAACGGCGTGAGGAAGGGCACGTGCCCGGAGATGGGGAAGATCCGCATGTAGAGCCCGAAGAAGAGGATCATCATGATCCCCATCCAGAAGCTCGGGATCGATTGGCCGAGCATGGACATGGTCGTGATCGATCCGTCCCACGCCGTCCCTCGATGGATCGCGGCCAACACACCCAACGGGATGGCCAGGAGGAGGGCGAGCATCATCGAGAATCCGGTCAGCTCGATCGTCGCCGGGAGGGCGTCGAGCACGATCTCCATCGCAGGCTGTCGGTACGACAGAGACTGCCCGAAGTCGCCGCGGGTGAGGTCGCCCACAAAGCTCAGGTACTGGACGTGCAGCGGCCGGTCGAAGCCGAGCGCCTGGCGTGTCGCTTCAATCTCCTCCTGCGAAGCACGCTCGCTCACGAACAGATACGTGGGGTCGCCGCCAGCCTGCAGCGCGAGGAAGCTCACCAGCGTCACACCGATGATGACGACGACGCTCTGCAGAAGCCTCCGCACGATGTAGGCGCCCATCCGACCTACCCTCCCGTCGCCGACGGGCCGGCAAGCACCGCAACGAGGGCCGGGCCGGCCATCCTTGCGACGAGAACCCGGCCGACCGTCACTTCAGCGTCGCCTCGAAGAGCTCGACGTACTCGTCACGGCGGGGCTCCCATTCGATCCGGTTCGACACGCCGTAGAAGTCCGGCTGGAAGTAGAGGTGCAGCCACGGCCCGTCGTCGTAGAAGACCTGGAGCATCTCGTCGATGATCACGCGCTGCTCTTCGGGTGTCTCAACGTCCACGAGCTCGGGCCAGCGGTCGAACCAGCGCGGATCGCTCCAGTGCGTGTAGTTCGTCCCGGACCCGACCTGCGCGAGGTCGGTCATGTCGTAGATCGGAGACCATAGCCCGCCACCCGTCCCCAAGAAGAAGAGGGGGCCCGTCCGACGCTCACGCAGCAGGGGCGTGTATACCGAAGCCCACTCCATCAGCTCCAAGTCGATATCCAGGCCGACGTCCTCGAGGTATTGGACGATCGCGAGGACGACGTTCACGTCGTTCACGTACCGCCCCTGCCCCGCCTGCATCCGGATCGCGAAGCGCGCGCCGTCGTCGCCGCGAGGCCAGCCCGCCTCGTCGAGGAGCCGCTCCGCCCGCCCGGGGTCGTACGGATAGGGGCTCAGGCGCTGGTTCGCGTTCTGTGGATTGACGAGCCCAGTGGCCCGATCGCACTCGACGCTCAGCAGCTGGCGGCAGATGGTCGGGACGTCGACGGCGTATTGCAGCGCGCGCCGCACGTCCGGGTCCTGAATCGCGTCACCGCCCGGCATCTGGGCATGCTCGTCGGAGAGGTTGAAGCCGACGTACATGCGCCGGGTCCCGGACACGACCTTCACCTCCGCCCGTCCCGACCCGTCGATCGCCTCGATCTGCTCGGGGACGACGTTGGTGACGATGTCCACGTTGCCGGCGATCAACTCGGCGGTGCGGGTCGATGCCTCGGGGATGATCCGCCACACGATACGCTGGAAGGCCCCCGGCTCACGCACCTTCTCAAGCACGACCTCCGAACCCCGCGTCCACGACGCCACACGGTACGGACCCGAGCCGATCGGGTTGGTCGCCGCCTCGTCGAGGGTCATCTGCTCGTAGCTGTCCTTACAGTGGATGTCGATCTCGGTGAGGAGGCCGAATGCGATCGGGTTCTTGCGCGCGATGTTGATCTGTACACGCAGGTCGTCGAGCGCCTCCGCGCCCTCGAAAGCGAGCGAGGTGAATACGAAGCCGGGTGCGTTGCCCGTGAAGCGGTTCGCCGGGTCGGCGATGCGGTTGAAGGTGTACGCCACGTCCTCGGCCGTGAGCGCCTCGCCGTCGTGGCAGGTAAGCCCCTCGTTCAGCGTGTAGACGTAGGCCCTTCCGTCGTCGGAGATCTCGAGCGTGTGGGCGAGCTCCGGGACGTGCTCCCCTTCCGGCGTCAGCGCGAAGAGCGTAGAGAAGATGTGCCGGGCGATATTCGCGTTGTCGCGGCTGGAGATCATCCCCGGCTCGAACGTCGTGATGTCGGCGCTGATTCCGACCACGATCGTGTCGTCGGACTGCTGCGCGCAGCCCGCAAGAGCGCCGACGATCGCCGCGACGGCGATCCGGGCCGAATGAGTGCGAAGGTTCATGGGAGGATCGTCCTCACGGTTCCAGGAGTCGCGCGTCCCGTGCATGCAGCTCCTGCAGTTCCACGACCCCTTCGCCTTCGGAGGACCGAACGCAGGCCTCCACCATGCGAAGGGAATTGAGGTGGTCGGTCCCCGAGCAGGGCAACGGCGTACCGTCCCGGAAATGTCCGACGAAGTCTTCCAAGAGCGCCCGAGCGTCGTCCACCCACGGCTCCTCGTCCGGCAGCACGACCGCTGTGAGCTCGGGGTCGTCCCGGAGCGCGTACCCGAGTGAGCCGAACATCGCCCGTTGCACGGCGATCCCGAGAGCACACTCCGTACGCCACTCGAAGCCCATCTCCTGCCAGTTTCCCGCCCAGGTCCCCTGGTACGTGACCTCGATGCCGTCGGTAAAGGTGATGAGAGCCCCGACGTTCGCGTCGCCCTCGTACATCGACCACGACGGGTTGAACGTACGCGCCGAAAGCCGGACGGGCTCCGCATCATAAACGAAGCGCATCAGGTCGAAGTGGTGAATCGACTGTTCCCAGAGCATGGGCTGCGGCATGGTCAGGGGGTACTTGTTCAGGTGCGGAAGCCCTCCGTCCCGCCACCGCTCATAGGTGAAGCGACCGAACTCGGGTGGGCCGAGCTGATCCGGCGAGAAGAGTTCCTTGAGCGCCCGGGTCACCTCCAGGTAGCGGAAGTTGAGCCCGACCGCGAGAGGCACGGCGGCCTGTGCCGCCGCGGCCACATGGGCCTCTGCATTGGCGAACGTGTCCGCAAGGGGCTTCTCCGCCAGGATCGCGAGGCCGGCGGCGCACGCCGCTGCAACCTGTGCGTGCCGGCCGCCCGGCGGCGTACACAGCAGAGCCACGTCGGCATCGACCGTGGCCGCGACGTCTTGGAGCTCGGCTCCGCCGGCAACGTCGGGAGTCTCCGCCAGGGCGGCGAAGAGCCGCTCCGGATCGGTCTCGACGAGCCCGACCAGTCGGCAGTCCGGGTGCTCCGCGAGCACCCGGCGCCATGTACGGGACCGGGCGCCCACTCCGACGAGAATGAAGCGGAGCGGCGTCATGCGGCGAGCAACACCGTCAGGCCCGCACGCACCTCGGTCCACTCGAAGTCGCGCAGGGCTGCGAGGTCGCTGGCGATCATGGGTGGTTTCACCCGGCCTTCAGCGGGCACCGAAACGATCGCGGTGTCCGGGCGCCCGGCAGCGATCAAGGCGACGACCTCACCGTCCCGGATGATGTGTGGACTCCCGAGGTGGACCGGGCGGGCTGGGGC
>JBDHDM010000084.1:0-12751 GCA_039591515.1 Gemmatimonadota bacterium | reverse complement strand
TGTACGGGGTGATGTCCTTCCTGGTCGCCCGGCGCACCCGCGAGGTCGCCGTCCGCATGGCGATCGGCGCGCAGGCGCGGGACGTGATCCGGATGGTGGTGCGGCGGGGGCTCGTCCTCGCGGCGGTCGGCTCCGTCATAGGCCTTGGCCTTGCCGCCGCGGTGACGCGCTTCGCCGAGGCTCTCCTCTTCGGCGTCAGCCCGCTCGACACGGGGGTCTTTGTGATCATGGCGCTCGCGGCGCTGGGCGTGGCCGCCCTGGCGAGCTGGGTGCCCGCGCGTCGCGCGGCCCACATCGATCCGATGCGGGCCCTCCGCGAGGAGTAGTCCGACCCGTCACGCGTGCGCGAGATTCCGTCGGCGGATCGCCACGGAATGAGTGGGAGCCAGAGCTTGTCTTCGTGAGACTGCTCCGGCGAGCTTCACGTTCCTCATCCCTCTCGGAAACTCCCGGATCATGCACATGGACTTGAACGCCACCGGCCGACGGGCCCTGCTTGCCCTCTCTCTCCTCTGCCTGCCCGCTTTCGCGCCCGCTGCAGCCGAGGCCCAGATCACGATGGCGCAGGCCCAGATGGCGGTCGACGCCGCGGAGGCCGAGGCGAGGGCCAACGGTTGGAACCTCACCATCTTCGTCGCCGACGCGGACGGTGTCCCGGTGTACCTGAGGCGCATGGACGGGGCTTCACCGCGGACCACGGATATCGTCAGGATGAAGGCCCACGTGGTCATCACCACGGGTGGGACATCGGGAGCGTACGGACAGGCGCTCGCGGCCGGGACGGTCGATACCATCCCGGGCGGGATCCACTACGAGGGTGGGCTGCCGATCTTGATGAACGGTGAGCTCATCGGTGCGATGGCGGCGAGCGGCGCGAGTGGGGCTGAAGACGCGCAAGCGGTGCGGGCCGGGCTCGCCGCGATCGGGGCGACCTCCGGAAACTGAGGTGCTGGGCGTGGTCGCCGTGAACCGGCGGCCGCGCTCAGCTCTTCGTGCGGATCGCGGGGTCAGAGCATTACGATCACCGAACATCCGCGACGTTCGCCAGGACGGCGGCGGCTGCTCTCTTCCCCGCTGCGATCGCACCCTCGATATGCCCGGGCGCTTCGTGCGCCGTCTCGGTCGATGCCCAATGCAACCGGCCCTCGAGCGCCGCGCGCGCGTACGTGGGGTGTCCGAACGTCTCGTAGGCCTGAAGAGCCTCGACCCCGTCAGGCGACGTGTACCGCTCGGCACGCCAATCGCGAATGACGACCTCGGTCGGTGCCGGAGCATCGATTCCGAAGAGTAGACGCAGCTGCGCGAGGATCTGGTCCCGGGTGACGGGCGGTGAGCCTGGCTGCGTGGGTGGGACGAAGCCGAACAGTGCGGGCCGCGTCCCGGCAGCTCCGCTCATGTCGTGGATCTCCATCATCGGCCCCACGTGGCTCATCACCGCCCCGGCAAGTCCCCGCTCTTTCCAGAAAGCCCGCTCAAAACACACGACGACCTTGGTCATCGCACCCATCCATACCGGTGTGTTGGAGGCGATGCGGAGCAACTCGTCGGGGAGTCCCGGCTCGAATTCGATCAGCGCCACAGCGAGCGCGGGGGCGTGCGCGAGGACCACTTGGGCGGCTCGTCGAGCACCGCCTTCGAACTCGACCAGGAGACCCTCGCCGACGGACCGAACGCGCGTGACGGGACAACCCAGGCGGACCGTCCCAGCGGGGAGCGTCCGGGCCATCGCCCTCGCGAGCTCCTCCATCCCCGCCGTCAACCGCAGAGCCGGGCCCTCGATGGGGTTGCCCTCCAGGCGATGCACTCCGCGCGGGTCTTGATAGAGCGCATCGCCAACGATGTGCTGGTCGTGGCAGGCGAGTCCCAACTCGCTGACCAGCGCACACACACGCGGCTCACTGGCCCAGTACCAGGTCGCGCCGACGTCTACGACTCCAGCTTCGACCGCGACCGACCGCAAACGCCCTCCGACCCGATCCCTCGCCTCGAGCACGACGATCCTCCGCCCCGCCTCCGTCAGGGCACGAGCGACCGTGAGCCCGGCGACCCCCGCGCCCACGACGACGGCGTCCACGGTTTCGGGCACGTAGTCAGGTCCTGGCGGGCGGGGTGAGGTAAGCCTGGATGAGGTAAGCTTGGAAAGGTAGCGCCCCGTTGGGGCCACCCTAACTTCCCGTCCACACCGGCAGTTCTGTCGAATCTTCTTTCGGGAGTCCCCCATTCCGTCTTCGCAAACGTCCGGTCCAACACTCGTGATCCTCCTCGCGGGATCGATCCTCGCCTGCGAGCCCGTGAGCGAGCCGCTCTCGCTGGACCAAGCGCTCGATAGCCTGAGCGTGGACACGTTTCTGGGCCACATGAGCACCCTGTCCGGCGACGAGATGGCGGGTCGCCGTCCCGGTACCGCTGGCTTCGATTCCGCGGCGGCCTATGTGATCCGCGAAGCCCGCATCCTCGGGCTCCGGCCCGGTGGAGCGGAGGGGACGTACCGCCAGCCCATCGTGTTTCGCCAGGCTCGCGTCGACCCCTCCACAGCAGCCTTTTCCGTGGAGGGTGAGACGTTCGCGTTCGGCTCCGATTTCTCCATCTCGCCTCGCATCGTGCGAAGCGAGTCGGACCTTCAGGCCCCGCTGGTCTTCGCGGGCTTTGGGATCAGCGCGCCTGACTTGGGCTACGACGACTTCGAGGGGATCGACGTCTCGGGAAAGCTGGTCGTCGTGGTCGACGGCGCTCCGGACGGGATCGGTTCGCTGGAGCGGACAGTCCTCTCCAGCGGCGCGGCCCGAAACGCGGAGCTGATCGCCCGGGGCGCCGTCGGGATCATCGTCGTTCAACCCGATCAAGACGATGTCCGCCCGCCCACACGACCCCGGACGCGGTTCGTCGTACCGGACGACGTGACCATCGCGTCGGAGCGCCGAGGCGCTGAGGAACTGGGGGCGTCCCTGGTCGTCCCACAGCGTCTCGCGGCCGCGTGGATGACGCGAGCAGGGCGGAGCTTCGAGGAGATCCACGCGCGCATCCTCGCCGGCGAGCCCAGCTCCTTCGATCTGAACACGCGGGGACGGGTGGAGGCCCGCTTCATCCACGAGACTTTCGAGAGCGCCAACGTGGCCGCCTTGCTTCCGGGATCCGACCCGACCCTTCAGCAAGAGCACCTGGTCCTGACAGCGCACCTGGACCACCTGGGGGTCGGAGCCCCGATCGAGGGAGACTCGATCTACAACGGCACGTTGGACAACGCGTCGGGTTCAGCCGCGCTCCTCACCCTGGCCTCCGTCCTCACGCGCATGGACGCGCCCCGTCGTTCCATTCTCTTCCTCTGGGTGACCGCTGAAGAGTCCGGCCTCCTGGGCGCCGAGTACTTCGCTCGCTTCCCCACGGTCGCCCCGGGACGAGTCGTGGCGAATCAGAACATGGACGGGGTCATGGGCATGATCGCGGCGGCCTCCGACGTCCTCGCCTTCGGGTACGAGCACTCCAACCTCTCGGATGCCGTGGACTTCGCGGTCGCTCGGACCGGCACGCCGGTCAGTCCGGATCCCACACCCGAAGAGAACCTGTTCATCCGCAGCGACCAGTACGCCTTCGTCCGCCAGGGAATTCCCGCGATCTGGGTACAGGCGGCTCGGACCAGCGTCGATCCGGCCATCGACGCGCAGGCGGAGCTGGATGATTGGATCGCCACCCGATACCACCGTCCCAATGACGATGGGGACCAGCCTATGGATCTGGACGGAGTCCGAGCCGAGCTCCGTTCCAATCTCCTGGTCACCTACCACATCGCGAACGAGATGGGGCAGATCCGCTGGGATACGGAGAGTTTCCTGTACCGGCGGTGGGCCCGGCCCTGAGCGGCGGGCGGAGTTTGCCGCCGGGGTGTAGGCCCCGGTAGCATCGTAGGATGTCCAACCCGATCCAGCGCCTGAACGAGGGTCTTGAAGGCCGCTACCACGTCGAGCGCGAGCTCGGCGAGGGTGGCATGGCGACCGTGTATCGTGCGCAGGACCTCAGGCACGAACGGCCCGTCGCGCTCAAGGTGATGAAACGCGAGCTCACGGCCGCAGACGGTCCCGAGCGATTCCTGCGCGAGATCAAGACGACCGCCGTCCTGCGCCACCCTCACATCGTCCCGGTCTTCGATTCGGGCGAGACGGACGGGTTGGTGTTCTACGTCATGCCCATGCTCGAGGGGGAGTCACTCGACGAGAGGTTGGCGCGTGAGGGGGCGCTCACAGTGTCGGAAGCGCTTTCCATCGTGGCGGAGGTCTCAGGCGCCCTGACGTATGCACACGGTCAGGGAATCATCCACCGGGATATCAAGCCGGGAAACATCATGCTGGAGGCCGGGCATGCAGTCGTGACCGACTTCGGAATCGCCAGTGCGGTCGAGGGCTCCAGCGACGTCCAGTTGACCCGGACGGGGACGTTCGTGGGCACACCCACGTACATGAGCCCGGAACAGATGGCTACCCCGACCGATGTGGACGGCCGGTCGGACCTCTACAGCCTCGCGTGCGTCCTCTACGAGATGCTCGCCGGTCATCCTCCATTCACCGGCTCGTCCATACCCGCGCTCATCAAGCAGCACACGCTGGACCCGGTTCCGGCACTCACCTCACTCCGGCCGGACGTGAGTCCGACCATCGAGCGGGCGATCGAGCGGGCGCTGGCCAAGAAGGCGACGGATCGCTTCGCGAGCACGGTTGCCTGGGCCGACGCGTTGACTACGGTACCCGAGGGAGCGGCCGAGCCGAGGGTCCGTGAAGCCCTGGAGGAGGACCGGCCACCTCTGGTAGGACGGGAGACCGAATGGGCGGCCCTCGAACGGCTGAGCGACTCCACATGGTCGGGGCGAGGCGGGCTGGTTCTCCTTGCCGGAGAGCCGGGGGTGGGCAAGACCCGCCTCGCGACGGAAGTCGTCGACCTCGCGGCCCGACGAGGGGGCCTCGCCGTCCGCGGCCACGCGTACGAGGGCGAGACGGCTCCATTCATCACCGGCAGCGAGATCCTCGAAGAGATGGTTCAGCTGATGCCCGCCGAGCATCTTCGCGGGTTGCTGGGCCACGAGGCCGGCGAGCTGGCGCGCATTCTGCCGGAGTTGAGGCAGCTCTACTCCGACATACCCGCGCCTCTGGACGTGCCGCCCGAGATGCAGCAGCGCCATCTCTTCAAGAGTGTCTTCGCATTCCTCGCACGGGCCAGCGCAGAGCGGCCGATGGTCATGCTGCTCGACGATCTGCACTGGGCGGACGAGTCGACCCTTCAGCTCCTCGAGCACATCGCGCCGCGGCTTCGGGACCATTCGATCCTGATGCTGGGGACGTACCGTGACGTAGAAGCGGACATCGAGCCGCCGTTCGCGCGATTCCTTGCGGGTACGGTACGGCATCGTCACGCGGAGCGCATCCAAGTCGCCCCCTTCGGGGCGGCCGACGTGGAGGCCCTCCTGTCCGCCCTCGGCGGACCCGATGTACCGACAGCCCTCGTGGACGCGATTCACGATGTCACGGAGGGGAACACCTTCTTCATCGAGGAGACGTTCCTTCATCTCGCCGAGGAGAACCGGCTCTTCGACGAGGGAGGAGCTTGGCTTCCGCAGATCGATGTCGCCGCGCTCGACGTACCCGAGGGGATCCGGCTCGTTACAGGACGACGACTCGAGCGATTGAGCGAAGCGTCCCAGAAGGTCCTATCTCACGCTTCTGTGCTCGGGCTCCGCTTTCCGGTCGCACTTCTCGAAGCGGTATGTGGGGACGCCGATGTGGTCCTCGACGCGATCGAAGAAGCGGAAGCGGCCCACCTGCTGAAGCCCGCCCCCGCCGGACGGGAGCTGCGCTACGAATTCGTGCACGCGCTTGCCCGGCAGACGCTCCTTGGCCAGATCTCGCCGCTTCGAGCCCAACGCATGCACCTCAGGATCGCGGACGCCATCGAGACGGACCCCTCGTTCCAGCCGGAACGACGGGCGGCGGACCTCGCCCACCACCTGGTCGAGGCCGGCGCGGCCGGCGACCCTGAGCGAACCGCCGCCTGGCTGACTCGGGCCGGGGAGTACGCGGCGGCCGCCGCCGCGCTCGACGAGGCAGTCTGGTTCTTCGACATGGCGCTGGATCTGACAGGGCAAAACCAAGCCGAAGCCAGAGCGGACTTGCTCCATCGTCGGGGATCGGCGCGCCGCAGCCTCGGGGACAGCGGAGGATTCGTGTCGGACGTGACAGAGGCGTTCGAAGGATTCGAGTCCGTGGGCCGGGTGCACAAAGCGGCCGAGGTCTTGAACGAACTCGCCTATGCGCTCATATGGACCGGACAGCCCGCAGCGGCTATGGAGCTGATCGGTCGGGCGCTCGCACAGGTCGGTGACGAGCACGCGGAAGCCCGGTGTCGACTGCTCTCTGCCGAAGCGCTCGCGCACGGAATGGGGAGCGATCCGGCCAAGGCCGAAGCCGCCCACAAGTCGGCGGTCGAGCTCGCCCGAACCCTCGACTCACCGCCGATCCTGGCGGAGACGCTCCAGAACCGAGCGTTGAACGCGTGGTTTGGGCTCAACGGGGTCGATCAGGAGCGTGACGCCCATGAAGCCGCGTCGATCCGCCGCGCTCTCGGCCAGAGGTGGAACCTCGGCCACTGCCTCTGGATGGAGATGGCGGGGCTCGTATGGCAGGGCCGCTATGAGGAGGCGGACCGCGTCGGCGATGAGCTCAGGCCGCTAGCCAACCGCCACGAGGACTTCGGTTCGCTTGCGATCGGCGCCATGATGGACTGCCTGATCGCGCTCTCGCGCGGACAGGTCGAGTCCGCCTCCGTCGAGATGCGTCGCTCCATCGAGCTCTTCGAGGCCGGGGGATTCCCCTGGGGTTGGATCAGCCACGGTCATGACTCGGTCATCGCGCTGCTCGCCGGCGAGGATCAGAGAGGGCGTGAGTCATTCGAGCTGGCGGGAGAGCACCGCCTGGAAGGCCTCGTTTGGTCCGGCGCGGATACCTGCTACCTACTGTCCGGCAAAGCCGCGCTCGGAGACACGGACGTCCTCGAGACCTACGCATCGCTGGCATCGGGGATTCCGACCGGGAGCGGTCCCCACTCTTCAGGCCCGCTGATGCTGCTGCTCGGCGCAATCGAGGCGCTCACGGAGATCGGCCGCGCGGATCTGGTGGCGAACCTCTATCCGGCGATCCGGGACTTCGTGGACTCCGGGGTGTCCATCCAGAGCTTCACCTACGGCCTCCATCAACGATTCGCGGGTCAGGCAGCGGCTGCGGCCGGGGACATGGAGGCCGCGGACGGGCACTTCGAGGCGGCACTGAAGCTGGCCGACGAACTACCTCACGAGGTCGACCGGGCTCGAGTGCGCTACTGGTGGGCTCGCATGAAGCTCGATGTGGGTCCGGATGACGAGCCGAGGACCGCGAGCGTGTTGCTCGAGGAGGCCCGTGACATCAGCGAGTCGTTGGGATTAGGGGGCCTGCTCGACCGCATCGGTGCGCTCGAGCGTCGCACCCAGTAGCCAGCAGACGCTCCGGGAGCCTGTACGCTACTCCTCGGAGTCGAGAGACTAGGTCGTCTCGCAACCAGGACTGGAGGTCTCATGGCGCTGAGCGCGCTGGGCGACAAGACCGTGGAGCCGAGCCCATCCGACTTGAAGCGGGTCTTGGGTCCGACCGAGGAAGTCTGGCATCACCTCGTCTCCCAGATGGAGGCCGCCTACGGGCCGCTATCGGAGGAGTGGAGCTTCTCGGGTGCGAAGTATGGATGGACTTCTCGGTTCCGCGCGAAGAAACGGACGGTTCTCTACCTCATCCCGCAGGAGGGGGCATTCTTGGTCGGGCTCGTCCTCGGTGATCGCGCGCTGACCCTGCTACGAAGGGATGAGTTGAGGCCCGGCACCCTCGCGCTGATCGATCAAGCACCCCGATACGGAGAGGGGACCGGGTTTCGCGTGCCGGTCGCCTCAGTCGCTGATTGTACGGAGATCGAGACGATCATCGAGGCGAAGATGTCCTAGCCCACGGCGCCATCACGCGTCCGGCCGATTACGTACCGTCGATCTGTGCCAACAACGTCGTGACCGCCGCGTCGAGTTGGCTGTCGATCCCCAAATACCACTCGCCGGCCGCCCGCTCGACCTCGACGTCGACCGGGCGTGGATTGAGCTCCATGTTCTGCCCGCGATTGTCGCGGATGAAGGTGCCGGGCATCCGGACCGAGGTCCCGTCCACGAGGCTCCGGCCGCCCGTGAAGATGATCCAGCCCGCCGTCGGCTCCCCGACCACCTTGCCGAGCCCGAGCTCGCGGTACCCTTCGGTGAAGTCCTCACCGTCCGAGAGGGTGTTCTGGTTCGTCACGAGCACGGTCGGAGCGAGGAGCGCCCGCTGCCCGAGTCTCACCTGAGAGGGCGCTTGGATGTCGCTCCCACGCGACTCCATGGTGAAGTAGTTCCGGCGGGCAAGGACGTCGATCGCATAAACGTTCACGAAGCCGCCGTTGTTGTCGCGCACGTCGATCACCACACCGTCCTTGCCGTGGTTGAGCTGATCCAGGTCGCGGATGAACTGCGTGAGCGAGCCCTGCGACATCGAGGGAATGTGCACGTAGCCGAGCCGGCCGGCGCTGGCGCGCTCCACGTAGGCGCGACGGCTCTCGATCCAGTTCCGGTATACGAGCTGGCTCTCGGCGCCGGAGGAGGTCGCGAGGACCTCGACGTCACGCGGAGCCGCGCCGTTCGAGGAGACGCCGAGTACGACCTGCTTGCCATCCGCGTTGCGCAGGAGGAGGTGCAGGTCGGCGTCCTCGTCGAGTGACGTACCGTTCACCGAGACGATCTCGTCGCCGACGACGACGTTTCCGGCCACGTCCGCCGGCCCGAGCTCGAGGACCTCGCGCACCACGAAGCGGCCGTCGTTCTCGTAGGCGATCCGATCGAAGCGCAGCCCGAGGCGACCCGTCGTGTGCCCGTCTCCCTCCTGCGGCGGCCCCGTCCGGCCGTTGTGTCCGAGATGCGAGGCGTTGAGCTCACCGAGCATCATGTCCATGAGGCGCCCGAACTCTGCTCGGGTACGCGCGCCCTCGATCCGGGGGCGGAACCGCTCGGCCACCGCGTTCCAGTCGACCCCGTGGAAGTCGGGGTCGTAAAAGCCGTCACGCATCTCGCCCCAGCCCTGCTCGAACGCCGCGACCTTCGTGCGCTCGAAATCGTCGACGACCTCGACCGAAGTCGAAACGGTGCGCTCGTCGCCGGCCGGCCAGGAAACGATACGCAGCTCCCCCTCCCGGCTCGTATACAGCTGCCGCCCGTTCTCTGAAAAGGCGATCGGATTGCCGTCGACTTCGAGCTCGTCGAAGTCGACGTCGCCGTTGGGGCCGAAGGTCACCCGATGGAGCGAGCCTTCTCCCGTGACCACCCCCGACTCCCCGTCGGGGTGCAGGAGGATCGACCCGACCGAGAACTCCGTCGGGATGACGGCGCCGCGCCGCCGGATGCCGTCGAAGTCGATCTCGACGCGTTCGGGTACCGCGACCGGTGCGCCCGGCTCACCGGGCGCCTGGTCCTCTTCGTCCGACTCGTCGTCGTCCTCGGGCTCGTTGAAGAGCTCTCGGAACGTATCCTCGTCGAAGGTCGGCGGCGCGGGGACGAGGTCGATCCGGATCATCTCCCCGGGTTCCGTGCGTTGTGCCGTGCGATAGACGACATAGTCGCCCTTCGCACTCCAGGAGATCGAGCCGAAGAACGAGCTCGCGAGGAAGCTCGCCTGGCGCGACTCCCCACCGTCGACCGGGACGACCTTCACGTTGCTGAACTCGTCGGTCTCCGCGCCGTATGCGACCCACCGCGAGTCGGGCGACCACGCGGCGGCCCCGGCGACATCCGTCGCAAGCAGACGATCCTCGCCACTCTCCCAATCGACCACGCGGAGCTCGCGCTCGTCGTGGAGCCGGCGACCGTAGAGCAGGTAACGGCCGTCCGGTGAGAAGCTGCCCGTGTTGTCCCGGGCGGCTCCGGTCGTGACCTGGCGCTCCTGCGCAGTCGTGAAATCGTAGTGGTAGAGCTTCTCTGTTCCGCTCCGCCAGGAGGCGTATACGACCCCCTTCGAGTCCGGTGTCCACACGACATTGCTCTCCGCGGCGGGCGTGTCCGTCACGCGGCTCGCGGGCACGTCGTCGGACATCGAGGCCGCGAAGACGTCGCCTCGGGCGGTGAACGCCCACTTGTCGCCATCGGGCGATACCGCGATGTCACCCCACCCCGAGTCCTCCTCTTCGGACTCGGGTGTCGGGCCTTCGACCGCCCCCATCAACGTGATGTCGAGCGCGCGTGGCGATGCGCTGCCGACGTCGAGCGTCCAGATCCCGAAGTCGCGTTCGAAGGCGATTGTCGAGCCGTCCGCCGAAATCGACGGAAAGAGCACGCGGCCGTCCGTGAAGCGTGTCAGCTGTGCGTCTCCGCCGTCGAGCCCCGCTCGCCAGAGGTTCTCGGCGCCCGTCCGGTCCGACATGAAGAAGAGCGTCTCGCCGTCCGCACCCCACATCGGCCACAGGTTCTTGCCTCCCGCCGAGACGCGGCGGTAGGACGGCACCCCGCTTTCCGATGTCGCCTCTTCGACGACCCAGATCTCGGACTCGTCGATGTGCGCGTGGCCGTTTCGCCACCATTGGCCGAGCGCCATGTCGCCGCGGGTCGAGATCGCAAGGAGGCCATTCGGACCCGGCGCGGAGAAGTACTCCCCCTCGTAGCGATCCGCTGCGACCGCCATCGGTGTGCCGCCACTGGCACGGACGCGGAAGACGTCGTGTGTACCCGCCACGTCCTCGGCGTTCGAGCTGAAGTAGATCCACGCCCCGTCCGACGACCACCCGTTCAGCTGCTCCGATCCCGCATCGTTCGTCACGCGCCGCACCTCTCCGGAGGAAAGATCGATCACGAAGACGTCGAGTCCGCCGTTCCGGTTCGAGTTGAAGGCCAGGTAGCGTCCGTCGGGCGAATAGAGTGGCCGCGACTCGTGCGCCGAGTGTGCGACCAGAAGGCGAGCGGCCCCGCCCCCGGCAGACACCGTCCAGATGTCTCCGCCGGAGACGAAGGCGATCTCGCTGCCGTCCGGAGAGACCCCCGGCTCGTAGAAGGAAGGCAAGCCCTGCGCGGTAATCGCGAGTGGTGCTACGGCGAACGCGGCGGCCAGGCTGACGAGGCGGAAGTGCATCGGGGTCTCCGGTGGAGCGCGGTCGCGGCTGGAGGGCGCAGGAGGCTTGCTACGGACTGACAGCGCGCAAGATGCAGGGCGCTCAGGAAGCGGGCCAGCCGCTTATCCGGACACCCTGAAGGGAGGCGGGTCGCTCGGTAGCGGACCCGGAGATCCCCCGTCCCTTGTGCTCCATTGATATATTCATTAGATGAAAGTGTCAGGTAGCTGACTTTGACATCCAGGAGGAGTGATGGGGCGTACGCCAGGGCTCGTCACGGTCGCGATCCTCAATGCGATTCGAGAGGGTCGTGCGTACGGAGCCGATATCGTCCAGTCGACCGGACTCGGCGGTGGGACGATCTATAAGACACTCAGCAGGCTCGAGAAGCGGGGATGGATCGTCGGCAGCTGGGAGGCCCCCGAGATTGCGGAGGCCGAGAAACGACCGCGTCGCCGCTTCTACCGGCTGACCAGCGACGGAGAGGCGGCGACCACGGAGGCCCTCGAGCGGGCTCGACAGCTCACCCGCTCCACCGCCCTAGACGCGAAGGGGCGCGCCTGAGCCGTGTACGATTGGCCGCCTCGCCCGGTACTTCGCGTCGCTCGTGGTGTCCTGTCGCTGGCGAGCGAGCTGGTCCCTTTCCATCGACGCCGCGAGTGGCGCCAAGAGTGGGAGGCCGAGCTCTGGATGCTGCAGGCCAGCGGACATAGAGGAGCTCACTTGCTCCGCTTCGCCATGGGAGGGTTGACTCACGCACTCTGGATCCGACGGGTAGAGGAGGGGATGATGATGGAAGGCTTCATTCAGGACATGCGGCTCGCGCTGCGCCGACTGATTCGCACACCCGGTTTCGCCGTCGTCGCGGTGACGGTGCTCGCGCTCGGAATCGGCGCCAACACGGCCCTGTTCACGGCACTCAAGTCGGCGTTGCTCAGCAAGCCACCCTATCCGGACCCCGACCGTATCGTGCTCGTCGACATGACGCTGGTGATGCAAGCGGGCATGCCGGAGGACACGATGCCTTGGTCGTACCCCAAGTTCGAGATGGGACGCGCCGAGCTCGCCTCATTCGAGTCCCTCGCCGGCTACAACGGGATGACCGTGACGTTGACCGGCGTCGGTAACGCGGGGAGGATCTCGGCCGAATACGTGACTCCGGCTTACTTCCAGATCCTCGGCGTGGCTCCCGCCACAGGTAGACTCTTCTCTCCCGAGGAAGAGGCTCCCTCAGAAGCCGCAATCGCTGTCCTCTCCCACGACCTGTGGACCGACCGATTCGGAGCCGACCCCGAAGTGATCGGCCGATCGATCTCCCTCAATGGCAAGTCCATCGAAGTGGTCGGGGTCGCG
Organism: Gemmatimonadota bacterium; assembly: GCA_039591515.1. Lineage (GTDB taxonomy): Bacteria > Gemmatimonadota > Gemmatimonadetes > Longimicrobiales > Gaopeijiaceae > UBA2589. The sequence goes on along the minus strand of JBDHDM010000084.1, from coordinate 223 downwards.
GAGCGCGGATTCGAGGGCGTGTCGGGCGATGTCGAGCTTTGGATGCCGGTGGCGACTCTCTCGACGATGATGGGCCCACGACGACTGCAGGCCGCATGGGCACATTGGCTCCGTGCGGTAGGGCGCCTGCGTCCGGAAACGACCCTCGCCCAAGCCCGTGACGAGGCCCGTGCACTCGGCGCGGCGCTGGCCGAGGTGTTTTTTGATGCGTCGGGGGCCGCCG
>JBDHDM010000083.1:0-13891 GCA_039591515.1 Gemmatimonadota bacterium | reverse complement strand
CGAGTCAGTAATGGATGCCGAGGAGCTCGAAGAAGAGCTCGACGAGCTTGAAGAAGAGCCCGAGGTGCCCGAAGAAGAGCTCGAGGAGCTTGAAGAAGAGCCCGAGGAACCCGAAGAAGAGCTCGAGGAGCTTGAAGAAGAGCCCGAGGAAGTAGAGGCCCACGAGCCTGAAGAAGAGCTCGACGAGCCCGAGCAAGTGGAGGCCGAGGAGCCCGGAGAGGAGCCCAACGAGGCCGAAGAAGAGCTCGGGGAGCCTCAAGAAGAGAACGAGGAGCCCGAAGAAGAGCTCGGCGAGCCCGAGGACGTCGAGGCCGAGGACGTAGAGCCCGAGGAGCCCGGCGAAGAGCCTAACGAGGCCGAAGGGGTCGAGGCCGAAGAGCCCAGATCCGATGCATCGGGGGAAGACGAGGCGTACGACCTGGACGAGCTGGACCTCGACACGATCGCGGCCGAGGCCGCGGCGGCGAACGCTGCGGCCGCTGCCGGTACGCCGACGGCGCGCAGGCAGCTCCCCGTGTCGCCGGCCGCATTGAAGGCGGCCGCCCCGTTACTGAGCGCCGTGGTGGCGAGTCTCGTGCTCCAACTCGTCATCGGCCTGGCCGTTGATCCCGGGAGCTACCTCTACCGACTGATTCGTCCGCCCGGCGGATGGGTGATGGCCCTCGTTCCGGCGCTGATCATCTTCCTGCTGGCGTGGACCATGGTGGAGCTGCTCCTCAAGCACCTCGACATGTTGGAGAACGAACGGGACCTTGGGAGACGGGAGATCCGACGGCTCCCGAGCCTCGTGGTCGACGAGCCTCCCTCCGACATCCAGCGGCGGATCCTCTCCCTCGAAGGCTCGGACCGCACCGTCAGTGGGGACGCCCGCCGGACACACGAGCTCCTCAGACACCAGGCGGACCTCGAGGCCGACACGGCCGCAGGGCATTACCGCACGGTCAAACTCTTCGTCTGGGCGATGCCCATCCTCGGCTTCATCGGAACGGTGTTGGGCATCAGCCTCGCCGTCGGCGGCTTCTCCGAGTTCCTCACCACGAACCTCGACATCGACGATGTCGGACGGGTCACGAACGAGCTCGGGAGCGTGGCGTCGGGACTGTCGTTCGCCTTCGACACGACGCTGTTGGGTCTTCTCGCAGGGCTCCTGGCCAACGTGGCCAGCTCGCACGTGCAGAAGCGTGACGAGCGATTCCTCACTCGACTCGAGGAGCTCGGACTGTCGATCGTGGCGAGCAGCCGCCCTCCGGAAGGGCCGAAGGTCCCTCGACTGACGGACCCTGACTTCGAGCTGGCGATCCGCGAGAGGATCGAAGAGGTGGATCAACTGGTCGACCGGACCCGCCGCGTCATGCAAGAGCTCAGCGCGGCGTCGGCGAGAATGAACATCGGACTCAACCAGTCGGTCGAGTCCATGCGTCAGACCGTCGAGCGGCTCGGCACCGGAGTGCATGGAATGGCGGCGGCTCTGACCGCCGAAAAGGAATCCCAGGCCGCGGTCGAGACGGCCGTTGGGCAACTCGCGACCTCGATCTCCGCGTTCGGACAGCGCGTGACCGAGGCGCTCGCCGCCGACGCGGAGTCCCAGGCGGCGGTCGAAACCGCGGTCGCGCAGCTGGCCACGTCGATCGCCACGTTCGGCGAAGGGCTGTCCGAAGCCCTCGCCGCTGACGCGGCCTCGCAGCAGTCGATCGAGCAGGCCGTCGAGCGGCTCGCCGAATCGATTTCCACGTTCGGCGAAGGTGTATCGGAGGCCCTGGCCGCGGATACGGAGTCACAGGCGTCCGTCGAGCGTGCGGTGGAGCGCCTGGTTGCGTCGATGACCGACTTCGGGGAGGGAATCACCAAGCTCCAGGTGGAGCACGAGGCGCTGATGCCCGTCCTCTCCCAGCTGGCGTATCCGCTCGACCGGCGGGTGGGGGCTGGGGGAACCGAGGCAGAAACGCATGAGCCCGAGGGGCCTGCGGGCGAAAGCACCCCCAAGCCAGACCCCCCTGCGGAGAAGGACGCGCCGCCTACGGAGGTTGCCGCCGAGCCGGCCAAGGAAGAGAGCAAGGCCGCAGCCTCGACCGACGGGGATCAGGAGGCCGTGCCCGCCAAGACTCCCAGGAAGAAAAAGAAGAAGAGCAAGAAGAAGAAGTCCTGATCCGACGTCGGGCCTACGAGTCCAACCCGCCTGCGCGCCGGAGCTTCCGGCCGAGGCCCCGGGCGAGGTTCCGGTACACCGCCGTGCCGATGTCGGGACGGCGGCGCACGATGTCGGTCAGGGCCGAACGGGTGAGGACCCCGACCTCGAGCCCGGTGAGCGCCACGACCGACGCCGAGTGGGGCAGATCATTCAGAAACGCCACCTCCCCGACGCACTCACCGGGGCCCACTCGGCCCAGCTCCGCTCCTTCGGCCTCGACGCTCGCCTCCCCCGAGACCACCAACATCATCTCCTCCGCGTCATCGCCCGGCTGGAAGAGACGGGTGCCTGGGGCGATGGACCGGGATCGGAAGCTCGCGACCAATCGGCTCGATTGCTCCTCGGTGAGCCCGTCGCAAATCTCGAGCCCCTCCATGAGCCCGACGAGCCGCGGGTGGAGGTCGACGGCCTCGAACTGCGCCAACACGTGTAGGCCCACGGAGCGCAGAGGCTCAGGGGCCTCGAACGGCAGCGCCTCCAGCGGTTGGAAGAGACGGTACATCTTGACGACGTCGATCCGCTCCACCTCGTGGAAGGCCATGGCCGGCACGTACGCCGCCGGCACGTATCCCAACTCGAGCAGGGTGCGCTGCATGCGCGTGGCGTCCGCCCCGACATCGACCTCCGCGGCAACCAGCGACTCGTCGAGGCAGCGTCGCTCGAGGGCCCTGAAGAGCGCCCGCACGACTCCTTCTCTCACCTGAATCACCTCGAAGACGCGAACGACCCTCTCGACCGCGTCTTTCATGTAGCCGAGCGCTCCGACGACGCAATCTCCGTCCCGGGCCACGATGTACTGGGAGTGCGAGGCTCCGAGCCGGAAGAGACCGTATTGGAGGCGCTGCGGACCGAAGACTTCTCGCGACGTGACCCTCCCTCTCTCGATGCGGAGCAGCGACGAGTACCCCTGATCGGTGAGCTCCTCGAGGCCGAACCCGTCGTCGTGCGGGTACGACTGCGCCTCGTCGTCCACGATCACGTCCGGCTCGATCCCGACCCCCCGCAGCGCGACGTCGGCCAGGTAGAGGGCTTCGGGAACGATGCGCGGGCGATTCCTGCGCAGTGCCAGGGCATTCCCGAAGTGGCGGATCAGAAGACCCGCGTGCTCACGCTGACCCTGAAAGACCAGCTTCTGCGGAAGCGCTCCGACAGCCACGAACCCGTGGTGGAGCGAGATGCGGGGCGATGCGACGCTGCCGACACGCACCTCCGCGAAACCCACGTGCAGCCGGCGTCCGACCCTGGCGAGTCGCTCCTCCATGAAGCGTCGCCCGACGCCCCGGCCGCGCCAGTCGGGGTGCACCACGAGCCGCCCGAACTCCCCCACCAAATCGGAGTACGCGCCCATCTCGAACAGCACCCCGGCAACCCCGACGACCGATCTGTCGGCTCCGTGTTCGGCCACGAGGAGAAGCGTGCCGTCGTCGAAGATCATCCGCTTGACCTCGACGGGATCGTACACCTGCGGATGCACGTAGCCGTCGCCGTAGGCCGCTCGAAACAGTCCGATGATGGCTTCGGCGTCGCCCTCCGTTGCCTCGCGGAAGGCGAGGCCGGCCAGCTCCTGGCCGGTCATCGGGGGCGCCCGCACGGGCCGCCACCCCGTGGGGTGAGGACCGTGGAGCCGCAATGGAAGAGCGGGGGGCAGGACTCGAACCTGCGACCTTCGGCATGGTAAGCTGATGCTCTAGCCAACTGAGCTACCCCCGCGTACTTCCACCATACAACACCGTCTCCCGCTGTCCACAGTTTTCTTCACGGTCCGGACCCGACACCAACGCTACGAGCGTTTGCGGCGCCTGACGACCCCTGCCCCGACCCTGAAAAACATTGTCGTGCCATCGGCGATCGACGACGTTCGAAGGTAGGGGGGGGTGCCGGAGTGACCGTGGGCGAGCCCGACGCGTCCGCAGTCCGGTTCGGGGTCGGAACCGATCTCGAAGTCGAGCTGCGTTCGTGCACCCGCCCTCATACTCGGTGCACCGCCCCCATCTCGGCATGACACGTCTACGTGACCCGCCGAGAAAGAAGACACGAACCACCACCTCGACCGAGGTAGCATGATCTTCGGGAAAGATTCCGGTATCGGATCCAGTCGGCTGCGGATCGCGATCCTCCTGGCGCTGTGGATCGCGACCACGGGCGCCGCGGCGGTTGCGGGAGCATTCGCCTACAGGCACAGAAACGAGCTCCGAGCGCTCGTCTCCGACCTGCGAGTCAACGCGATCGTCGAGACCAACCTGTACAACGTCATCCTCACCAAGGTCACCGTGCCCGCCATGGGACGAGACGGTGGCCTCGCCGCGGTGTCGCAGGGGATCGTGTTCGCCAACCGAGTCGGCGAGATGTGGCTGGTGAGCCCCGACGCCGACCCGGAGCCCCTCGCAGCCCGCGTGCCGATCAACTTCGACCAGTTCGATTCGGACCCCTTCAACGTCAACACCAACCGCAAGGACCAGTTCGCGGTCAAGGACCTCCTGATCCAAGAGCTGCCCGAAGGCCTGCGCGTCACCGCGTCTCACAACTACTGGAACGCCGAAGACGACTGCTACGGGCTCCGCGTCTCCACACTGGAGACGACGGCCGCCACGCTCTTCGGCGGCAGCGCTGATGCGTCGCTCGAGGAGTGGCGGACGGTGTTCGACACGCGACCGTGTGCACCACTGACGCAGAACCCGGATGGCGTTCACCGCAATCCGACGAACGGCATCGGCGGGCGGCTCGTCGCCCTTTCGGAAGACGAGCTCCTCCTGACCGTCGGTGGGCTGGGGCCGGCCACGCCGAAGAACGACGGCACGACCCCTTTCGGCAAGACGGTCAAGCTGGACCTTCGCGACGACAGCGCGGAATTCTACTCCTTCGGTCACAGGAACGCGCAGGGCCTGGCGATCTCGAGCGAGGGCGACGTGTGGCTCACGGAGCACGGCGATCGGGGCGGCGACGAGCTCAACCTGATCGAGCAGGGCCGCCACTACGGGTATCCGTACGTCTCGTACGGCACCGAATACGAGTCGATGGTCTGGGCCACGAACCCTCGTCAGGGACGGCACGAGGGCTACGACAAGCCGATGCACGCCTGGGTCCCGTCGATCGGGATTTCCCAGGTCACGGTGCTCGAGCGAGGCCTCTTCGAGCACTGGCAAGGCGACGTGATCGTGTCGTCCCTCAACACACGCTCCCTGTACCGAGTGCGGATCGAGCAAGGCAGGACGATCTTCGTCGAGCCGATCCGGATCGGTCACCGGATTCGAGACGTCGTGGAAGCGCACGACGGCAGCCTCGTGCTCAAGACCGACGACAACAACGTGATCTTTATCCGGCCCGTCACCAGCGAGAGCATGGATCTCTCCTCGCTCGACCCGGAGACGCGGGGTCGGCTCGTCGCGAGCGGGTGCCGGGGCTGCCATTCGATCGAGAGGGGCGGCCCCGACGCCATCGGGCCGAACCTATGGGACATCGTGGGTCGACCGGTCGCGTCCCGCTCCGGCTTCACCTACTCGGAGTCGTTGCAGGCCGTCGACGGACGGTGGAACGAGGCGCGACTCGCCGACTTCATCCGCGACCCCAATTCGGTCGCCCCGGGGACGAGCATGGAGCTCGGCACGACCTACACGACAGAGGAGGTCGCCGACCTCATCGCGTTCCTGGAGAGCCTCCGCTGAGGCGACGAGCGATCCAGACGTACAGCGCGACGTTCAGCGCGAGAGCGGCCACGCCCAGAGCCAGCTGAAGCTCCCGGGTCAGGCCGGCCGGATAGAGGATGCGCAAGACGTAGTGCTCGATGAAGCTGCCGGGGTACTCGACACCACCGGCGGCCCGCCGGAGTCGGTTCTCGAGCGGGGTCAGAGGGCAGACGCCCCCGGTCAGCTCGATCCAGGCGCCCCACATCGCGGCCGGCACGTGGATCCACGGAGCCCGTCGCCATCGCAGCGTCAGCAGCGCGCCCAAAGCCACGAAAAGCAAGAAGCCGAAGTGGGCGACCACCACGGCCGCGGCGAGCGTGCCGGCGAACGGGGACGGGGTCATATGCACTTGCCCTGGATCACCGTGCGAAGTTCCACTCCGGGAGACGAGCCTCCGTTCGAGATCGCATGACGGCCCGGAGCCGCTCGATCACGTCCGGGTGCTCCGCGGCCACGTCGAGCGTCTCGCCAGGATCGGCGTCGAGATCGTAGAGCTCGATCGGCGCGTCCGGGTCGTCGTGACCGCCGAGGCGAACGCCCTTCCAGCGACCGAGGCGCACCGCCTGGGCTCCGTTCCACAACCCGTGGTATTCCCAATAGAGCGGGGGCACGGATCGCTGCCCCGGAACGCCGAGGAGCGTGGGGAGAAACGAGATCCCGTCGATTTCGCCCTCCACCGGAGTCCCGGCGGCCTCGGCCAGGGTCGGCATGACGTCCCAGAAGGACGACACGTGGTCGCTCACCGAGCCGGCCTGCACGTTCCCGGGCCACCGTACGATGAGGGGGACGCGGATCCCGCCCTCGTAGACGGACCCCTTCAGCCCCCGCAGCCCCGCCGTGCTGTCGAAGTAGTCGGCGTCGACTCCTCCCGTGTACGTGGTTCCGTTGTCGCTCGTGAACATCACGATCGTGTTTTCGTCGAGCCCCAGCTCGTCGAGCTTGTCGAGGATCCTCCCGATGTGCGCGTCCATCCTCGTGATCATCGCAGCATATGCGGAGAGCGGTCGGTGATGGGGTAGGTACCCCCGGTCACCCAGATACGGCTGCTCGTCGAACATGCCCTCGTACTCGGCCAGCGAGGAGTCCGGAACCTGCAAGGCGAGGTGTGGGACGGTGAACGGGAGGTAGAGAAAGAACGGTTGGTCTCGATGGCGCTCGATGAAATCGAGCGCGTCGTCCGCCATCACGTCCAGCGAGTACTCGGCGCCCTGGTAGCCGCGATACTGCTCCGCGTCGGCGGGATCGTCCCCGTCGAACCGCTGGTGCGGATGGAAGTACGGGTTGTCGAGCGGCACACGGGTGCCGCTTCGCCACAGGTGGGTTGGATAGAAGTTGTGGGCGAGCTGCTGGTCGAGGTAGCCGAAGAAGTAGTCGAAGCCCTGGAACCGCGGCTGGCCCAGCGTCTCGCGGCCTCCGAGCCCCCACTTGCCGATCGCGCCGGAGACGTAGCCGGCGCGCTGCAGCATGGTCCCGATCGTGTAGGTGCCGGAGTCGAGCGGCATCTGGCCGAGCTCGTCGGGGTCCGGGTAGCCGCCGACCTCGAAGTTGTCTCGGATCTGGCTGTGCCCGGTGTGAAGACCGGTGAGAAGCGTCGCGCGCGACGGGGCACACACGGGGCTTCCCGAATAGTGCTGCGTGAACCGCATCCCCGTCGCGGCCAGCGCATCGAGATGCGGAGTCCTGATCCTGGTCTGACCGTACGACCCCAGCTCGCCGTATCCCAGGTCGTCCGCCAGCATGTACACGATGTTCGGCGGGGTCACCACGGGCTCCGGCGCGCACGCCGCGAGCGCCACGGCGGCCGCCGTCGACCACCCCTTGGCGATGCGGCTTCGGGGTCTCGCGATGCGGCTTCGGGGCCTCACCCTCGCCCCGTTCGGGGTCCGGCGCGTGACTGGATGCAACGGGGCTCCTCGTTCGTGGGTGCCGCCATGGGGACGGGCAACATGAGGGCGCACGCCCCCGCCCATCAACCGCGCGGGGCGTCGACGCCCGAAACCCGGCCTTGCCGGGACGTCCCCCGACCCGCAGTCTGCCGACAGGCCGGCGAGTGTGCGTTGCCGCAGGCCGATTCACGAACTCGAAACCAGGGAGCATCCATGATGCGCCGCACCCTCCTTGTCGTCGCCGGCTCGTTGCTACTGCCTCTCGGAGTCCAGGCGCAGAGTGATCAAGCCGCCATTGAGACGGCACTCGCCGCCGCTCCGGCTCGTGCTCGTGCCGAAACGACCGTCGTGCGGTGGAACGCCGACCACACCTACGACGTGCTTCAGGAAGGCTCGAATCGGCTGGTCTGCTACGACCGCTCCGATGAGGCTCGGAGAGCGCCCTTCGACGTGCAGTGCACGAGCATCGGCAACCTCGAGCGGGTCGCTCAGAATCGGCGTTTTCGGGCCATGAGCGCCGATCGGCAAGAGGAAGGCGCCCTCGTCGCCGCGGCCGAGGCGGATGGCACGCGGGTCCTGCCCGAGTACGGCTCGCTGTGGGTCTCCATGCGTGGCGATGACCGCGAGAGCGCGGGCATCCACACGACCATCGCCATGCCCGGAGCCACCACCGAGTCCACCGGCTTCCCGGAGGACAGGAGCGCGGGCGGGGCGTACCTCATGGCCGCGGGCACGAGTACGGCGCATCTGATGGTCCCGGGACGCTAGCGGCCTTTCCCGAAGCGCCGAGAGTTCCCTCCCCGGAGTCGTGGTGAGATGCAGGACCCCGAGCACGAGCGACAGGAGCTGGAGCAGGCAGACGAAGGGGCTGGAGAGGCTCAGGCTCAAGCGGCCGAAGCGCTCGGTGAGGCTTTGGAGCGGCTCGAGGAGCACACGGGCAAGATCACCGGTGCGGGCATCGCTGCGGTGCTCGGCGGCATGTTGGCCGGCCGCGCCCGGAGGACACTGCGACGCCTCCGACCCAGCACACGTTACCTGCGACGATTCGGCTTCGGCCTTCTGATCGTCGCTCTGTCCGTGACCACGTGCTCCTACGGTGTGGACCCGGTCGCGCTCACGGCACCCTACGGCGACCCGGTCCCTGCGTCGACCGAGGACGCGGCCCGCGTCCTCACCCGAGGCGTCGACGTGCTCCGTGCCGCGCCCGGGGAGGGCAGCGTCCGCTTCACCATGACCGAGTCGGAGGCCACCTCTGCCCTGAGCATCGGCCTCATGATGTCCGACCTGATGCAGGTCGCCGGTCGGGTCCCGGAAGAGGAGATCCAACAGGCATCGGATCTCGAGGCGCTGAGGGAGCGCATCTGGCAAGAAGCCGAGCTCCAACGCCAACAGATCGCGGAACGGTCGGGCCTCTTCCAGCGTCTGCTGTTCAAGCTCGATCCGCGCATCCGGACCGGCAACATCCAGGTTCGCTTCGAGGGCTCGGGGGAGGTCGTCGTCGCCGGATACGTTCAGGCCTGGCGCTTCCGGCAGCCCGGCATCTTCGTCGTCAAGCCTTCGGCGCAGGGCGGAGAGCTCGACCTCGACTTCGTGTCCGGCAGGCTCGGAAGACTCCCCGTGCCCGAGTTCCTCTTCGACTGGTTCGGGCAGATGGTGGCCCGGGCCATCCTGCTCGGGCAGCGTTACGCCGAGGTCTCGGAGATCTCGGTCGGCGACGGGACCTTCACCTTCGCGGCGCGAGTGACGGACTGACGCGAGTCGTCCGAAGAGGCGGCGGGCGTGCCCGGGCTGCGCGGGATCCCGAGGCCGACAGCTCCGCTCCGCTTCGATCTCCGGCGCGCGTCGATCGTGCGGTGAACCGACCTACGGCGGCGCCTCCGCTCGAGGCTCGACCGGGACCAGCGGGAAGCGCGCCGCGAACATGGCACGGCTTCCGAAGGGCACACGCAGCGTCACTTCGCGCCCTGCCGGGGTCACCGCGAGAACGAACTCGGGATTGAGGCGGAGAACCTGGTCGTAGGGCACCCCGGCGGCGCGCGCCACGACCTTCAGCGCCGTTCGGTCCGTTACGGACACCGTGTCGAACGCGTACGGCTCGATCGGCGGCCGCTCGAAGCCGTATGCCGCCGGACGACTCGCGATCCACATTGCGCCGTACAGCTTCGGCATGAAGTCTCGCGTCTCACGCGGAAAGTGCTCCCGCAGAGCCCAGAAAAGGCTGTCCGATCGCTCCTCGCCCGGCGCGTGCTCGCGCAGGATGGAGCGGACGCGCGTGGGACCGGTGTTGTACGCGGCGAGCGCCAAGAACCACGAGTCGAAATCCTCGTGCAGCTCGGCCAGGTAGGTAAGCGCCGCGTCCGTGGACTTCTCGATGTGCCTCCGTTCGTCCAGAACCGGCCCGACTTCGAGTCCGAGTCCCTTGGCCGTGGGACTCATGAGCTGCCAGAGGCCGACCGCAGAGGCCGGGCTGGTGACGCTGGGTGCGTAGCCGCTCTCGATCAGTGGCAGATAGCGCAGCGAGGGTGGAAGGTCGTGCGCGACCAGTGCAGAATCCACCGTGGTCCCCAGCCAGGCCATCCGTATCAGGTAGTCAGGGAACCACGACGACGCAGGCCCGGTCCAGTACCGCATCCACCAATGCACCCGTCGAGCGAATTCGGCGTCGCGGAGGACGTGCGACCGGAGGAGCACGTCCCGCTCTTGGGCCGGCACCCACGCGGCGAGGTAGGTCTCCAGAGACACACCCTCGAACTCCATGGGGATCACGGGCAGCACAGGCAACGCTCGGGCCTGCGCATCGATGTCGGCACGAGCAGCTCGAAGCCCGGCACGCACGGCTCCGGCCATCCCGAGGCCGACGACACAAACCAGCACGGTAAACGCCGCGGCGAGGCGCTGGCCCTCATCCGCGAGGAGGCGCCGCCCGCCCGGGAAACCCTGCGATCGCCCCCATCCCGTGTGGACGATCCATCCCCGACGGACGGACGCCAACCACGCGCGGAGGTCCACCCTCCGACGTCTGCGGCGCCGGCTCGTCAGCCTTCGCATATTGTGCTGGCGACTGTCCTCTCGACCTCAGAGGTCCAGCGCGATGTCCAGCCTCTCCAGATCGTTGATGACGGCGAACTGACCGCCGCCCGACTCGACGCGCTCTCGCCACTCATCCAGACGGGTCGCGTACACCCTCGGATCCACGTTGTCCGGCCCGAGCTTCGTAACGTTGAGGGCGATCACACGGACGCCCTGCAGATCCATCGGGAAGTCCCGGACGAACCCCTCGGGCAAGTCCTCCTCCATGTCCGAGAAGATCAGGACCGTCTTGTGACCCGGTCCGACTTCGTTGAGCCACTCGACCGCCTGCAGGACTCCGCCCGTGATGTCGGTGTGCGAGGCCGAGCGGACCGTGTCGGTGAACGCCCCGACCTTCTCCAAGAAGAGCCGTTTCTCGTCGTTGGCGACCGACGGGCGCTCGTCGAAGGTGACCCGTATGAGAATGTCCTTCTCACTGAAGCTGCCCCCGTCGATTCGGGCGACGCCGAACGAGTCTCCGGGGTCCATCGTCCCGAGCAGGTAGTTGATCACCGACTCGGCCCGATCGAGCTCGGCCGCGTACGTGCCGGACGTGTCGATCAGGAGAAAGACACCCGAGCCCGGAGGGACGCCGGAGCAGCCGGCGGTGAGGAGGGCAGCGGCGAGCGCCACACACCCTCGTCTGAACGTGAGTCGATTCATGGCGAGCTCCTCCCTCATGCCGTCGAAGTGGACCGGTCGGTGGAAACCGTGGGTACACGGGCCGCCCGGGACTGGATGACGAGGTCTTCGATCTTCAACGGCAGGAACACGACGACGTCGTACAGATTCTTCAGTGCCTTGCCCGCGTGGTCCGCAGCGAAGCCGAACATGTCCACGCCGAAGGCGACCACGCGCAGCGCGCCCACGATCACCTGACCGAGCACGATGCGGCTGGAGTGGATGAAGGACTCGAGCGGAATCGCCACGAACGTAAGGGCGAACGGTAGGATGAAACCCATCACCATCTGCCCGACCGCCGGGATCCACATGAATTCCGGGCGCTGCACGGTCGCGCCGGCGAGCTGCTGCGTGAGGGCCATGCGGTCCGCCGCCAGCATGTCTCTCATGTAGGCAAGCGAGGACTCGATACCCGCAAGAATCAGCAGGATCGACAGCGTGGCGAAGGCCATACGCCGGCGAGACCGAGCGTCCAACCGGCCGATCACCGGAAAGAGGCGCGTGATCCGCAGCGACTCCATGAGGAAGAGCCCCATCGTGATCTCGATGAGGATAATCACCAGGGCCGCCACGTCCGATGTCTGCATCGAGCCCAAGCGGCTCGTGGCCCCGACCATCTCGGACATGGGCAGTGCGATGAGCTGGAAGTTGATGAAGCCGCCCAGCGAGGCCACCACGAGCACGAAGCTGGCGATCACGAACTGGGACAGCGTCGACGACGTCAGCTTCCGCTCGGCCACGTCCGACTTCGCCGCGATCTCTCGGTACTCCGACATCAACTCGTCGATGCGGCGAGACCGCTCGAAGATCCCTCCCACCGACTTCTCCACGCGAGTGAGCGTGGACGACATCGAACGCCACGCCGGGACCATCTTCGCGAGCAGATCGTGGCGATCGCGGCTGCTCTGCCGGTACTTGTCCATCGCGTCGTCGTGGGCCTGCTCGATCGCGGTCTGGAGCGCCTGGACCGCCTTGGCCGCAGCCGGTTGCGTGCCGGCCTTTTCGACCAGCTCTCCCGCGGCGTGGAGCGTCTGTGTCCACGAGTCTGGGGCCGGCGGCGTGTCCGTCACCCGCCGATAGTCCTCGTCGATACGGGCGACCTGATCGGACAGCCGTCGGTGGAGCGCCGGGTAACCGCCGAGGTCGCGGTCGACCGCCGACGAGATCCTCTGGAACTCCTGATCGATCTGTCGCTCTGCATCCTCGAGGCCCTCGCTGAGGAGAACCTCCCGGTTCCGTGCCGCGAGCCGCTCCTGCACGCTGCGGATCCCCTGGGCCGTGAGCTTACAACCCTGGTTCAGAGCCTTCGCGGCTCCGGCGATCCCCCGGTGCGCCGGAGCACGGGCACCATAGAGGAACAGAATCAACGTCACGAGCAAAAAAAGCACGGACAGTGCCGGGTTTTCCGGCCATAGCATCATCCAACCAGGCATCGGGCCTGCCTCCATCTGTGGGAAGGAGCTGGGCCCGGGGGGAAGCGCCGCGCCGACCGCTGTAGGTCTGGCGGCCGTCACAGCTGCAGAATCGGTGCCATGGAGCGGCCGAAAGCGCGCCCGGAATCAGTAAGTGCTTTGGCTCGAGCCGTTTGGGGCGTTCGTTACAAAGTACGGACGCCACGCGTGTTGCCCCGTCTGATCCCGCACGGCACCATCCCGTGCCGCCATATCACGATCCTCGGAGGGTGAATGCACATCCCGGAGAAGACGTATCAGGCGCTGGCCGACGAGATCTCGAGCGACACGAGCCCCGTCGGCATCGACGCCAAGAAGACGCACGTCATGATCCTCTATCAGCTTCGAGTGATCGAAGAGCGGATCAAGCGGATCGAGGAGTCGTTGGGGCTGGGCTGATCAGGACCCCGGATACGTGGCGAAGTGCATGTGACCGATGCGCCAGCCGTCGTCTTCCCGGACGGCGAGAAGCGTCATCGGTCCGAGCTGAGCGCCGTCCGGGGCGTCTTGGTCCCCGAAGTACCAGATCGCCGTGATGAGGGCGCTCGCTCCGTAGGTGGCGATGTCGACGTCTCCGACCCAGATCACCTGATCGCGCGCGTCCCCACCGTCGACGAAGTCGAGGCTCCGGTGGTGCTCCATGATCGTCTCGAAGCCCTTCCTCACGCCTTCGTACTCGGAGGAGAAGTAGGTGAGACGCTGGTCTCGCACGAACAGGTCGGCCACTGGCGCGAGGTCGTACGAGCCCCAGAGCGCGACCCAGCGGTCGAGCAGCTCCTCCGGAGAGGAAGCCTGCGCGGTGGACGCGGTGGGAATGAGGAAGGCCACGACCAGGCCTACGAGGGCGAGTCGAGCGGGCATAGGAGGCCTCGGAGCGACGGGTTCGGGGCAGAGGCGCAAAGCTACCAGCCGCCCGACGCCGTGCACACCGTC
>JBDHDM010000082.1:0-13069 GCA_039591515.1 Gemmatimonadota bacterium | reverse complement strand
GGGAGAGCGAGGCCGCACGCGCGCGGTTCATCGCGGCGGTGCGGCAGGCACCCGACGCCTTCGGCGGCCCGATCACGGTCGAGCCGATCGACCTCGAGGGCCTGGCGCTGTCCCTCCTGCACATCGGGGGCTCGGGATACGAGGTGGCCGCGTCGATCGCCTCCACACCGTGAGCTCTTCCGCGTGAGTCGGATTCGGGAGCCCGCCGAGGCGGGGCGCGTCCGAGTCGGTGGTGGAGCGGGTTACGACGTCGTCGTCGGGCGCGGGATTCTCGAGTACCTGCCGGATCTCGTCCGCGACGTCGTCTCGGCGCGAAGTGTGGCGGTCGTGTCCGACTCCAACGTCATGCCGCTCCACGGCGCGCCGGTCGCGGAAAGGCTCGGTGCAGCCGGCTTCGAGGTGAGCCGGCACACGTTCCCGGCCGGAGAGGCCTCCAAGACGAGGGGGTCCTGGTCGGCGTTGACCGACGAGCTGCTGGCGACGGGGCACGGGCGGGATGCCTGCATCGTCGCGGTCGGCGGGGGCGTGACCACGGACCTCGGGGGCTTCGTCGCCAGCACCTATCTGAGAGGCATCCCGGTCGTTCAGGTCCCGACGAGCTACCTCGCCATGATCGACGCCTCCACGGGGGGAAAGACCGGCGTCGATGTGCCGGCCGGCAAGAACCTCGTGGGTGCGTTCCATCGCCCGGCGCTCGTGGTCGCGGACGTGGACGCGCTCGACACGCTGCCGGTCTCCGAGCGGGCGGAGGGCCTGGTGGAGGCGGTCAAACACGGAGCGATCCTCGACGAGGGCCACTTCGACGTGGTGCGAGAGGGCGTGCCGCGGCTGCTGGAAGCCGAGCCATCGGCCGCGATCGACGTCGTCCTGGCCTCCGTGGCCCTCAAAGGGGGCGTGGTGGATCGAGACGAGCTCGAGGGAGGGTATCGACAGGTCCTCAACTTCGGGCACACGATCGGACATGCAGTCGAGGCAGCATCCGACTTCGGGTTGGGCCACGGATCCGCCGTTGCGCTCGGGATGTGCGCGGAAGCCTGGATGGGAGAGCGGATGGGCCTGACGGCTCCGGGCACGGGCGCTCGGCTCGCCGGCGCCTTGAGGGAGCTGGTCCACCCGAGCGTTGCGGTCTCCGCCGACGACGTCCTTTCGTTCTTGTCCGCGGACAAGAAGGTTCGGGCGGGTCGACCGCGGTACGTGCTTCTCGAGCGGGTCGGGCGCGTGTCGGCGGGAGATGGTTGGACGCACGAGGTCCCGGACGCGGTGGTCGCCGAGGCTCTGGAGGGGATCCTCTCCGGAGGGATCGACGGACCGGCGGGAAGGTCGTAACCCGCGTACGGATTTCCTATACTACCGCTCTGATCCGTGCTCACGGAGGTGACATGGCGCTCATCGAGCGCACAGAAGGGCTGACCGTGGCCTCGGCCCTGGCCGCACGCGCGACGAGTGACCCGGGGCGGCCATACCTGGTGCTCGACGACGGCGAGCTGAGCTTCGGTGAGGCCGACGCACAATCCGAGGCCTTGGCCGCGGCGCTGGCGAATCTCGGCATCGGGATGGGGGATCGGATCGCCCTCGTGCTGCCGGCGTGCCCGGAGGCAGCGATCGCGACCTTCGCTGCGGCGAAGCTCGGCGCGGTGGTGGTACCGCTCAATCCGGGGCTGACCGCGCCGGAGCTGCAGTACATGCTCCGACACTCCGAGGCGCTCTGTGCGGTGACGATCGAGCGCCATCGAGGCGTGGACTACCTCCAGCTGTTCGAGGACGTCATGCCTCAGCTACCCGAGCTCCGGTATCTCGTGACCGTGGGCGAGGAGGATCTCTGGTACGACGACCGCATCTTCCAGTTCGAGGACCTCCTCTCGGCCGGTGCCGGACGGGACTTCCCGACCGCGACCGTCGAGCCGGGGGGTCGCTTCGCGCTCATGTACACGTCGGGCACCAGCGGCAAGCCGAAGGGTGTGGAGCTGAGTCACGCGAACCTGCTGTCGGGCGCGGGCGGCACGGCGGAGGCGATCGGACTGAGCTCCGACGATCGCCTCGTGGGCATCTCCGCTCTCTTCCACGTCTACGGGCTCGCGCCCGGGCTTCTCGGCGCCATGCTCGCGGGCGGCTCCATCGTCCTGCACGGTGAGGGCGGCGCCGAGGCCACGCTCGACGCGGTGGAGCGGCACGGCGCCACCGTGCACTTCGGGATTCCGACGCACTTCGTGCAGGAGCTCGAGCTGCTCCGGGGGACACCACGGGACCTGTCTACGCTGCGGCTGGCGGTCGTCGCCGGGGCCCCGGTCAGCGACACGCTGGTACGTGAGCTGACCGAGGCGTTCGGCGTGCCGGTGGTCACAGGCTATTCGCTCACCGAGACTGCGTCGACGGTGAGCGCGTCCCGTCCGGACGACTCGCCGGAGAAGCGTCGCTTCACCGTGGGTCGCCCCGTTCGGGGGACACACGTGCGGATCGTCGACGCCGGCAAGGCGGAGTCGGACGAGCTCCCGGTCGAGAGCGTGGGCGAGATCCGCGTGAAAGGCCCGGGGGTGATGGTCGGATACTACAGGCAGCCGCGCCAAACCGCGGAGTCGTTCGACGCCGACGGGTACTTCCGGACCGGTGACCTCGGTCTGGTCGACGAGGAAGGATATCTCCATTTGGTGGGCCGAACGAAGGACGTTATCATACGCTCTGGCTTCAACGTGTACCCCCGGGAGGTCGAGTCTCGAGTCGAGGCTCATCCGGCGGTACAGGAGGTCGCTGTCGTCGGCGTCGCCGACGAGCTCCTCGGCGAAGCCGTTTGCGCCTGCGTCGTCCCCGTAGAGGGAGCGATCGTCACGGGCCAAGAGATCGTGGAGTGGTGCCGCGAGACGCTCGCGGACGACAAGATCCCCGATCTGGTCCGGTTTCTCGATTCGCTGCCACGCACGGACACGGGGCAGGTGCGTAGGGCCGAACTCGCCCGAGCCGCGTATGCGGAGGGACAGTCGGCCTGACAGGGAAACGCCGCACCCGGGGTGGGTGCGCCCGAAGGCTTCCCCGACCTTCACCGCGATCCAGCGACGCGGTCGAGGTGGGGAGGTCTCGCAACAAGACAATTCGTCAGCGAGACAAACCATGAGTGTTCCGTACACGCGTGCCCCACACCAAGGGGGCGCCGGCATTGCGGGCCCGGATGCCACACACGCCGCCCTGCTCATCGACTTCGACAACGTCACGATGGGCATGCGCAGCGACCTTTCGAAGGAGCTGAAGACCCTCCTCGCCTCCGACGTCATCAAGGGCAAGGTGAGCGTTCAGAGGGCATACGCGGATTGGCGTCGGTATCCGCAGTATATCGTGCCGCTCTCCGAGGCGTCGGTCGACCTCATCTTCGCGCCGGCCTACGGGAGCAACAAGAAGAACGCCACGGACATCCGAATGGCGATCGACGCTCTCGAGCTGGTCTTCATCCGGCCCGAGATCGGAACGTATATCCTGCTCACCGGCGACTCGGACTTCTCGAGCCTCGTCTTGAAGCTCAAGGAATACGGGAAGTACGTGATCGGGGTCGGGATCCAGGAGTCGAGCTCGGACATCCTCGTGCAGAACTGCGACGAGTACTACTCCTACACGACCCTCACGGGGCTCACCAAAACCACGGAGCTCCGCGGAAACAGCCGTGACCCGTGGGTCCTGGTCAAGGATGCGGTCACCAAGATGGAGCAGCGGAGCGACGTCATGCGCTCCGATCGGCTCAAGCAGGTCATGCAGGAGCTCGATCCGACCTTCGACGAGCGGGAGATCGGCTTCTCCAAGTTCAGCAAGTTCCTGGCCGAGGCCGCTTCGCGCGGGCTCTTGAAGCTCCAGAAGATGGAGAACGGTCAGTATGAGGTCGCGGGTCGAGGGGGCGGGAGCGGTCGAGCCCCGGCGCGATCGCGGGGCGACGGCAGGGGCCGCCGCGACCGAGGCCGCGGAGGTCGTCGTACCGGACGGGAGCGCGGGGAACGAGCCGAGGGGCCGGAGGAGGCCTCGGGGGCTCCGGAGACGACCGAGGCCGAAGCGGACACCTCTGCGGGCGCCGATCCTCTGACGGCGGCATACGACATTCTGAGTGATGCGCTCACCCGGCTCCGTGAGGCCGGACGTGATCCCGTCCGCGACTCGGACGTGAAGCGGAAGATGCTGGAGCTGAATCGGTCCTTCGACGAGACCGAGCTCGGCTTCCCGAAGTTCAGCAAGTTCCTCCAGCAGGCTGTCGAGCACGGGATCGTGCGGACCGAGCGCACCGAAGCGGGCAACCTGGAGGTTTCGCTCGTGGATGGCGGCGGCGACCGAGGCGTTGCAGGGTCCGAGCCGGCGTCTGCGCCGACTCGTGAGCGCTCCACGCCTGGGCCACAGGCCGAGGAAGCCCCGGCTCCTGCCGAGCGCGAGCCCACGGTCATCGAAGTCGAGCCGCCCCGGCGCGGTCTGTTCGGACTGCGCCTGGGACCCCGACGTGGGACCACGCGTCGCCGCGCCGAGGAGTCGCCGTCGCTCTTCGGTCTGGGTGGTGGTGGGGCAGGGAGCGAGGTGACCGAGCCCGCCGCGACCACGCCTCAGGGCCCCGTCGAATCCGAGCCGGTGGCAGCGCCTCCGGTCCGTTCGGAGGACGAGAAGGTCCCGGCGCCCGCGCCGAGCCCGGGGAGCGTCGACTTCGGTAGCCTCGGCCTGCCCTCCGAGCACGGCGCCATGGTCCGCTACCTGACGCATCGGTACAAGGGTGTGGGTGAGAAGACGGCGGAAACGCTTGTCGAGCGCTTCGGCTCGGACTTGTTCCGGACGATGCACGAGGAGCCCGATGCGATCGGCCGGGCGATCCCGGCCAAGCGGGCCGAACAGGTGCTCGAAGCGTGGCGGTCGGACTTCGACCGGCGCACGGGCGGCAGCTGAGCCGACCGCTTCTCCCCGAGTTGGACCTTGCCCGCGGGGGCGGGCGAGGTGGTGTGATCGCGCCGGAGTTGCCCGAGCTCAGGCCGTTCGAGCGCTCCTTCTTCGAACAGCCCGTCACGACGGTGGCGCGGAAGCTGCTCGGGACGCTCCTCGTGTCCACGGTCGACGATGTGCGGACGATCATGATGATCGTCGAGACCGAAGCGTACGGCGGAGCGGACGATCCGGCTTCACACGCCGCGGTGCGCGCCGGCGTCACTGCGCGTAATCGGGCCATGTTCGGTCCGTCGGGTCACGCCTACGTCTACCGCAGCTATGGGATCCACTGGTGCCTCAACGTGGTGACGGGCGCGGAGGGAGAAGGGCAGGCCGTGCTGTTGCGCGGGGCCTTTCCGGTCGAGGGTGAGGACGTGATGGGGGCTCGGCGGTCTGGGCGTCGCCCGCTCGGCGCCGGGCCGGGCCGATTGGCGGAAGCGGTCGGGGTGACGGATGCGCTCTACGGGCACGACCTCGCGCGCGAGCCTCTCGTTCTCGCCTCCGGCTGGCGCGTGGACGCAGCGCGCGTCGGGGTCTCCGGACGAATCGGGGTCACAGCCGGGGCGGAGCGACCGTATCGGTTCTATGTTCGAGGAGCGCGCGGAGTCTCCGGGCGCCCACGCTGACGTCCGACTTCGCCAAGGTTGAACGACACATGAGCGATCCGACCTGGATCTCGGTTCTGCCCCCGATCCTCGCGATCGGGCTCGCCATCTGGACGCGCCAGGTCTACATGTCGCTCGCCGGTGGCCTCTGGTTGGCGTGGACCATCCTCGAGGGTTGGAACCCCTTCGCCGGGCTGGCCCAGACGATCGAGGGTGTGGTGGCCGTGCTCGGCGACCCGGGGGACGCTCGCGTGATCATGTTCACCCTCGTCATCGGCGCGCTGATCGCGACCGTACAGGCCTCGGGTGGCGTGCAGGGCTTCGTCCAGATGCTCGAGGAACGCAAGTGGGTCGATTCGGCCAAGCGCTCGCAGCTCCTCGCCTGGGTGGCGGGCGTCGTCATCTTCATCGAGTCCAACATCACGGTCCTCGTGGCGGGCACCGTCGCCCGCCCACTGTTCGATCGGTACCGCTGCTCGCGGGAGAAGCTCGCCTACATCATCGACTCCACGTCGGCGCCGATCTGTATCCTGATCCCGCTGAACGCCTGGGGCGCGTACAACCTCCAGCTGCTGGAGGGGCTCGGCGTCGAGAACCCGCTGGGCGTCTTCGTCCAGTCGATCGCGTTCAACTTCTATGCCTTCGCGGCAGTGATCCTCACGCTCCTCGTGATCCTCCTGGGCATCGACATCGGGCCGATGAAGAAGGCCGAGCAGCGGACCCGAGACGGCCTCGTGCTCTGGCCGGGCGCGACGCCGATGATCGACGAGGAGGTACTCTCGACCGAGCCTGCCGAGGGGATTCGTCCCCTCGCTCGCAACATGGTGTTGCCGATCGCGGCCATGGTCCTCTTCATGCCCCTCGCCCTGTACGTCACGGGGAACGGCGACATCCGGGACGGCTCCGGCTCCACCAGCGTGCTCTGGTCCGTGTCGGCCGGGCTCGCCGTGTCCTGGCTGCTACTCCGCGTCCAGGGCTCGTTCACGGTGGACGGGCTCGTGCGCGTGGCCTTGAAAGGGGCCGGGGCTCTGGTGCCCCTCGCGCTCATCCTCTTGCTGGCGTTGGCCCTCGGGGACTCCATTCGTGAGCTCGGCACCGGCGAGTACGTGGCGCAGGTCACGGCGGGCACGATGCCGAACTTCGTCTACCTCCCGCTCATCTTCATCGTCTCGGGCGGCATCGCGTTCTCGACCGGTACGAGCTGGGGGACGTTCGCCATCATGCTCCCGATCGCCGTGCCGGCGGCGGCCACGCTCGGGTTGCCTCTGGCTCCGTTCGTCGCCGCCTCGCTCGCCGGGGGGATCTTCGGAGACCACTGCTCGCCCATCTCCGACACGACGATCATCTCCTCGATGGCGGCCGCCACCGACCACGTGGACCACGTCCGCACCCAGATCCCCTATGCCTTGATCGGAGGGGCCATCGCGATGGTGTGTTTCGCGCTCCTCGGCGCAACGCTCTAACGGTCCAAACGAGAGGCGCTTTCCCTTATCTTTTTGTGCTTTGCCGTGTCCGCTCCGGCGCGGCCGTCTCGATGGGGAGACTCGAAGTTGAACGTCATCGTCTGCGTGAAGCGGGTGCCCGACACGGAGGCCCGAATTCGGGTCGACGGGACCGGGACCGCGATCGATCCGTCCGGCCTCAAATACGACATCAGTCCCTACGATGCGTTCGCCTTGGAGGCGGCGCTCCGCCACAAGGAGTCCCTCGGCGAAGGGGAGGTGACGTTGCTCACGTTGGGCGAGTCCGTGGCCCAGGAGACGTTGCGCAAGGGCCTCGCGATGGGCGCCGACAAGGCCGTTCTTCTGACCGGCGAGGTGGGGTTGGACGGGCTCGCGACGGCGAAGTCACTCGCCGCCGAGCTCGAGGGCGCCGATGCGCCGCTCCTGCTCTTCGGGGTCAAGGCCGCCGACGACGACCAGCAGCAGGTGGGGCCGATGGTCGCGACGATCCTCGATCGCCCCTGCGTCACGGGCGTGTCGACGTTCGAGGTCTCGGGCGATCTGGTCGTCTGCCATCGAGAGGCCGAGGGTGGCAGCGAGGTCGTCGAGGTCGATCTCCCCGCCGTGCTCTGCATGACGAAGGGACCGAACGAGCCCCGCCTGGCAGCGCTGAAAGGGATCATGGCGGCCAAGCGCAAGCCGCTCGAAGAAAAGCCGGCGTCGGGCTTCGAGTCTCGGGTCCAGCTCGAGCGCCTGGACGAGCCACCTCCGCGTCCGGAGGGCCGCATCGTGGGCGAGGGGTCCGACGCGGTCCCGGAGCTGGTTCGGCTTCTGCGGGAAGAGGCGAACACCCTCTAGGCTGGGCAGGAACGGCAACCCCGTTCTCTGAAGGGAAGAAACGACTGATCACGGCACGACCGGAGTGAGATCCATGGCGAACGTACTCGCCTTCGCAGAACAGAGAGACGGGCAGCTGGGCGCTGCCGCACGTGAGGCCGTGGGGGTCGCGGCGACCATCGCGGAGAGCACGGGCGGCCAGGTGCATGCGCTGGTGCTCGGGGGGCCGGGGGCCTCGTCGGAAGCGGGGAGCCTGGGCTCGTTCGGGGCCGAGGTCGTCGCGGTCGGCGAGCACCAAGCGCTGGCCGAGTACAACCCGGAAGGCTACGTCGGCGTCATCGCCGAACGGATCCAGGTGGGCGACTACTCCGCGGTCGTCTTCGCCGCGACCGGCGTCGGCAAGGACTTGGCTCCTCGGGTAGCCGCGAAGCTCGACGTTCCGCTCGCGTCCGACGTGACGGCGATCGACGCCGCCGGAGGCGCGCTGTCCGTGACTCGACCGGTCTTCTCCGGGAAGGCGTTCGCGACGCTTCGGCTCGAGGCCTCACCGGCGATCGTGTCGATCCGCCCCAACGTCTTCCAGGTCGCCGAGCGCGCCGGGTCGGGCACCGTCGAGCGATTCGATCCGGCCGTGGACCCCGGCTCGTGGCGGGTGCGCGTCGTGGAGCGCAAAGCGGCAGGCGACGGCCAGGTCGACGTGTCCGAGGCTTCGATCATCGTCTCCGGTGGGAGGGGCATGAAGGATCCCTCGAACTGGCATCTGCTGGAGGGCCTGCGTGACGCGATCGGGTCGGACGTGGCGCTCGGCGCGTCGCGGGCGGTGGTCGACGCAGGATGGCGTCCGCACGGAGAGCAGGTCGGCCAGACCGGCAAGACCGTGGCACCGAAGCTCTACTTCGCGGTCGGGATCTCTGGCGCGATCCAGCACTTGGCAGGCATGCGCACGGCCAAGACGATCGTCGCGATCAATCGCGACGCCGACGCCCCGATCTTCGGGGTCGCGGACTACGGCATCGTCGGGGACCTCTTCGAGGTTCTTCCACGCCTGACCGAAGAGATCGCGGCACTCAAGGCGTCCGACTGACGGGGTCGTCGACTCGGTCGATCGACGAGCGGCGGGTCAGCCCGGCTTTCCCCCGAGCACGGGGATCGGGTCGACCGGCTTACCCCATCGCCACACCTCGAAGTGGAGGTGTGGGGCCGTGACAGCGCCCGAGGCGCCCGACAGGCCCAGGAGATCCCCCGCCTGCACGGGCTGACCCTCGCGGACTCGGATTTCCGACAGATGCGCGTAGACGCTGAGCATGCCGGCGGCGTGGTCGATCCACACCACGTTGCCGAAGCCGCTCATCGCACCCGCGAAGCGGATGCGCCCTCCGGCCATCGCCCCCACGGGCGTGCCGGGCGGAACGTCCAGGTCCACCCCGTGATGCACGTCCGGCCGAATGCCGAGGAAGCGGACACCGAATCCCGACGTCAGGTCGGCGTCGACGGGCCAGCGTGGGAGGTGGCAGCCTGCGGGCCCCAGGAGCACGACGAGCACGCCGAGCCGTAGAAGGCGCCCGCCGGTCACACGAGTCGCTCGTCTCCGAGGGCGGCCGGACCGGTATCGAGGAGCATCACGTCCACGAGCTCGCCGGGCTCCACGCTGGCTCTGGTCGGTGGCACGACCGCGAGTCCGTCCGCGCGGGCGAGGCCGGTGACGAGCCCCGAGATCTGCGGACCCGTGAGTGAGGCGCGGATCTCACCCCCCTGTGCCTCGAGCCGGACGCGCTGGAAATAGGTGAGCGCCGCCGGCGTGTCGAAACGCTCGTCGGCCCGGCACGGCACCGTGCGTCGTCGGATGCGCCGATGGCCGGCCAGTCGAAGCACGAATGGCCGGACGAAGAGCTCGAAGGTCACGAATGCCGAAGACGGATTGCCCGGGAGTCCGAAGACAGGCTGAGATCGCTCTCCGGTGGGAAGCCACCCGAAGCTGATCGGGGAGCCGGGGCGCATACGGACCCGCCAGAAGTCGAGCGTGAAGCCCATTTCGGAGAGCACGCGCTTGACCAGGTCGGCCTCGCCCATGGAGGCGCCACCGACGGTCACGAGGACGTCGGCGGCCCGGCCGGCCTGGATGCGCCGTTGCAGGTCCGCCGGGTCGTCCGCGGCCGGACCGACCAGGATCGGCTCCGCCCCGGCCGCACGCACCATCGCGGCGAGCATCGGGCCGTTCGATTCCGGCACGCCGGCCCCGGCGCGGACCTCGTCGTATCGCTCCGCGGAACGGAGCTCGTCGCCGGTGGTCAGGATCGCGACGCGGGGACGTCGGTGCACGGTGACGTGCGCGCGGCCCGCGGCGGCGAGCACGCCGACGGCTCCGGGGAAGATCGATTGGCCGGCCTCGAAGAGGGTGGTCCCCGATCGCATGTCCTGACCCGCGCTCCGGACGTGCCGTCCCCGATCCCGGTCGGTGAAGACGCGCACCCGACCGTCCGTCTCCTCGCGGTCGGTGTCCTCGACCCGAATCACGGTATCGGCCCCGCTCGGGATCGGCGCGCCCGTCATGATCCGGACCGCTTCGCCGGGGCCCAGCTTCGTGTCCCAGTCGCCGCCGGCTCGCACGACCCCCGTCACCGGAAGGACCACGGGAGCCTCCGGCGTCGCTCCGGCGATCTCGGCGCCGCGCACGGCGTACCCGTCCATCGCGCTGTTGTCCCAAGGTGGTAGCGTCGCGTCCGCCACGACCGATTCGGCGAGGGCGCGCCCCTCGGCGTCCGGCAACCCGACCTTTTCGGCCGGGAGCGGCTGCGCCGACCCCAGCGTGCGCTCCATCGCCTCGCGGACCTCGAGCCAATCCGCTTCCTTCTCCGGAAAGCGTGCGCTTCGGACGCTCATCGGCGTCGGCTCACCAACGGAAGAGCAGCGCGACCGTGAAGGAGTTTTGCCATACCCACTCACCGTCGCTGACGGCAACGAAGCCGAGATCGGTGTCGGCGTACCCCGGAGGGGTGCCGATCTTCCACAGCGAGAAGACGTAGTCCCCGCGAAGGGTCAAACGCCTCGTGGCGTACCACCGCGCGCCGCCCGACATCGTGCCGTAGAAGCTGGTTCCGAAGGAGAATCGGTCTGTAGGGAGCAGCACCTCGTCGAGCTCCGACTGGGGCGACGCGTCGATCGCGATGCCACCACCGAAGTCGAGGAAAGGGCTGATCCGGTGCCACGCCCGTCGCCCGGTGGCGGTGAACTTCAGCCTGGCCTCGATCGTGGTGATCGTGGACTGGGCCTTCCCGATGACTCGGTCGCCCTCGACCCGGCGGGGATCGACGACGTTGCGATCACCATCGATGAGTTGGACGACGCCCTCGAAGGAGAGTGGACCGCTCAGCTCGATCCCGTATCGGGCGCCCAGGAGGGTGCCGCCCTGCGGCCCGAAGTCGAAGCGGCCGGTGCCGGCACTCATGAAGCCCCCGAAGACGCCGAGCTCCTGGCGTTCCTCGAGATAGGTGTATGGAGATGGTATGGACTGTGCATCTCCAGGAGTCGGTAGCACCAGCCCGATGAAGGCCATCGCGGCGCAAATGGGGGTGAAACACATCCGCATGGAGGGAATCGACTCCTCTCCCAACAAGTTCAAAATGATTGACGCTCCCTGGCGTCGCGGGCAGATTCTTGATGTACAGCGGCTTGCGGCCTCGATGCCGCGGGTTGTAACACCTTCCGGACGTGATCGTTTCAGAGCTGATGCGACTTCGATCTAGGGCCCTGGGGGGGGCGTTGCTCCTGGTCGGAGGCGGCGCGCTCGTGGCTCCCTGTCACGCTAGCGCCCAGACGCGTGCCCTCGTCACGACCGAGGAGAACTTCCGCCGCGACCCGAACGGCACCGTGCTGGGCCGCCTGGATCCAGGCACCTCGCTTCGCATTCTGGGCGAAGAGGGGAACTGGACCCGGGTCGAGCTCGAGGGATGGGTGTGGCTTCGGTCTCTCCAGCGGAGTGAGAACCCCTCCCATGATCTCGTCGTGTCCGCGGAGGGAGGCGAGAATCTACGCTCAGGCCCGTCTGGCACCATACTCGGCACGCTCGAGGAAGGTGTGTTGCTCGAAGAACTCGGGCGGGATCCGGCCTGGGCTCGGGTCGCCCGGGTGGGCTGGGTGTGGTCGGCGTCGATCGATCGCGAAGCGGCTCCGGCGGCGGTCACGACTCCCACAAGGGACCCGCCGCGGGATGTCGCGTCCGGTCCCGCAGCTCGCGTCCCCGGTGGCTTCCGCTCGTCCGGGGGAAGTGGCGGCGCCATCCTGACGGCGCCCGACGGCGACACGCTCGCGGTCGCTTCGCCGTCGAGCGACGTACAGGTCACCCGGCGCGAAGGCAACTGGGTGCGCGTGCGTCTGGAGGGGTGGATGTGGATGCCCGCCGCCGACGAAGCGCAGGCGCAGTCCGAGGAGGCCATCACGGCATTGGATCCGGCCGAGCTCGGTGAGACGCCCGACGCCTACCTCGGGCGTGTCGTCTCGTGGTCGCTTCAGTTCATCTCGCTCGAGCGCGCCGAGGCGGTGCGGACCGACTTCTTCGAGGGGGAGCCGTTCCTGCTGGCTCGGTTCGGTGGTGGAGACGGTCCCTTCGTCTACGTGGCTGTGCCTCCTGAGCGCACTGGCGAGGTCGAGGGGCTGGTTCCGCTGGAGCGGATCGAAGTGACCGGACGGGTGCGAACCGGTGCGTCGACGCTGACCGGAGCGCCGATTCTCGACCTCATCTCACTGGACCGATCGAGGAACGACCGATGACTCCTCGGCGGGTCGGCCCGTCGACGACGGGTTCGATCCGGCCTGGTGGGCGTGGGGCCCGCGTGGCCGTGGCCGTGGTGGCCAGCGTCATCGTGGGGGCGTGCAGCTCCAGCCCGACTGAGGTGGTCCCCGTACCCGCCGACGTCCTGATCGCCGGCGGTGACAGCCAGTACGGCACGATGGGTCAGACGCTCCAGACACCTCTGCACGTGGTGGTCCAGTCTCTGTCCACCGAGCTCCCGATTCGCGGCCGCGAGGTCCGATGGTCGATCGAGTCGGGTGACGCGTCGATCTCCGGCTCCTCTCTTGTGGTGACCGACTCGACGGGCTCGGCCCGCGCCAGGGTGCGGCTCGGATCGACCACGGGCGAGGTGACCGTTCGAGCCACCGCGGAAGGGGAAGGGGGCTCTTCGGCCGTATTCGTCCTGTACACGGTGGATCGGCCGGTCCTCGATCCCATGCCGGTCGCGAGTGCAGCACCGGGGG
>JBDHDM010000081.1:0-14292 GCA_039591515.1 Gemmatimonadota bacterium | reverse complement strand
AGCTGTTCCGGGATTCGTTCAGCGCCTTCGTCGGAGCGAGCCAGGTCTTCTGGGGCGTGACCGAGGTTCGGCACCTGGTGGACGTGGTCAATCAAATCGATGCGGTCGAAGACCTGGACGGTGAGGACAAGCTCGGCCAGCCGATGGTGGCCCTGACGCTGGAGGGCGGCTGGGGTGCTCTCGACCTGTACTACCTCCCCTACTTCCGGGAGCGGACCTTCCCCGCCTCCGGGGCGCGACTGCGCGGGACCCTGCCCGTGGAAGGGCCCCCGATCTACACCTCCGGGCAGGGCCGCTGGCACCCGGACTTCGCAGCCCGAGCCTTCCGGACCTTCGGGCCGCTCGACCTCGGCTTGTCCGTGTTCCGGGGCACCGCGCGAGAGCCTCGATTCGCGCTCTCGGAAGACTCCCCCGGAGCACCCGCCCTTCGGCCTCTCTACGATCTGATCGATCAGATGGCGCTCGACGCACAGTGGACGGGTGAGGCGACGCTCCTGAAGTTGGAGGCGCTCACCCGTGGCGGCCACGGGTCACGACTGTACGCCCTGTCGGGTGGGCTCGAGCGCACGGTCTACCAGGTCCTCGGCACCAACGGGGACCTCGGTCTCCTGAGTGAGGTCATGCTCGACTCCCGCGACGCTGCCGCGCCGCCGACGCTCTTCGACCGTGACCTCTTCGTCGGAGGACGCTGGGCCCTCAACGACGTCGCGGACACGAGCGTGCTCGGGGGTCCGCTGCTCGATCTCTCGAGCGGAGAGGTTTTGGTGTTGGTGGAGGCCCGACGTCGTTTGGGCGCCGTGTGGAGGCTCGAGGCCGATGCGCGGTTGTTCGTGAGGACCGACCCGGGCTCGCTCGTCTACGGGATGCGCAACGACAGCCACGCGTCGGTATCCCTCACCCGCTACTTCTGAGTAGAGCGCTGGGACACCCCCCCTTTTTTTCGATCAGTTTTTGTACTCCATAGTCCACAACAAGGAGCATCTCATGTTCGATGCAACGCGTGACCGCTTTCTAAGGATCGCCCTGGCTTCGTCCGGGCTCGTTTTCATCTTCGGCATCGCCGCGCTCATGCGCGTATGGCCGGCCGGCTTCGCCTGGACGCCTCTATGCGACGCTCGGCATCTTCATGCTCCTCGCGAGCCGGGCCCCGAGACACCATCGCAGCCTGATTCTCTTCGCTGCATGGTCGAGCATCGTCCACGGCCTGGTGATGGCGGGGCAGGCGCTGGCCGACGTGTCGGAACGGACGCATCTCGTGGGGGACGTCCCCGCGCTGGTCGTCGTAGGGGTGATCCTACTCTTGCTCGCGCCGCGAGGGGAGCAGAGTCCGGCGTGAGGCGTGAGGGGCCCCGGGTCCGCGAGCACCTTGTCCGGTCGCCCGTCGCACCCGATACTGCCGCTATGGATCACGCCCTGCCCGTTTCCTGCTCGTGTCGACGCTCCCCTGTCCGGGGGAGCGATCGTGGCCGCGCGGGTGTCCGCGCCGGGGGACCACCCTGATGTGATCCACCGGCACACCAGCAGACGGAAGAACACGGTCGCGACCCGGGTCGCGGCCGTTTTTTTTGCATCCGAACCGGTTCTCGAAGATCATGACCCTCTCTCCACATCGTATGAGCCTCCCCTCGTGGCGCTTGTTGGCCGCCATGGTCGCCGTGCTACTCGGGTGCTCGGAGCCGTGGCCCACACTCGACCCGATCGACGCCACGACTTTCGCAGCCGAGCACGAGGAGTGGCGACTCAATCGCCAGCAGCGCGCGGTGACGGCGCCCGGTGGCCCCGTTCTCTGGATCGGGCTTTGGGAGCTACCCGAAGGAGACGTTCGCTTTGGCTCCGATCCGTCCTTGCCCATCGTGCTTCCCGCGGAGGACGCTCCGGCCGTGACCGGCACCCTGCAGCGGAGCGCGGGATCGGTGCATCTCGTGCCGGAGCCGGGCTCGGTGATGTCGATCCACGAAGGCGAGCCGGTGACCGGCCCGATGGAGCTGCATCACGACCGCAGCGAAGAGCCGACCCGTCTCGTGCTCGGATCACTCGGGCTCCGAGTCCACGCGGAGCCCGGAACCGACCGCCTCTGGCTTCGAGCGTGGGACGAGGACAAGCCCGATCGGGAGGGATTCCAGCTTCCGGAATACTATCCCCTCGATCAGGATTGGCGGGTGCCGGCGCGCTTCGACGCATACGAGGATCCCGTCACCTTGCAGGTACCCGACGTGACCGGCGGCACGGTGGAGTTCCGCGTGCCGGGGGAGCTCGTCTTTCAGCGCGACGGGCGGGAGTTCCGCCTGATGGCGACGGCGGGCGAGACCAGCTCTTCCTTCTTCATCCAGATGTGGGACTCGACCGCGCTGACGAATACGTACCAGGCGGGCCGATACGTCCGAGCCGCGTTCCCCGATTCGACGGGCTGGACGACGATCGACTTCAACCGGGCCTACAACGCACCCTGCGTGTTCACCCCCTACTCGGTGTGCTCACTCCCGCCGCCCGCGAACCGTCTCGAGCTGGCCGTGACTGCGGGCGAGATGCGCCCCGAGAAGCTGCCCACGCTGCCCCGCATCGGAGGATGACTCGGGCGCGAGCGCGCATCATCACGGCGTAACTTCCCACCACACCTGCGTAGCGTCGAATCAGAGCCTCGTCGCTTCGAATCAGAGCTGCGCGGTCGCCTCTGCGATGTTGTCGAGCGCCAGCTTGATACGCGTACGCTGCGTCCCGAGGTTCATCCGCATCCGCCCTTCGCCTCCCGGCCCGTAGTTGTCGCCCTGCCCGAGGAACACGCCGGCGTTCTTCGCGACCCAGCGCTGCACGATGTCTTCCGGCGCAACGGGGTTCACGGACTCGGCACTCTCTTTCGCCGCCGTGCCGACCGCGTCGATGCCCTCCGCGATAGCCTGGACATCGATCCAAGCGAGATAGGTCCCCTCGGCCTTCTTGTAGCCGACGTGGGGTACGTTGTCGCGGATGTACGCCTCGGCGAAATCATGATTGGCGTTGACATACGTGCGCAGCTGGTCGAGCCAGGGCTCCCCCTCGGTGAGCGCAGCGTGGTTCGCGACGAGCCCGAGCGTGGGGAGATCGGCCCGGGAATTCGTGCGAGCGCGGGCGAGGAGGTCCGGGTTGGTCGAGAAGTACCAGGAGACCTTCATCGCGGCGAGGTTGAACGACTTGCTCGCAGCCTTGTACGTGAGGCTGTTGTTCACGATGTCGCGGTCCGGCAGAGCGGCGAACGGCGTGTACGTCTGGCCCTCGTTGACGAAGTCACAGTGGATCTCGTCGGAGAGCACGATCGTGTTGTGCCGTAGGCAGATCTCGCCCATCCGCAGCAACTCCTCCTGCGACCAGCAGTTTCCGGTCGGGTTCTGCGGATTGCAGAGGATGAACGTGTTCGATCGCGCGGCCCGCAGCTCGAAGTCGTCCCAGTCGATCTCGTACCGGCCATCCACGAGCACCATCGAGCTCTCTTCCGCAACCGTCCGCGTGAAGCGCAGGTCGGTATAGAAGCCGCTGTAGACGGGTGTCGTGAGGAGCACTCGCGAGCCCGGTGGGGAGAAGGTCTGCAAGGCCGCGATCAGCGCCGGATGTACGCCGGTCGTCCAAACGAGATCACCGGGGTCGATCTCCAGCCCGTAGCGGCGCTGGTTCCACTCGGCGACGGCTTCGGAGTACTTCGCCGGCCGTCGCAGGTACCCCCAGTTCTCGTGAGCGCAGCGTTCCGCGACCGCCTTCGTGATGCACGGCGCCGCCCGAAAATCGGTGTCGGCGATGCCCATGCCCACCTCGATCGGGTGGCCCATGTCCTGTTCCGCGCCGTCCCACTTGGTGCAGTCCGTGCCTCGCCGATCGAACGGCTCGTCGAAGTCGTAGACCTCGTCGTAGAGCGGCCACGCGGACCCGAACGAGCCGCGCGACAGATCGAGCGCGCCGGCGGGTCGTACCCCCGCTGCGCTCAAGAGGGCGCCCGCGCCTGTACCGCGGAGGAAGGTCCTGCGATCGAGTCCGGAACGACGTGCCATGGCGATCTCCAATGTCGAGCGTGGCGTCCGAGGACTGCCGTGGCGCCGGAGATGAGGGCCGGTCACACGCACGCTGCAACCGCCGCTCGAGGGAGCACAGGCAGGGGACGGACGATTCAACATCCGGTGCGTACCCGCGCTTCGCAAGCGGAATCGACCGGTTCGACCGTCACGATCACGGGAACAGAGACTCACCGGCGACGTCAAGCGCATGGACCGGCCTCGCGCGGCGCGCCTCGCTCCGGGCGAGCAACCCTCAGCGAGCACGATGAGATCGAACGACGCGTCGCATTCAAGAAACCAGGAAGGACCATGAAGTGCACCAGAAAGGCCGGAAGAGCCACGAAGCCTCTCGCGGTCGGTCTCGCCATCGCCCTCGGCGCTCTTTCGACGACCGATCTCGCGGCCCAGAACACCTGCGAGGACGTGTCGGGTGTCTGGAACCTCGAGCTCTCGCTGCCGGGCGTGGGGGTCAGCCCCGTGACGCTCACCCTCGAGCAGGCGGAGTGCACGGTCACGGGCACCGTGGTAGGACGGGCGCGAACGGAGATCCAGGACGGCACGGTCGAAGGTCACACCGCCCGCTTCATCGCGACCGGGACCAACGGGGCGACCGGAGAGGCCATCGACATCCCGTGGGAAGCGACCGTCGACGGTGACGAAATCAGCGGGACGTTGGCCGGGCCCATGGGCGACATCGAGTTCTCGGGGCACCGAGCCGAGGGGTGAGGGCCAGGTGATCTCGTCCAGGACGCGATCGCCACCGAGCCTCTCCCCTCCCGTTGGATGGTCGCGAGAATCGAGCGCGCGCGACCGGTGCTTCAGTCCTCCCGCAGCGCGACGACCGGATCGACACGGGTCGCCCGGCGAACGGGAGCGAGTGACGCCGTCATCGCGACCACGAAGAATCCGAGAGCAACGAGCGTGTACGTCGTGAGGTCCACCGGCGCCACGCCCACCAACAGGCCCTGCATGAGCCGCGTGGTCCAGGCACTCGCCGCGAGCCCGATCGTCACCCCGACCGCCGTCAGGGTGACCGCCTGGCGAAGCACGAGTCGTAGAATGCTGCTCGGCTCCGCACCGAGGGCCATGCGCACACCGATCTCTCCGACCCGCTGACGCACGATGTGCGACAGCACGCCGTAGATCCCGATCGCGGCCAGCGCCATGGCAAGGAACCCGAAGACGCCGATCAGCACGAGGGCGAAGCGCGTCTCGGTCATCGATTCCGCGACGCGCTCGTCCATTGTGCGGACGTCGGAGAGCGGCAAGAGTGGATCCATCCCCCGCAGAACCTGCCGGACCGACGGGAGAAGGCCCGCCGGGTCACCCCCGGTGCGGACTGCGTACGCCATGTTCCCTGGCGTTCCCGCATACAGGTGGGTCACGTACACGCCCTCCGTCCCGTCGGATGCGAGCGAAGGCCCCCTCTGGTGTCGCACCACGCCGATGATTTCGACCTCGACGGGCTCGAGGGTGGTGAATCGGATCAGCATCCGCTGACCCACCGGACTCGCGTTCGGAGTGAGCTTCTGCGCGAGGACCTCGTCGACGAGAGCAACGGCCGAGCTGTCGGCAAAGTGCTCGGGGGCGAACCACTCACCCGTGACCAACGCGGTGTTCATCGTCCCGAAGTACCCGGGGCGAATCACGCGGAAGGCAGCCTGTCCGTAGAGACTCTCGTCGGTCAGCGCCTCCAGGGGCCCGTAGCGTCCGAGCGCAACCAGGTTGTTCTGGAGCGGCACGCTCGACGCGGCAGCCACGGCAGTCACCCCGGGCAGTGATTCGAGCTCTGCGTCGAATTGATCGAAGAAGTTGGTACGCTCCACGGCCGAGTACCGGTTGCCGGGAAGCGACAGGTTGAAGGTCAGGACCCCGTTCGGGTCGAACCCCGGATCGACCCGTTGGAGCTCGATGAAGCTCCGGATCATCAAGCCCGCTCCGACCATCAGCACCAGGCTCAGCGCGACCTCGGCCACCACGATGCCGTTGCGAAAGCGCCGCTGACTGGCGAGGGACGACGACCGGCCCCGGTCCTTGAGCGCATCGGTCAGGCGGGGATTCGAGACCTTCAATGCGGGAAAGAGACCGAACAGCAGCGCGGCGACCAAGGACGCCGCTGCCGTGAAGGCGAGCACGGGCAAGTCGAGGGCGATCGACTCCATCCTCGGGAGGTTGGTGGGACGGAGCGCGACGAGAAGTCGATTCCCACCGACGGCCAGCACCAGCCCGAGCGTGCCGCCCGCGGCCGCCAGGACCCCGCTTTCGAGAAGGAGCTGGCGAATCACTGCGCCGCGGCTGCCGCCCAGAGAGGCCCGCACCGCGAATTCGCGCTCCCGTCCGCTGGCCCGCACCAAGAAGAGGTTGGAAACGTTCGCGCAGGCGATCAGGAGCACGAACGCCACCGCACCGAACAGAGCCAGCAAGACGGGCCGCACCTCTTCTGTCAGCTCCGAGCGCATCTCGCGCACGTCGAGCTGCCACCCGGCCGTCTCGCGGAGGTTCGAGTCGGCCCGCAGCCGCGCAGAAATACCGCCGATCTCGGACTCCGCCTGCTGGAGGGTGACACCTTCCTGCACACGCGCCACGACGGCCCACAGCACGTTGCGCCTGGCCGGCCACGCGTTCACGTCGATCCGGAGCGGCGTCCACAGGTCGATCTCCTGTGTGAGCGTGCCCACGCCGAAGTGCAGGCGCGTACCAGGTGGCATGACGCCCACCACGACCGAAGCGTTGTTGTTGATGTCGATCGTCCGGCCGATGACCTCACGGTCTCCGCCGTAGCGGCGCTGCCAGATCTCGTAGCTCAGGATGACGACAGCCGGTGGAATGGCCGAGGCGTCCGTGTTCGGCGGGATGGGGTCCGCGTCCGCCGGCTCGAAGCCGCGACCGAGAATCGGCTCGATACCGAGCACATCGAAGAAGTTCGCCGTCGTGCCTGCAGCGTCGACGATCTCGGGCTCCGTATCACCCCCCGTGAGGGACTGTGTGAAGGTGATGACGCCGCCCATGTCCTCGAACAACGTTCCCTGCTCCTGCATGTCCCGGAGGTCGGGCGGCGAGACCGGAAACTTGGGTACGTCACGGTTCGTGAGATTGGCCCATATGACCACCAGGCGTCCCGGGTCCTCGTAGGGCAGCGGCTTCAGGAGCACGCCCTGCACGACGCTGAAGATCGCCGTATTGGCTCCGATCGCGAGCGCTACGGTTCCCACGGTGATGGCGGTGAAGCCCGGCTGCCTGAGCAGAGAACGAATGGCGTACCTGAGGTCTCGAACCAGCTCACCCATCCTTCACCTCCGCGTGTGCGCGCGACTCCCTGCGGGATCCCTACGGGGCAGATGCCCCACGGGTTACGTCGCGGGTCGACCGCGAACGTTGGCGCCCACCCTCTCGGAACGGACGCCCGCGGTCGCACGTGAAACCTCCACGCAGCCCCTCCCGTAGGCTATGTAGAAAACTCCAAAGTAGACCGGAGGCACGGGGTGGGCTCGGTTCGGATGACGCAGGTTACGGCGCTCGTGCTTCGCGCGGTGTCGGCGGGCTATCACTACGGGTTCGACATCATGGACGCCTGTGGGCTGCCCAGCGGTACGGTGTACCCCGCGCTGCGCAGGCTCGAGAAGGGGGCGCTCCTCCGATCCCGATGGGAGGGCGAGGCCGAAGCCCACGCGGACGGACGACCGCGGCGCCGGACCTACGAGCTCACGGCCGCAGGGCGTGAAGGGCTCGCGGAAGCCGAGGCCAAGCTCGCGGAAATGAGACGGATGTTGGGAGAGCTCCCCCCGGCCCCGACCGGAGACGCGTGATGCGCCCGTCGTCGCGCTGGGTGCGGCTGACCTCGGTCCTGGTACCGACGGACCTGCGCGCCGAGTGGATCGAGGAGTGGGAGGCCGAGCTCACCGCTCGGGGTGGATCGATGACGTACGCGTGGGGCGCGATCGCCGACGCGTGGTACCTCAGAACGGAAGGGTGGACGATGGATGCGATGGTGCGGGACGTGCGGACGGCGGTGAGGGGCTTGGCGAGGAACCCGTTCTTCACCGGCCTGGCCGGCGTGACCCTGGCGGTCGGGATCGCAGCGAATACCGCCATCTTCAGCGTCGTGGACGGGGTGCTCATCAACCCCCTCCCCTTCCCCGAGCCGGAGCGGTTGGTCAGCTACAACCACGAAGCGCCGGGCTTGGGCGTCAACGTGCCTCTGATCCCGCACTCGCAGGCCATGTACCTGCACTACGAGGCCAACGCGCGCGAGCTGGAAGCCTTCGCCGTGGTGAGCAACTCGAACGTGAACCTCGTCACGGAGGGAGACCCGCAGCAGCTCAGCGCAGCGGTGGTGACTCGTCGGTACTTCGACGTGCTCGGCGTACAGCCGATGCTCGGACGAGCCTTCGTGGAGGGGGAGGACCGCCCCGGCGCCGAGCCGGTCGCGATTCTCGGATACGGGCTCTGGGAGCAGAGCTTCGGGGCCAATCCGTCCGTGCTCGGGCAGCTGGTCGAGCTCGACGGGACCCGCCGGAGAGTGATCGGCGTCATGCCCGAGCGCTTCTCCGTCCTCAACGAGGAGCTCTGGATTCCGATGACGATCGATCCCGAAGCGCCCGACGGCGGGTCGCTCGGACTCATCGGCTTCGGACGTCTCGCTGCCGGGGCGACGCCAGAGTCGGCCGACGTCGAGATGCAGGAGCTGCTGATGCGATTCGCGGCAGAGCACGCCGACGAGCTCCCGCCGGGGGTGATGGAGCAGGCGGGACTCGCCTCCGACGTGAAGCCGCTCAAGGAGGTCGTGGTCGAAGACGTGCGGCAGGTCCTGTGGGTACTGCTCGGGACCGTGGGGATCGTGCTACTGGTGGCGTGCGCGAACGTGGCGAACCTCTTCCTCGTGCGGGCGGAAGCCCGCCAGCGTGAGCAAGCGCTGCGCACCGCCCTCGGCGCAGGTCGCCTCCAGATCGCCCGGCAGTATCTCGCGGAATCCGTGACGCTCGCGCTCGGAGCCGGCGTCTTGGGCCTGGTGCTGGCGGAGTTCGGCGTGCGTGGCCTGCTCGCGCTCGCGCCGGCGGATCTTCCCCAGGCGCTCGACATCGGAATCGACGGAAGCGTTCTTCTGTTCGCGGCGGCAATCTCCTTGGCATCCGGACTCGTCTTCGGTGTTGTCCCGGCCTTCGGATCCCGCCGGCGCGACCTCTCGAACGCCCTCAAGGACGGAGGGAGGGCCTCCACCGGCGGCAAGGACCGCATGCGCGCCCGTAGCGGGCTCGTCGTGGCACAGGTCGCGCTCGCGCTCGTGCTCCTGGTGGGATCGGGGCTGATGCTCCGGAGCTTCGTGGCGCTCAAGAACGTGGACCCGGGCTTCGACACGGAAGGCCTCGTGACGTTCAGCCTCGGCTTGCCTTCGGCCGAGTACCAGGAGCCCGCGTCTGTGCTCGACTTTCAGCGCCAGCTCGCCGACCGATTAGCGGCGATGCCGGGCGTCGAAGCGGTCGGGATGATCAACGGGCTGCCCCTGAGTGAGGCCAAATCGGCGGGGCCGATGGAGCCGGTCGAACAGCCGTTCCCCGAGGGCGAGCTCGGCCCGATGATCGAGCGTCGTCGTGTGAGCCCCGACTACTTCCGGACCATGTCGATCCGGATCGTCGAGGGCCGCGCGCTGGAATGGACGGACCAGGCCGACGAGGCTCGGTCCATCGTCGTGTCCGAGACCCTCGCCCGGACCTTCTGGCCCGACCAGAGCGCACTCGGCAAAGCGATCCGGAGTCAGGGTGAGGAGAACGATCCCTGGGAGGTGGTGGGAGTCGCCGCAGACGTACGCTTCGACGGTGTCGCGCAGGAGCCGCTGCCGATGGCGTACCAGCCGGTGTTGGGAGGCAACGTGGCCGACCCCGACCCGACACGGGGCTTCGACGTCGTCGTCAAGGTCGCCGGCGATCCGCTCGCGGTGATCGCACCCGCTCGCGAGGAGCTGCGCGCGATCGACGGGCGTCTCCCGATGATCACCCCGCGCTCGGTGGCTTCGATCGTCGAGGACTCGATGGCGGCCACGTCGTTCACCGTGGTGCTGTTGGGCATCGCCGCCGGTGTGGCCCTTCTCCTCGGGACCGTGGGCATCTACGGCGTGGTCGCCTACGTGGTGAGCCGACGCACGCAGGAGATCGGTGTGCGCATGGCCCTGGGGGCCCCTGCGGGGGTGGTGCTCAGCGGATTCCTGCGCCAAGGGCTCGTGCTCACAGGGATCGGCGTGGCCCTCGGGCTGCTTGCCTCCTTCGGGCTGAGCCGGGTGCTCGCATCGCTCCTGTACGGCGTATCCGCGACGGACCCGGTGACCTTCTCCGCGACTGCGGCCCTCCTCGTGGGCGTGTCGCTACTCGCGACGTGGCTGCCCGCCCGCCGGGCCTCCCGAGTGGATCCCGTGGAGGCACTGAGAGGAGACTGAAGCGGACGCACGCTGCGCGAAAATGACCGCGGCACGTTTGACATCCGATCAGGGCCGATGCAACATGACAATGTCAGATTGCGTCGGTGGTGGGAGGTCGGGTCGTGGGCCTGGGGAATCTTCAGCAGATGACGATGCTCGCCGTCGCTCGTCTCGGCGAGAACGCGTTCGCCAAGGTCGTCCGCGAGGAGTTGGAGGTCGCCACCGGCCGCGAACTCGCCGTCAGCACGGTCTACGTGACGCTGGTCCGACTCGAGGAACAGGGGCTGGTCACGTCGGAGACCACGGCGCCCGATCCGGCCCGCGGTGGGCGGGGTAAACGCTACTTCCGACTCACCCCCGAGGGATGGGCCGAGTTGCGGCACGCCCGAGAGGTGATGGCGCGCCTGTGGGAAGGGGTGAAGCCCGCATGAGTCGGACCAGTCTTCCGCTGAGGCTCCTCGCGCGACGGCTCCCTGGCCGGTTGGGCGCGGAGGTGGTCGACGAGCTCGAAGAGGCGTACCGCGAACGCAGCCGAGCCTCCGGCCCCGTGTCCGCGCACATCTGGCTGTGGCGTCAGGTGCTGCACCCCGATACGGCCCGACTGGTCCGTGCGCTGGGCGACGCCGATCGACGCCACGACGAACGGGGCCGACCGACCACAACCGCTCGACGAACACCTCGCGCTCGCCGGCGGCCGCTCTCAGAGCTGGCGTGGCACCTCCGCTTCGGAGTCCGCGGCCTGGCACGGCGGCCTGGCCTGACCCTCTCGATCGTCTCGACACTCGCTCTGGGCATCGGAGCGAATACCGCCGTCTTCTCCGTGATCGACGGAGTGCTCCTCGAACCCCTGCCCTTCCCGGACGGAGATCGGCTCGTCTACGTCTGGGGAGCGACGAGCGACGACGCGACGGAGCTGCTGTCCGGTCCTCAGGCCGCGGAAGTGTTGCAGGTAGACGCCTTCGAGGACGCGGCGCTCGTCTTCGGCTTCGGGCGCACGAGCATGGTGCGCGAGGTACTTCCCGAGCCGGTTCGCACCCTGACCGTGGGCCACGGGTTCTTCCACCTCCATGCCGTCGAGCCCCTGTTGGGTAGGGGCTTCGTCGCCTCGGACGAGTTCAAGCTCAGCAACGAGCAGATCCGCGACCCCGACTTCGTGCGACCGGTGGGAGCGGTCGTGCTCCGCTTCGAGTTCTGGCGCGACCGCTTCGGAGCCGATCCCGGCGTACTCGGGGACCTCATGGACATCAGCGGTCACCGACACCGGATCGTGGGCGTCATGCCGCCGGGCTTTCGTGCGCACCTGCCGTCCGAGCTCGAGGAGACCGTGCCCGAAGACGTGTGGATCATGTCGCCCTACGATCAGCCCTCGTTTCCGAGGGACACACGTTTCGTCCGCGCGATCGCGCGTGTTCCGGACGGTACCGGCCTCGATCGGGTGCAGGACGAGCTAGACCAGCTCGCCTCCTGGCAAAGGGCCAACTTCCCGGAAGACGCCCGGGACGACTTCCGTCTGCGCGCCTCGTGGCTCCAAGACGAGGCGGGAGCGACGGCCAGACAGCCCCTCGCAACGCTGCTGGCCGCCGTCGCATTCGTTCTTCTCATCGCGTGCGCGAACGTCGCCACCCTCCTGCTCGTACGCGCCTTCGAGCGCGACGAAGAGCTCCGGCTGCGCCGAGCCCTGGGAGCGAGCCGAGGCCACCTCGCGTCCCTCGCGCTGTCCGAGAGCCTCGTGGTGGCCGTGTGCGGGGGTGGAATCGGCGTGGCTCTCGCGCAGCCCTTCACGTCCCTCCTCGTCGAGCTGGCCCCACCCGAGATCCCCAGGTTGGACAGCGTACACGTCGACGGCTCGGTCCTCGCCTTCACCGCGGCTCTCACGATCGGCGTTGCCATCCTGGCCGGGCTCCTTCCCGCGATCCGCTCGGCTCGGACCGCGTCGCCGGGCGCTGGCCTGAGGGCAGTCGGCTCCCGGCGCGAGCGAGCCACCGGCTCCGTCCTCGTGACGCTCGAGGTGGCCCTGGCGGTCGTCCTCGTAACGGGCTCGGGTCTTCTACTGCGCAGCCTCGGCAACACCTTCGCGGTCGATCCGGGCTATGCCACGGACGGCGTTTACACGTGGGAGGCGAACCTGACCACGCCGACCCATCCGTCCTGGGCGTCGCGGGTCACGTATTTCCGAGACGTCCAGGAGAGCCTCCTCGCCGAGCCGGGAGTCCGTGCGGTCGGCGTCATGACACCCGTGCCCCTGGATGGCGTCGATCGGGCCGAAGTGCGTCTCGGGATGGACGAGAGCGCACGCGCATTACTTGCGGACTACCGCCGCACCGCACCCGGAGCGCTCGAGGCGCTCGAGATCGAGGTCGTGCAAGGACGCTCATTCGAGTGGCGTGACATGGAAGACTTCGACCGCCTCTTCGCGGTGGTCGACGAGCGCTTCGCCCGCGCCGCTTGGCCGAGCCTTCCCGCCGTCGGCCAAGTAATCTCCATGCAGCGCCGCGAATACGGGGACGGCTCACGGGTCTGGGACGACTGGAAGAGGATCGAGGTGATCGGCGTGGTCGAATCGGTTCGCGGACGCGACGTGCGAACCGACGACCTGCCGACGGTCTACGTCACGTATTCTCAGAACATGTGGGGTCGGCCGGTCTTCGTAGCCGCCTCGAATACTCCGCTGCCGTCGCAGGTCGTGCGCGAGCGCTCCGCTCTGACAGACCCACGCCCGCTGCTGACCGACGTCGTATCGCTCGATGAGATCGGTGCCGAGCGGCTGAGCGCGCTGCACTTCGCGCTGACGCTCATCGGGCTGTTCGCCTTGCTCGGGCTGACCCTCGCCGCGACCGGCGTCTACGGGCTCCTCTCCTATTCCGTGGGTCGGCGCGCGCGCGAGCTGAACATCCGCGCCGCCCTCGGGGCCGATGGCCCCCGCCTCTCGACCGAGGTCGTACGCTCAGGTCTCCGGATGACGGGCGTCGGCGTGGTGGCCGGATGGGCGGCCGCCTGGTGGCTGACCCGCTTCATCGAGTCGCTCCTCTTCGACGTGACGCCCCTGGACCCTCTCACCTACGTGACGGTCGGCGGCATGCTCCTCGCCGTGGCCGGTGTGGCGAGCTGGGTCCCTGCGCGGACGGCCTGGCGACGAGACCCCGTGGAGCTACTCCGCTAGCAGCGCGGAGCGGCCTCTTCCCGCGGAAGGGACGGCTCAAGATCCCCGATCCTCCGCCTCCGTCGGCCGGCGAGGGAAACCATGTGCACATTTCGACGTACGAAACAAGTGAAGTGGAATGGGAAAGGGTGGAGGTGAGATGAGGAACGTGAGGAGATTTCCCGGAGGACGGTACGCGTGCGGGTGCCGTACCGCGCTCGTGCACGGGTCGCACGGCGTGACGCGCATGGCCCCGTTCTGCGTATTGCACGGTGACGGTCTGGCCCTCAGGACGGTCGTGATGCGAAGGCTCTCCGTCTTCCTGAGCCGCGCGATGCACCTGTTCTAGGCGCCGTGTCGGGCAGGCTCCCCCCGGGTGCCACGCAGACATGTCGCGAGGAGCGGGCGCGCCCTCGCGGTCAGGGCACGCCCGATTCGAGCAGGTCGGCGCGGAGAAGGACGGAGAACGCGCCGGCGTCGAACGTGAGGGTCGCGCCGTCGTCCGATCGTGTCCCCTCCGCGCTCCCGGAACGGATCGCTCCGAGGGTGCGGACGAGCTCCTCGAGCCGCACCGGATCGGCGACCGGAGTGTTGTGCGCCGGGAAGAGGCTCGTCAGGCTCGGAGCCAGCTCGGCCAGTCGCGACATCGAGGCGACGTACGCGTCAAGGTCCGTTTCCGGCGCGAAGAGCCAGATCGGTCCCTCGTAGAACGAGTCGCCCGTCCA
>JBDHDM010000080.1:0-13252 GCA_039591515.1 Gemmatimonadota bacterium | reverse complement strand
GTGACGGGTGATCTGAATTCCGACGCCGAAGGTACCCCGGCCGACCCGTCCTGGACTCCCACCTACGGGAAGTTCATCGACGCGGGCTACACGGACGCCTGGCTGGTGGCGGCCCATTCGCGCAACGACGTCGGCCTCACCTGCTGCACCGCCAAGGATCTGATGGGGCCCGTCGAGCTCGACCAGCGGATCGACTTCGTCCTCCTGCGTTCCTCGGACGACTCCGAGGGAGCCAACGGAGAGAGCCGTGGCTGGGTGAACATGGACGTCGTGGGGACCCGTCAGCGGGACGTCACCGACAGTGGCCTGTGGCCTTCCGACCACGCTGGCCTGACGGCCGCGATGAAGACGCCGATCCTGCACTGAGCAGGCCACGTCGGCTCGCGGCGCAGGCTCGGACTGCGCCGATGGAGAGGGGGGCGTGCCCGCGGGCCCGCCCCCCTTCGCGCATCGGGCGTGGCGAGGAGATCAGCCTCCTCGCACTTGGTTAGCCGCCGAAGCTCCTTCTCGGAGGCCTGCACTGAGGCCACTGCCCCGTCGCCGACGACGCCATCGTGCGTCGCGAGACCCGCTGGGGCCCTTCGAGTCGGACGGGCAGCACCCTCGTC
Organism: Gemmatimonadota bacterium; assembly: GCA_039591515.1. GTDB lineage: Bacteria > Gemmatimonadota > Gemmatimonadetes > Longimicrobiales > Gaopeijiaceae > UBA2589. The sequence continues at coordinate 12,644 of JBDHDM010000080.1, read as the reverse complement.
TCGCGTGAAACCTGCTCCGGGTCCTCGGAGGCCATGTACGCGACCATGGCCGCCAGCGTGGCGTTATTGCGCAGGTCGTCGAAGACGATCTTGTCGAACGTGTCGATTCCCGTGTGCCACGTGTATTGGCGGTAGTCGGGATAGTTCGACTGGAAGCGGAAGGCCGGCACCGGCTTGCAGATGAACGACATGTGGTCGCTACCACCCGACTCCGGCATCCCCGGCACGTCGAGCTCGATGTGATCCGTGATCTGGTTGGGGATCGCGGAGAACCAGCGGGCGAAGTGCTCGCCGGCCCCGGTGAAGCCCATCATCCGGATGTAGTCGACACGCCACGTCCCGTTGTCCTGGTTGAAGCCTGCCTGCATCCCGTCGACGACCTCGGGGTTGTCCGCCGCAAAGGCCGTGGAGCCGATGAGGCCCTGCTCCTCGGCACCCCAATGCCCCACGACGATCGTGCGGCGCGGATTGGGGTAGGCCGCCTTCAGGATACGCGCTGCTTCGAGCATCATGATGGTGCCCGTGCCGTTGTCCGTCGCGCCGGAAGCCCCGTCCCAGGAGTCGAGGTGCGCCCCGAGGAGGACGTATTCGTCGGGCAGCTCCGCCCCTGGAATCGTGGCGACGACGTTGAAGGCCGGGACCTCGCCCCGCCATTCGGCCTCCGCCTCGAGCCGAACGCGTGGCGACTGGCTTTGTTGCGCAAGACGGGTCACGAGCCCGTAATCCTCGCAATCGAGGTGAACGCTCGGCATCTCGGCGGTGCTCGAGTCGAAGATCTTGTCCGCCCCCCAACCGTTCGACCAAAGGCCCCGGAACACACCGGCCGCGCCGGCCGCCTCGAGCCGCCGCGCGATCTCGTCCTCCAGGCCCGTCACGCCGCCCCGTGCCTGGCCGAGGGCTGCCAGCATCGACCGGGCCCAGGCAGTGCGCGCCTCCGACCGCTCGGCCTGCATCTTCTCCCACGAGGCCGCCGTCGCCCACTCCTCCCAGGACTCCGGGGCCCGGCACGTCGGCTCAGGATAGGAGATGGAGACGAACTTCCCGTCCGCCTCCGGCAACCAGGCCTCGAACTCGGCCGCGCTGGAGAACTCGGGGAGCGCGATGACCTCGGCTTCGACGGGACCGTCGGTCCCACCGCTCCACGCGAGCAGCATCCCCTTGAGGGTTCGCAAGCGCGGCGAGACGAGGTCGATGTGCGTGATCCCGCGCTCCCAACCGCGCCACGTTCCGTACTGCTGCTTTTCCACGTCGATGCCCCAGGCCGCGTACCTGGACAGCAGCCAGTCCCCGGCCGCCTCATACTGCGGCGTGCCCGTGAGGCGAGGCCCGATCGAATCCAGGAGCACCTGGGCCAGCGAGTAGGCCTGCGAGTTCTCCTCGACCATCCCCTCCGACCACATCTGCCGGATGACGGGGTCGTCCGTGGGAAACGTCTGCGCGTTCGCCAACGCCGGTGTCCCGAGCGGAACCGACATGAGCAGTGTGAGCGCGCCCAGCGCGATCCACTTCGTCTTCATGGGAGCTTCCCCCGATTGCGATGCGTACTCGCGCCGGTCCAGCCGACGCCTGCCGGCGAAATGTATGCCGGATGAGCCGAATCGTCTCCGCCTCCGGTCACCCGAGTGAGAAGACCCGCCGTCCACCAACCGGAAGCCAGACCATGATGCTCGACCAGGAATCGATACTCGGAGCGCTTCGCCAGGCGGCGGTGCTCGCGGTGTCGGGCTTCCTCTTCATGAGCGGTCTGGCGGCGCTCGGCTCCGGAGGAGTGCTCACGCCCCCGGCGGGTGCCACGCTCGACGCGAGCGTGTGGACCGATACCAGCGCGTTCCTCGCCCATCCGGACCAGGCGCCCGGCCGCAGAGGGGCGTACCACCTCTGTGCGCCCAACCTGCCGGCTCAGCTCGCCCGGGCGGAGCGCAGCAGTGTGCGGGCCTCGTCGACGAGCGGGTGCGGCTCTCCGACACGCTCGAGCAGCAGCGCTTCGACCTCCTCGAGCAGGGCGGCCGCCTCTGAGGACCTGTCGGCCGCCATGAGCACGGTGGCGTACTCGAGCTTCGCCCCCGTCGCGAAGCGGTGACTCGGCCGCGAGAGCAGCTCGTCGGCGAGGTCGATGGCGGTCAAAAAGTGTGCTTCGGCCAGCTCGTAGTCCTCTCGGGCCAGGGCCAGGAGCCCTCGGCTCCGCTCACTGGAGATCGTGTAGACGCTGCGTTCGCTGCCGAGTCTGGCAGACATCGCCTCGGCTTGGTTGAGGTAATCTTCGGCCTCCTGCGCACGACCGGCGAGTGTGAGCGACCGCCCGACCGCGACCAGCGAGGTGAGCACACCGGTGTGGTCCCGGTTCCCGTGCCGGCGGACCTTCTCCTCCAGGGAGACCTGCTGGTAGGCGACCGCCTCGTCGTACCGCCCGAGGTCTTCGAGCACGCTCCCGAGCCCGTCGGACAGGCGCGCCGTGGTCTGATGATCCGGACCGAGTGAGCGCTCCGCGATCAACAACGAGGCTCGAAACGCTTGCTCGGATTCCTCCCAGCGCCCGAGCGCCGAGAGGTTCGAGGCGTACTCCTGGCGCGTTTCGAGCACCTCGGGGTGCTCCGGACCGTAGAGGCGTGTCGCCATGTCGACCGCGCTCTTCAGGATCGGATCGGCTTCGGTGTGCTGCTCGCGCAGCCGGCGGACCATCCCGACCGTCCGCAGCGCCCCGACCGCATTGGGGGTGGGCCGCGCATCCGGGTCGACGCGTGAGAGGATCTCGTTGAACACCGAGTCGGCCTGCTCGAGCATGCCATCGTCGTGGTACGAGGAGGCCAGTCCGAACATCAGGTCGGCGACGGCCGCCGGACTATCGTCGATCTGTCGCTGATCCTCGAGGGCAGTCGCGAAGAGGCCGGCGGCCCGGGCATACTCCCCCGCCTGGCGGACCTCCCAGCCGAGCACGCGTCTCGCCTCGATGAGCTGCGGGTCGGGCCCCTCGACGAACGAGGTTCGGATGTCGATGGCACGCGCGAGCAGCTCGATCGCCCGAGCGGGCTCACTGAGGTTCCTTTCGATCACCCCGAGCTGGATCAGGCTCTCCGACACCTCCTCGCTCAGCGGCCCGAATTCCGTCGCACGCAGATCCAGCGCCTGTTCGGCAAGCGGCTCGGCGCGCGCGTACAGCCCCATGTTGTTGTACACGCGCGCGACTTCGGACAGCAGCTCGGCCTGTACGTCCGGCTGGTCCCCGAACTCCGCCCGGATCCGCTCGGCCCCTCGATCGAGCAGATCTCGCGCCGTGACGGTGTCGCCAAGCGCCTCGTTGGGGTCGGTGAGTCGGAAGAGGTCTCCCATGAGCTCCGCGACGAGCTGCGCCTTCTCTGCCTCGTCCTCGGCTCGTTGAGCGGCACGGGTCGCCCGCGACGCTTGCCAGAGCGACCCTCCGAGGCCCGCGATCAGGGCTGCCGCCACGAGTGTCCCCGCCGTCACGGAGCTCCGGTTTCGACGGAGGAACTTCCCGGCCCGGTATGGTGCGGTGGGCACGACCGAGGAGACGAGCTTGTCGTCGAGGTGTCTCCGGATGTCGGCGGCGAGCCGCTCCGCGTTGCGGTAACGGGCGTCCGCGTCCTTGGCGAGCGCCTTCATGACGATCGCGTCCAGATCGACACGCAGCTGACGGCGAAGGGTGTCGGGCTTGGTGCCCCTCGCGAGCGCCACGGACTCGGGCGTCACCTCGATCCTCTGACCGTCCACGGTGCGCGTGGATGTCTGCGTGACGGCCTGGCTCGGCACGACGGGAACGAACTGACCCACGGTCTTGGCGATCTCGTCGTGGAGATTCGTCGCGAAGCGGTACGGGCGGTGCCCGGTGAGCAGCTCGTAGAGGAGCACGCCGAGCGAGTACACGTCGGAGGCGGTGCCGGGTGGCTCCCGCCGGACCTGCTCCGGGCTCGCATAGGCCGGGGTGAACCAGAGTCCGGTCGTACCCGTGCCCGCCGCCTGTGGATCGATGAGCCGCGCCACTCCGAAGTCGAGGAGCTTCACGCCCCCACTGGCGGTGACGTAGATGTTGCTGGGCTTGAGATCGCAGTGGATGACCAGACGCTCGTGCGCGTACTGGACCGGCACCAGAACGTCGAGAAAGAGGCGAAGCCGGTCCTCGACGGAGAGGCGCAAGTCATCACAGTACCGGAGCACACCCTTACCCTCGACGTACTCCATCGCGTAGAACGGATGCCCCTCGGACGTCACCCCCCCGTCGATCAGGCGGGCGATCCCGTGGTGCTCGAGCCTTGCGAGAATCCGGCGTTCCTCGTTCGAGCGGCGCTGAATGAGCGGGTCGGAGACCTTCGTGGATACGACCTTGAGGGCCACGCGCTGCACGAAGCCTTCGCCGGCCCGCTCGGCCAGATACACCGAGGCCATGCCTCCCTGGCCCAGCCACTCGAGTACGGTGTACTGATCGATTCGTGTGCCGACCAGCCCCGAGCGTACCCGCTCGAGCTCGGCCCGGCGCGCCTCCGCGAGCGATTCGGGACGTTCCGGCTCCCGTGTCCGAGTATCGGCCGACAGCGTCATCCCGGCGCGGTCCGCCAGATCACCGAAGTAGTCCTCGGACTCCTCGGACGCCCGAATCAACGACTCGACTTCCGCCCGTATCTGGTCGTCGTCACACGACGCGTCGAGGAAGGCGGCGCGCTCCTCGACAGGCCGCTCCAGCGCCTCGCCGAGAAGCTCCTGGACGCGCTCCCAACGATGGGCGTCCGGGCTTCGATCAGGTCGATCCGTCACCGCCGTCTTCGTCTTGCATCTCGCGGTACAGCCAGGCGCGAGCCGTCGCCCAATCGCGCTTGACCGTCGCAGGCGAGATGTCGAGTGCTTCAGCCGTCTCCGGAATGTTGAGCCCGGCGAAGAAGAGACACTCGACGACCTGCGCCTGGCGGGCACTCATCGCTTCGAGCTTCTCCAGGGCGCCATTCAGCGTCAGGAGCTCGTCCATCGCGTCGTCCGTGACGGCGTCGTCGTCGTACAGCGTCACTTCCGAGGCGCCGCCGCCTCGCTTCTTCGCCGACTGTCGCTCGGCGTAGTTGATGAGGACCTGCCGCATGGCGCGCGCGGTCGTCGCGAAGAAGTGACCCCGGTTGTCGAACGAGCTGTTTCCGCTGGCGATCTTCATGTACGCCTCGTGGATCAGCCCGGTGGTGTTCATGGTGTGCGCACCCTGCCACCCACGACGCCGGGCACGCGCGATCTCCTTGAGTCGCGGATACACGACCTCGAAGACCTCGTCCATGGCCTCGTCGCTGCCGTCCCTCGCAGCGGCGAGCAGGCGTGTGATGTCGTCGGCTTCCATCGGGTCACTCCTCGCAGCCGGCCCTCCGACGCGGCGCCATTCGCGGCAGGCGCCGCTTGAGCCTGATCGTGAAGATCCCCGGTATCCCTGACAAGCGCCAGAGTGGCGGAGGATCCGAGGAGTGCACCGAGCGACATGAGCCAAGGATATTCGAGGCGGACGGCCCCGAACCTCGATCGGGGCAGGTTGCGAGCGGCGATCGAGGACGCGTTCACCGACCTCGCCCTCCATCCACACCGCCGCTTCCATTTCATCTCCGGTCCACCGCTCGCCAATCGGCTCGGGTACACCGCGCGACTACTCGACGGCGTGCCGCGACTCGCCCTCGAGTCGTTCGCGGGGGTCGGAAACCCCTTCCGCATCGACGAGCCCCTCCGGGGCGAAGCCGTGCTGGACATCGGATGCGGCTCCGGGGTCGACACTCTGATCGCCTCACGCCTGGTCGGGCCCGAGGGATGGGTGATGGGAGTCGACATGACGGCCGCCATGGTCGAGCGCGCCCAGCAATGTGTCTCGGAAACGCGAGCCACGAACGTGCGCGTCGAATGGGGCCACGCCGAATCGCTCCCTCTCCCGGACGACTCGGTGGACTTGGTGATCAGCAACGGCGTCGTGACGCTCACGCCGGACAAGCGTGACACCTTCCGAGAGATCGCACGGGTCCTCAAGCCCGGCGGTCGCCTGCGCATCGCCGACGTCGTGGTCCAATGGCGAATTCCGCCCTACGTGTCGGAGGCACTCGACCTCTGGACGGAGTGCATCGCCGGCGCCACCTGGATGGAGGACTACCCGCCGCTGCTGCGCGATGCCGGCTTCGAGGAGGCGGGTATCGTCGAGATCTTCGACGTCTTCGCCGGTACGGCTGTGGAAACGAGCTCCAGTCTGTTCGGCGCACGGGGTGCGAACATCGCGGCCCACATGGGCACCTGACCCGGCTCGCCTCACCGCACCGCGGAGCGCCGGCCGTCCCGGTCGAACGAAGTCCCCGGGGTCGGTGTCTCTCTTCTCGAGACCGTTCGATCCGATCCGGAGATACCGCATGCGCCGCGCCCCGACCATCCTGCTCGCCATTCTCGCGCTGCTGACGACCGCCAGTCCGGCCGCCGCCCAGGACGAGATGAAGGACATGGCAACGTTCCCGAGACCGATCGAGATGGCGGACAACGTCTGGATCGAGGAGCTGACGATGCTCGAGGTCCGTGACCTGCTGGATGCGGGGACGACGACGGCGCTCATCCTCACCGGTGGCATCGAAGAGAACGGACCTTATCTCACGACGGGCAAGCACAACCACGTGCTGAGGGTCATGGGCGAAGCGATCGCGCGTCGCTTCGGCAACACGCTCGTCGCTCCGATCATCACGATCGAGCCCGGCACACCGGAGAGGGCGAGCACGCCCGGCGGGATCCGCCTGTCCCAGGAGACCTATCGCGCCGTCTTGCGGGATTACGCCACCAGCCTCAAGGCACAGGGCTTCACCAGCATCTTCATGATGGGCGACAGCGGCGGAAACTTGCGCGGCATGCAAGAAGTCGCGGACGAGCTGCGCGCCGCCTGGGCCGGCGACGGCGTCGTGATCGCGCACATCCCGGAGTACTACAACTACCAGGACGTGCTCGCCTACCAGCGTGACGAGCTCGGGATCGACGAGGATCCGAGGCTCGAGGGTCTCCACGACGACTACTACATCACGTCGATCATCATGAACGACGACCCGCGACACGTGCGCTTCGAGGAGCGTGTAGCCGCCGACAAGGCGTCGATCAACGGGATCAGCATCCTGCCCCTGGACAAGGCGCTCGCGCACGGCCAACGGCTCATCGACTTCCGTACCGAGGCAACCGTCGCCGCCATGGAAGCCGCCATCGCCGAGCAGCGCGGGGGCTAGGCGGACGAGCCCGGGGGCTCAGGCGTCGTGGCTCGACTCGTCGTACCCGGCGAACCCCGCCGGAGGCGAGAGCATACATCCCGGCTTGAGCGCGATCCGGATGACGAAGCCCCTCCCCGTTCCGCTCGGGAAGACGCGGACCCAGCGGGGCTCCCCTTCATCGTTGCGCACCGGCAGCTCGTCGCCGCTCCGGTTCAGGCGGAGGTGCCGAAGGCTGATCTGGTAACGCGGATCGATCAACGACCAGAAGAGATGGCCGACCGCGGACCGGAGTCGCGTGTCCTCCGGTAAACGCTCGTCGGTGATCAGCCCCTGGAGGTCGACCAGAAACCATCCGCAGCGGCAGAGCCGGGCGTCGTCGGATGGGTGACCCATGGACCTCTCGCGGGACTCGTCCACGGACTGCTCCTTTTCTTGCGTGCTCGGACGGTGGTCTTTTCGAGAGGCGCCCACGGCGGGGCCTGCCCCTCGCACGACTCGGTCAGGGACGGTGGGGCGCCGGCGTCACTCGAGCGTCACCTCCCCAGACTATTACACGAAACGTCTTCGATTCTCGTCAATCGAACGTCAAAGCCTCGTCCCAAGCGGCGAATCTCTGGCGACATCATGGGGGATGGCCGCCGAGACTGAAACCAACGCTGGACAAACTCAGTATGATTCTATATCGATATGCAATCGTATCGATTGGAGCTCATCGAAGGAGCGCTGCATGGGAAGTGACGCGGCCAACGACGCGAAGCGGGGCGAGCTGAAGACTGCGTGGTTCCACATCCTGCTCGCGCTCGCGGACGGCGCTCAGCACGGCTACGCCATCCGCCGCAGCGTGAAGGAACGGACGCAGGGTGCCGTGAAGCTCTACCCGGCGACGCTCTACGGCTCCATCCGGGAGCTCTCCGAGCGTGGGCTCATCGAAGCGTTGGAGGGGGAGGAAGATCCGGACGAGGATCAGCGACGGCGCTACTACCGGCTGACAGAGTCCGGACGTGACGCCCTCGCCGACGAGGTAGGACGCCTACAGGCGATCCTCGACCAGGCGAGGGCCACCCGGGCGCTCAGCGGCGCCTGACGGACGGCGATCGGCATGTCTCCCACCAGGAGCCTCGGCCTCGCAGCGTACGCCGCGCTGCTCCGGCTCATGCCACGGCGATATCGACGGGCATACACGCGGGAGTCCTTATCGGACCTCGCAGCAATCCTCGCCGACGCCGAGCGCTTCACGGGAGAGACCGTGGTCGGGACCACGCTCCGGGCGTGCTTCGACCTCGTGACACGAATACCGGGAGAGTGGTGGGCGGAGCTCCGGCCGGAGCCCGCACGGAGTGGACGTGGCGCCCATTACGGGCGTCCGGGAATCGGGGAACGCATCATGAACGTCTTCAGGGAACTACGCCTGGCTGCCCGCACGCTCGCGAAGCGTCCGGGATTCACCGGGGTCGCGGTGCTGACGCTCGCGCTCGGCATCGGCGCCAACGTGGCAATCTTCTCGATCGTCAACGCGATCCTCCTTCAGCCGCTTCCGTACGAGGATTCGGACCGGATCGTCCAGCTGCGACATCACGCGCCGGGCATCGATCTGCCGGAGCTCAACAACTCGCCCGGCATGCTCGCCTTCTACCGCGAGTACGCCGACTACTTCGAGACCATCGCGGCATACGGGCGCGGCCAATCGAACCTCTCGGGAAGCGACGAGGCCGCGCGGGTGCGGGTGGTGGCGGCGGAGCCTTCGCTCTTCCAGCTCCTGCGGGTGCAGCCCTACATGGGGCGCCCGTTCAACCCGGAGGACGCGACGGAGGACGGGGGCTACGTCGCGATCCTCGCGCACGACACCTGGGAGGCGAGGTTCGGCTCCGATCCGGGAGTGCTCGGCCGGACGATTGAGCTCGACGGCGAGTCCATCGAGGTCGTGGGTGTGATGCCGCCCGGGTTCACTTTCCCCGACGCGGACGTCGACCTCTACCGGGCGCTGTGGATCGATCCCGACGGACCTTTCGGTGAATTCGGGATGAGCGCGATCGCGCGGCTCGCGCCCGGCGCGACGGTCGAAACGGCACAGGCGCGCTCGACCGAGCTGATCCCCCGCGTGCCCGAATACTTCGAGCCCCTCCAGCCTCAGTTCATCGAGTCGTCCGGGTTCGCCGTTTCCGTCGAGACGCTGCGAGATCGCATGGTTGTCGACGTCGAGTCGACGCTGTGGATCATCCTCGGCACGGTCGCCTTCGTGCTCCTGATCGCGTGTGCCAACGTCGCCAACCTCTTTCTCGTGCGTGCCGAGTCACGCTCGAAGGAGATGGCGGTTCGGGCCGCAATGGGCGCTGGCCGCGGCAGTGTCGCCGCCAGCTTCCTGAGCGAGAGCCTCTTGCTGGGTCTTGGCGGCGGCCTGGTCGGTGTGATCCTCGCCAGCGCGGGCGTGGACTGGCTGCTGTCGATCGCCGAGCTGCCTCGTGCCAACGAGGTGAGCGTCGGCGCCGAGTCCCTCGCCCTCACCGCACTGCTCTCGGTGGTCGCCGGGCTCTCCTTCGGAGCGATCCCGATGACACGGTACGTGGGCACACGCTTCGCGGCGGTGCTCCGCGACGGCGGACGCGCCAACACGTCCGGCCGCGAGCGTCACCGCGTGCGGAACCTGCTGGTCGCGGGCCAGCTCGCGCTGGGCCTCGTGCTGCTCGTGGGCTCGGGGCTGATGCTCCGGAGCTTCGCCGAGCTGCGCGCGATCGATCTGGGCATCGAGGCCGAGGGCGTCCTGACGATGGGGCTGCACCGAAACCGGGGAGAGGACGCGGGGCTCTCGGCCCGCTTCTACGCCGATGCCGCCGCGCGCGTCGCGGCGCTCCCGGGTGTCGAAACCGTAGGCATCACCACGAACATCCCCCTGGCGAGTGGGAACTCGAACGGCGGGTCGTTCAACATCGAGTCGAGGCCTCGGGACGAAGGAGAGCTTCCGCCGGTCGCGATGTATCGTGCCGTCGGCCCCGGGTATTTCTCCTCGCTCGGCATCCCGATCGTCCAGGGACGGGACATGGAGGCCGCCGACTGGGAAGAGGCCCGCCGCGTGGTGTGGGTGAATGAGGACTTCGCGCACAGCTTCTTCGACGGCGACCCCTTGGGAGAGCGGGTCGCGTGGGGCCTCGACACCGACGGCGAGGGCCCGCCCGGGCCCGACGAGCCGTGGGCGGAGATCGTCGGCGTGGTGGGCGACGTGCGGGAGTTCGGTCTCGCCGACGAGGACCTCCGGCCCAACGCGTACTTCCCGCTGGTGGTCGACGGCCCAGCCGCTCTCGAGATCCAGAGCGCCTACCTGACCATCAAGATGTCCGACGGGCAGGACCCCATGGAGCTGGTGGCCGGGGCCCAACGTGCCGTTCGCGAGTTCGCTCCCGGTGTGCCGATCAGCGCCACGCGGACCATGGCCGACATCGTGTCGGAGGCGATGGAGAGCACTTCGGTCACGATGGTCGTGCTGGCCGTTGCGACCGCGATGGCGCTCTTCCTCGGAGCGATCGGTCTGGCGGGCGTCATCTCGTTCGTGGTCGGTCAGCGCACGCGGGAGATCGGGGTCCGGGTCGCGCTCGGGGCCCAATCCGGGGACGTGAGTCGGATGATCCTGCGTCAGTCGATGCTGGTCACCGCCGCCGGCACCGCGCTGGGACTGCTCGGTGCTCTTGGCCTGACGGGCCTGATGGAGGCGATCCTCTTCGAGGTCTCGACCACCGACCCCGTCACCTTCGCGGTGGCCCCGTTCGTTCTCGTCGCGGTGAGCTTTCTCGCAACGTGGCTTCCCGTGCGACGCGCCGCGCGGGTCGACCCCATGGAGGCGCTGCGGGCGGAGTGATCCGACGGTAGCCGGAGGGTCGCCACCCGCGGAGCGGCACGACCCGTACCCTACACGCATCACATGGAGGGCCACCGGAAACGGTGGCCCTTCGTCGTGTCGGTGATGGCGATGAGCCGATTCGACCGCGGCCCCTGTACTCCCGTCGAACCCACCCAACGCCCCGACCCGAGCTCCCGGCGGAGCTCGAGGGGAACAACCGAGACACAGGGAGATACACCATGTCACAGGCCACTCTGCGCGGACCGCTCAACGGCGTCGACGTTCCGACCTTGTTCGCCACCATCGACGCCGTCGACGGCAACCGGGAGCTCGCGAAGTTCCAGTTCCGTGCGACGAACAAGTGGGAGACGGGCACCCATAGCCGCACCACGATCAAATCGTTCTACGGAGCTGGCCAGGAGCACGATCACGTGCAGGAGTTCACGGTCGAGGCCGACCATCCGCAGGTGCTGGTCGCCGAGGATCGCGCTCCGCTCCCCGTCGAGCTCGTACTGGCCGGTCTGGCGTCTTGCCTTACCGGCGGTATCGGCACCATCGCTGCGGCCCGCGGCATCGAGCTGTACTCCGTCGAGTCGACGATCGAGGGCGAGCTGGACCTGCAGGGTGTCCTGGGCCTGAACGACGACGTTCGGAACGGCTACCAGGATCTGCGCATCGACTTCAGGATCGAGGGAGACGCTCCCCGGGAGAAGCTCGAGGCCATCGTCGAGCAGTCGAAGGCCCGCTCCGCGGTCTACGACATCGTCACGAACCGGGTCCCGGTTCAGATCACCGTCAACGGCGGCTGACACGGGACGGGTGGGGTCGGTCGGGCTTCGGCCCGGCCGACCGATCCGCCTTCCCCCACTTCCAGGAGGACTCATCCCATGCACCACACGCACACCCTCATCGTCGGAGGAGGACAGGCCGGACTCGCTCTGAGCCGCTCGCTCACCGACCGAGGCGTGGAGCACGTGGTTCTCGAGCGCGGCCGGATCGGCGAGCGGTGGCGGAGCGAGCGCTGGGACTCCCTGCGTCTGCTCACGCCCCGCTGGCAATCACGGCTCCCGGCTTGGCGGTACGAAGGGCCCGGCGCGGACGGCTACATGAGCAAGGACGAGCTGGTGACGTACCTGGAGCGGTATGCGTCCTCGTTCGACGCGCCGGTCCGGACCGGCGTGTCCGTGACCGCGGTGCGCCCGGAGGGAAGCGGCTTCGTCGTGGACACGGACGAGCTCCGCTGGCACGCGAAGAACGTGGTGATCGCCACCGGCGATTGTCAGCGAGCGCACGTTCCGGAGCTGGCCGGCAGGCTCAGCCCGGAGGTGCTTCAGGTCGTGCCCACTCGATACCGCAACCCCGAGCAACTCCCCCAAGGCGGCGTGCTCGTGGTGGGAGCGTCGTCGACCGGAGTGCAGCTCGCGGCCGAAATCCACCGATCCGGGCGTCCGGTCACCCTGTCCGTTGGGCGCCATACGCGTCTGCCGCGCACGTATCGCGGCCGCGACATCATGGCGTGGCTCGACGTGATGGGGGTGCTCGACGAGCGCGCGGAGGACGTGGGGGATCTCGAAGCTTCACGCGCACAACCGTCGCTCCAGCTCGTGGGAACGCCGGAC
>JBDHDM010000079.1:0-13356 GCA_039591515.1 Gemmatimonadota bacterium | reverse complement strand
CGGGTCGTCCGGGAGCCGGCTCGCGAGCAGCTGCGTCTTGAGCGACAGCTTGGCGTGCGCGAGCAAGGAGCAGAGCTCGGGGCGCGCCATCGTCTGGCCGCGTTCCTTCCGCTCATAGAGAACGTCCGATGACGGCAGCCCCTCGGCGGCGCGGTCGAGCTCACCCGCCTTTTCGAGGGCGAACATGAGATCACGCACCTCGTCCAGGGACTCGCGCGAGCGGAGCTCGTCGAGCGAGATCGCCAGGCTCTGCGACCGGTTGTTGGCGAGGACCAGCTCCGCCACAGCCTCCGTGATCTCCTCCAGCAGGCTGTTGCGCCGGTCGGGTGACAGCGCGCCGTCCCGCACCGCAGGGGCCAGCAGGATCTTGAGATTCACCTCGTGGTCGGACAGGTCGACGCCGCCCTAGTTGTCCAGAGAGTCGGTGTTGATGCGTCCACCCAGGAGCGCGTACTCGATCCGAGCCCGCTGGGTCAGCCCGAGATTGCCGCCTTCTCCCACCACGTCGCACCGGAGCTCGTCCACGTCGACCCGCACCGCATCGTTCGACGGGTCCTTGGCGTGCGCGTGCGTCTCCGAGGGCGACTTCACGTAGGTGCCGATCCCTCCGTTCCACAGGAGCTCGACCGGTGCCCGGAGGACGGCTCGGATGAGCGCTTCGCCGTCGGCGGGGCCCTCTTCGTCCCCCCGGATCCCCAGCGCGCGGCGCGCCTCGGACGTGAGCTCCACCTCCTTCGCGCCGCGGGGGATGATCATTCCGCCCGGGCTCAGCACGCTCTGGTCGTAGTCCTCCCAGCTCGAGCGTTCCAGCTCGAACATCCGTTTGCGCTCGGCATAGGTCTTCGCCGGATCCGGATCGGGGTCGATGAACACGTGGCGGTGGTCGAACGCCGCGACGAGTCGGATTTGCTCGGAGAGGAGCATTCCGTTGCCGAAGACGTCGCCGCTCATGTCCCCGATGCCCGCGACGGTGAACGGCTCCTCCTGGATGTCCTTGCCCTTCTCGCGGAAGTGCCGCTTCACGCACTCCCAGGCGCCGCGCGCCGTGATTCCCACCGCCTTGTGGTCGTATCCGTTCGAGCCGCCGGATGCGAAGGCGTCGTCGAGCCAAAAGCTGTACTCCGCCGATACCGCGTTCGCGACGTCGGAGAAGGTCGCCGTGCCCTTGTCGGCCGCGACGACCAGGTACGGGTCGGGCGGGTCGAAGGCGAAGACGCCCTCGGGCGCCACCGTGCGGCTCTCGACGAGGTTGTCCGTGATGTCGAGAAGGCCGCGGATCAGCGTCTGGTACTGGCGCCTCCCTTCCTCGAAGCGCTCCTCCGGGTCTTCCGGAGTCTTGCGGGTGACGAAGCCTCCCTTCGAGCCGCCCGGCACGATCACCGCGTTCTTCACCATCTGGGTCGTGACGAGTCCGAGAATCTCCTTCCGGAAGTCGTCAGGCCGGTCGCTCCACCGGATCCCTCCCCGCGCGACGGTCGCGCCACGGAGGTGCACACCCTCCATCCGGGCCGAGTGCACCCACACCTCGAACAGCAGCTCCGTCGGCAACGGTTTCTCGAGGTCGCCGACGAGGAACTTGTAGGAGATGTACGGCACGCCGCCGGAGCGATGCGTCGGCGCCGTGGCTCCGCGACTGTAATAGTTGGTGCGCACGGTGCGCCCGATCAGCTCTTCGAGGCGTCGCAGCGCACGGTCTTCGGCGAGGAGGGCCACACCGCGGAGGGAGGCGTGGAATGCCGACCGGATGTCTTCGACCGTCTCCGTCCGTTGCTCCCGCGTCGCCCCCGATTCGGGATCGAACTTCGTCCGGAACAAGTCGAACAGCTCACAGGCGATGCCCGGGTATCGCACCAGCGCGTTCGGCAGAGCGCTCCGGCTCGGCACGGCGCCGACCTGGAACGCGTATCCCGCGTACCCGCGCAGCGCGTCCACCTCACGCCAATGCAGACCCGCCATGACCACGAGCGCGTTGAGGGTGTCGCTGACCGCGTCCCCGGCCCGTGCGGCCAGGATCGTCTCGGCGAGGAGATCACCCCGTTGCTCAGTGTCGAGGCACTTCCCCTCGCGGTCCTGGACCGCGAAGACGTAGATCGTCGCCTCGGGATCGTCGCTCGGTCCGACCTCGTACGGCTTCATGGCCAGAACCCGGAGCCCGGCGTCCTCGAGAATCGGAAGGAAGTCCGAGAGGATCAGCCGCTCGTTCCTGAGCATGAGCTTCAGCTCGGTCGCCCCGATCACCCCCGCCACGGTGCTCTCGGCGCCGCGGTTGGTGAGCCGGACGGAGATCTGCCGGTCCTCGGCCGCCATCGCTTCGAGCTCGCCGATGTCGTCGACCGCCACGGCGGCCGGCGCGGCCGCCTGGTACTCCCGGCTGAACGCCGCACCGTAGTGGGCGGCGAGACGGTCGACCTCCTCGGTCGACCACACGGCCGCGAGCCCTTCGATCACACGATCCGCCCACGTGCGAATGAGGTCGGAGACCGTCTCCTCCAGCTGGCCGGCCGTGACCGTCGACAACGCCTCGGTCTCGGCCCCGATATAGAAGTGCAGGCGCGCCTGAACGCCCTCGCCCATCGCGAGGTGGTAGTTCAGCACCTCCCCCTGAAAAGCCGACACCAGAGCGGCCTCGATGGACTTGCGAACGGTGCCGGAGAACCGGTCGCGGGGCAGGATGACCATCACCGAGATGCCGCGGTGGAGGGGGTCCTCGCGGAGGGTGACCCGCACCCTGCGGGCGTCGTACGAAAGCACCACCGCACGGACGTCCTCCCCGATCTCCTCGGCCGTCGCCAGGAACAGCTGCTCTTTGGGGATGGAGTCGAAGGTGGCGATGATCTCCTTGTAGTCGTGCGACCCGGAGCGTACGCCCGTCGCCTCGAGGATCGTCGCGAGCTTGCGACGCAGAATGGGGATCGACGCCGCCGGTTCCCCGTACGCCTTCGAGGTGAAGAGGCCGACGAAGCGATGCTCGCCTACGACCCGGCCCTCGCGATCCAGCTTCTTCACGCCGATGTAGTCCATGCGCGCGCGCCGATGGACGGTCGACTCGGCGTTCGTCTTGTTGATGATGAGCACCGGGCCGTGGACGGCGAGCGCGGCCATGCCCGGCTCGAGCTCGGAGACCGGGACCGGCACGGCGAAGCGAGACTGCCCCTCGTTCCGCAGAAGGCCGAGGCCCGAGCCCGGCTCCACCACGATGGCCGGCTCGTCCCCCCCCTCGAGGACATCGTACGCACGATAACCGAGGAAGACGAAGCCGCCCTCTCGAAGCCACTCCAGGAAGGCCCAGATCTCCTCGAGCTCCTGCGCCTGATCGGGCAGGTCCTTCTTGTATGTCTCCACGTCATCCATCACGCCCTGGACCGCCTCGAGCATCGGACGGAAGTCGTCCGTCGCGCGCACGACGTCCTGAAGGCGACTCGCGAGCTCGGCCTCGATGCCTCGCACCCGATCGGCGTCCTCGATGCGCGCGACCTCGCAGTGGACGATCGACTCCTTCACCCCACCGTCGCTCGCGGACGCGATGCCGACGACCCGGCCATCTCCGTTCCTCTCGACGTCGAGGATCGGGTAGACCATCCGCTCGATGTGCAGCCCTTCGAGGCCCAGGTACTCGCGGAGCGAGTCGATGATGAAGGGCCGCTCGCTGACGTTGGTCCTGATCACGGTCACCCCGTCGGCCCAGGCGCCCTCCCCCTCCGGATTCGTGACCGACACGTCGACGCGAAAGCCCCGCGATTCCTGGAGGAAGCGGAACGTCCCGAGCGTCATCCCGGCGAGATCTTCCGGGCTGCGGTGTCGAAGCAGCTCCTCCGGTGCGCGGGCGAGGAAGAGTCGGGCGAATTCGAACAGGAGGCCGGCGTCGGACGCCTCGACACGGCCCTGCAGCGATTCGCGCACGGCAGCGAGGGTCGGCGAGTCCTCCCGGAGGCGGCGAGCAGCCGCGTCCATCGTGTCGCTCATGACGTGATGTTCGGCGGTGTGGCGCGTCCGGCAGGCGCGGGGTGGGAGATGAGGACGCTACGTAACGTTACGTGAGAAGCGCACCTCGGGGAACAGTGACCAGTCAAGACGGGACTCGGCGGGAAATTCACACGCTCGGACCTTTTCTCTAACTTGGCCCATGCGATTCCTGCACGTGGCCGACGTCCACCTCGACACCTCCTTCGCCGGCCGATCCGAGGACGTTCGCGTCCGGCTGCGCGAAGCATCCCGCGAGGCCTTCCGCAACGCCGTCGACGTCGCGATCCGTGAGGACGTACACGCCGTTCTGATCGCCGGCGACCTCTTCGACGGTGATCGCCTCTCCTTCCAGACCGAGCGATTCCTCCTCGACCAGGCCGAGCGCCTGGGTGATCACGGAATCACCGTCGTATACGCGACCGGCAATCACGATCCGGGGGCGTCCGATGTGGGCCCGCGCCGAATCGACTGGCCGAAGTGTGTCCGCATCGCGCCCGACGCCACACCGCGTCGGATTCTGGTTCACGATCATGGTGGCGAGCCCGTCGGCTACGTCACAGCGATCGGACACGCGACGGGTCGGATCGGGGAGGACCTGTCCCGGATCCTGCCCATGCCGTCCGGAGACCTGCCCGAGGTGGCGCTTCTGCACACGCAGGTCCACGCTTCGATCGGCGCCGGCGAGCACCACCCCTACGCGCCCTCCGATCTGACGTACCTCCGCCACGCGGGCTACGACTACTGGGCCCTGGGTCACGTACACGTCCGGCAGGAGCTCTCCGAGGACCCGCCAGTCTGGTACTCCGGGTCGTTGCAGGGCAAGAGCCATGCGGAGCAGGGCGTCCGAGGGGGCCTGCTCGTCGATCTTTCCGACCGCACGTCACCGGCGATCGCCTTCAGGCCCCTGGGGCCCGTGCGGTGGGAGACCATCGAGGTCGAGCGTCTCGACGCGATGACGACCCTCGACGAGCTCGAGCGCCACGTCCTCACGGCGTGGCGCACCGCGCGCGAAGGAGACCCGGGTACCAGCGCTACCGAGTGGATGGTCCGCGTCGTGTTGCGCGGCCCGTGCCCGCTCTGGGCGGAGCTCCGCAACGTGGAGGACCAGGAGATGCTGGGGGGCGAGCTCCGACAGCTCCTCGGGGCTCTCGACGTCTCCGTCGCGACGGAGGGGGTCCACCCCGTCGTGCCCATCGAGGAGCACCGGCTCCGGACCGACGTCCTCGGCGAGGCGTTGCGCATGTGCGAGGCGATCGCTCGCGGGGAGACCGTCCTGGAGCACGTCGAGGCCGGCGATCTCGTCGGAGCGGGCTCGGCCGATCCCGTCGCGCTGCGCGCGTACGTACGCCAACTGCTCACCGGTACGGAGGGCGACATCGCGGCGCTCCTTCTCGAGGACCCGAGCTCGTGAGGATCGAGCGGCTCCAGGTCGATGCGTTCGGGAAGCTCGAGGGCTTCGACTCGGGCACATCCCCACTCGGACCGCTGGTGGTCGTGCTCGGCCCGAACGAAGCCGGCAAGTCGACCCTCTTCACGTTTCTCACCACGGCGCTGTACGGCTTCCAGCCCGCCTCGAGGGAGCGGAACCCGCATGTGCCCTGGACCTCCGACGAGGCTGCGGGCGAGATCCGACTGCGCCTGGCGGAAGAGGGATGTGTCGCGGTGTCCCGCAGACTCCGCTCCTCACCCACCGGCAAGCTCACCATCGGCGACGTCACCCGGGAGCTGCGCAATCAGCCCCTGCCGTGGGTCGAGCACATCCCGCGTACCGTCTTCCGCCAGGTGTTCGCGATCACGTTGTCGGAGCTCGCGGGACTCGACGAGGATACGTGGGCCCGGATCCAGGACCGGGTGCTCGGGGCCATGGGTACCACCGACCTCCGACCGGCTCGGGGCGTCGCCGAGGCACTCGAACGTGAGGCCTCGGAGCTTTGGAGACCCAACCGCCGCGGGAATCAACGGTTGCGAGAGCTGCAGGAGGAGGTCCGCGCGCTGCGGGGGCGCCGGCTCGAGGCTCTCGAGCGCGATCGGTCGATCCGACTCCGCGTCGAGGAGCTCGAGGACGTCCGTCACAAGCTCCGCGAGATGCGATCGGAGCGCGAGCGAGAGATCATCGTCGTGGAGCGCGCTCAAGAGCTGCTCCCTGTGAAGCGCCAACTCGAGCGCGTCGACTCACTGCGAGCCGCGGGCGGCCCGAAAGAGGAGCTGGCCGAGCTGCCGGACGATGTCCCGGCGTCGCTCGAGGAGCTGGCCCGTCGAAGGGAGCGTTGCGAGCGTGACCTCGCAGAGGCGCACGACGCCGCCCGCATCCCACAGCTCGCGGTCGAGCGGTACGACGACGGCGCTCGGGCGCTCCAGGGCGAGCGGGCGCGAATCTCCGACCTGATCGGATATGCGTCGGCCACGCGCGCCGAGCTCGATGATCGGCACCGAAAGGAAGCCCGGCTCGGAGAGCTCGACACCAAGCTCGACGCCGCCGTCGCTCAGCTCGTGGCGGGAGAAGGGAAGACGCCGTCGGCCGATCTGCTCGTCGCGGTGTCGCTCGATCTGCTCCGCGAACGGGTGCGGCGCCTCGAAGCGGAGCGCGAAGCGCGCGCCACCGAGCCGACCGGCAGCTCGGCCACCCCCGCGAGTGGGAACCTGCTCGCCGATGCGGACCCACTCGTCGTGTCCGGCGTGCTCATCGTCCTGGGGGCGGCGGCCACGGTGTGGGGCACGCTCTCGGTCCTGCCCGCCGCCCGCACGCTCGGGGTCACCCTCATGGCGGTCGGACTGACGCTCCTGGCCGCCCGCCCCCGGCGGCCAGCTGCGACACCGACGCCGGGGCCCTCGATCGCCCGCGCCGATCGTGTGGCGGACATGGAGCGCGAGGTCGCCGATCTTTTCGAGGGCCTCCAGATCCGGTCGGAATATTTCGCTCCGCCCGGTGCCGCGCTTCTCGCCGCGGTCGAGCGGATCCACTCGATCGCGGAGGAACGGTCGGAGATCCTCGGCCGCCGGGCCGAGGGCGAGGCACGCCTGTCGGCACTCTCCGACCGGGCCGGCCGGGTCGCCGCGTCCCTACGGGAGGAGCCCCCGGGCGATCCCCTCGAGTACGCGACCTCGCTCGAGCAACGTCTCGGGGAGGCCGACCGTGTCGAGGAGGGAGCCCGTGTCGCGCAGGGCGAGCTCGGCCGCATCACCACCTCGCGGAAGCGCACGGAGGACGAGCTTCGTGGCCTTCGTGAGGCCGGGGATCGACTCCGCCGGCGGATCGAAGAGCTGGCGGGAGCGGAGGCGGCTGACCCCGTCGTCTCCGTGCAACGTCGCGTCGAGGCGCATGCGCGGGCCGATCGCATGCTCAAGGAGCTGGAGCACGCGCACCCGGATCTGCCCGATCTGGAGGCCCGGATTCGAGACGCGGACGCCGCGGGCTCGTCGTGGGCGCTCGACGACGCGGACCTCGCGTCGCGTCGGGCCCACCTCGCCGACGTCCAGGACATGATCGAAGGACTCGTCGGACGGGCCGAGGCACTCGAGACCGAAATCGCTCACCTGCGAGAGCGGGAGACCATCGACGCGGTCGACAGCCGCATCGTGAGCCTACAGGAAGACGAGCGTCGACTCGCCGACCAGCGCGATCGCACGTGGCTCATGGCCCAGCTCCTCCGCGAGGCGGATCGACGGTTCCGAGAGGAGCATCAACCAGATCTCCTGCGCCGAGCCTCGGGGTACCTCGCACGCCTCACCGGCGGACGCTACGATCGCCTCCTCATCGACGAGCACGGCGAGGGTGACCTCTTCCATCTCGTCGGGCCGGGGCTTCCGCGGCCGGTGCCCCTCGCCCCGCCGATCTCGACGGGCACCCTCGAGCAGGCGTACCTGAGCCTGCGCCTGGCCATCGTCGATCACCTCGACCGTGGTACCGACCGACTCCCGCTCTTCATCGACGAGGCGCTCGTGAATTGGGACGAAGGGCGCCGGCGTCGTGGCCTCGAAGTCTTGTCGGAGCTCGCCGACTCGCGACAGATCTTCGCCTTCACCTGTCATCCGGAGATGGCGTCGCAGCTCGAAGCTCTCGGAGCGCGCGTCCTGACGATCGAGGACTGAACCGGTGAGTGCCCAACAACCCGAGGTCATCCCCACGTCGCTGCCGCTGCACGTCACCGAGTTCCCCACCCGGTCGGGCACGTCCGAGGCCACCTTCCTGCTCGTCCACGGCTACGCGGGATCGTCGTACACGTGGCACCACTGGAGCCCGCGGCTGACCGAGCACGGACGTGTGGTCCAGGTGGACCTGAAAGGGTTCGGTGTGGCACCGAAGCCCGACGACGGGCGGTACACCCCCGCGGACTTGGCCGACCTCCTCGTCGAGCTCATACGCGAGCTGGAGCTGGCCCACGTCACGCTGGTGGGACACTCGCTCGGGGGTGGCCTCTGCCTCCTGGCGGCCCTTCGCCTCCTCGACCAACGGGAGAGTCCACTCGAGCGCATGGTGCTCGTTGCGGCCCCGGCGTACGCGCAACGTCTGCCCCCATTCGTCCCTCTCTCGAAGCTTCCGACCATCAGCACGCTCACGGCCAGAGCGATCGGCGCTCGCACGATCGTCCGCTCGGTGCTGCGCTCGATCGTTTTCGACCGCGACAGCGTGACGGACGAGCAAGTGGAGGCGTACTCGGCCGCCCTCGATAGCCCGGAGGGCCTGCGCGCCGCGATGGACGTGGGACGGTCGATCGTTCCGGACGACTTGGACGCGCACGTCCAGCGATACCACGAGATCGACGTCCCGACGCTCCTGCTTTGGGGAAGGGAGGATTCCGTCGTCCCGCTCTGGGTCGGCGAACGCCTGTCGCAGGACCTACCGCGGGCCCGACTCGTGGTGATGCCGGAATGCGGGCATATCCCCCCGGAGGAGCACCCGGAGGCGTCGCTCGCTCACGTGACCACCTTCCTCGAGTCGACAGTCCCGGACGCGCCCTAGGGTCCTCGCCCGCGCGCCGCGCGTGCGCGCACGCGTTCTCTAATGAGCGTGTAGAACATCTTGGCGCCGACCCGCACCGACATCCGGAAGGAGCCGGAGATCTTCGAGACGCCCTCGGACCGGCGACGGTGGGTGACCTCCAGCTCCGTGATGCGGTGGCCATGTAGCGCCGCCCGAATCTGCATCTGGAGCGTCCACCCCCAGTTCCGGTCGTCCATGTCCAGCTGGAGCAGTCGGTCGAACCGCACGGCGCGAAACGGAGGCAGATCTTCGAAGCTCCTTCCGAAGAGCACGCGCACCAGCGTGAGCACGATACGATTGCCCAGCCGGGCGTGCGGTAGGATCGTGCCGACGTCACCGCCGACCCCGCGGCGCACGCCGAGAACCAGATCGGCGGACCCACGCACGATCGGGTCGACGACGCGGGCCAGGTCCGCCGGGTCGTCACTCCCGTCGGCGTCGAGGAAGACGAGCACGTCGGGAGGCGTAGCGAGATGAGCCAGATGACGGATACCTGCCAGACACGCTGCGCCATATCCGCGCTCGGGCTCGTGGACCACGTGAGCGCCCCCGACGCGCGCGACCTCGGCCGTGCGATCGGTCGATGCGTTGTCGGCCACCACCACCCGTTCCACCCAGGGCGGGATCGAGAGCAGAATCGCGGGGAGCGCGGCCTCCTCGTTCAACGCCGGCATGAGAACGGCAACCCGCATCGGGTGGACGCCGGGCTCCGGATCGACGCCTGCCGGCTCCCTATCGGCTTCGGATCGCTGGTCGGCTTCGGGTCGCTGGTCGGCCATGTTCAGCCGAGGCTCGGCCGGTGAGCGTGCGCACGCTCGGTGTGCTCGGCTTGATCGAGCTGAGCCTGCTCGCCGCGCTCGGGTGGCTGCCCCCGATGCACCGCATGCCCTGGCCCGGGATCTTCTGCTTCGCGGCAGCCTTCCTTGCGTACGCCGTCGCGGGCCTGCTGGCGGTCAGGCGCACGGCCGGCGACGCTGATCGATCCGTGGTGAAGCTCGTCTGGATCTTCGCCATCGCCATGCGCGCTGCCCTCCTGCCGGTTTCGCCCGAGCTGAGCGACGACTTCCATCGCTACCTGTGGGACGGGCACGTCCAGAGCGCGGGCACGAACCCCTACCTCTTCGCCCCCGCCGACCCCGAGGTGGCGCACCTCCGGACCGACGGCCACGAGCTGATCAACAACCCGACCGTCCCGACCATCTATCCTCCCCTCGCCCAGCTCGCGTTTCTGATCGTGGCCCTGGCCGGATCCAGCGTGGCGTTGATGAAGGCGCTCTGGGTCGCGTGTGACCTCGCGACGGCATGGGTGCTCGGGCGAATCGCACGGGAGACCGGGCGGAACGAGGTCCCGGTCCTGCTCCTGTACCTGTGGGCTCCGCTCCTGGTGGTGGAAGTGTCGTGGAGCGCGCACTTGGAGCCCTTGGGCCTCCTGCCACTCGCCGGGGCCGTCTGGACTGCGCATCTTATACGCCGCCGAGCCGGCGATCGGCTCGCGGCCGACGACGACGGGCCGGGTCATGCGAGCTCACCGCTACTGCCCGCGGCCTGGACCGGAGCTCTCCTGGCCCTCAGCGCCCTCGTCAAGTTCGCGCCGGCCGCTGCCCTGCCGGCCCTCGTGTGCCGCCCCGGCCAACGCGGCCGACCCGAGCTCCGCACGACGATCGCTGCGCTGGGTGCGTTCGGACTGACGCTCGCCGTCCTGTACGCGCCGTACGCGTCCGCGGGACCGGCGCTCTTTACCGGCCTGCGCACGTACTCGCAGCACTGGTGGTTCATGAAAGGTGCCTTCGGCGTCGTCGAGGCGCTCACTGGGGACCCGCTCCGTGCGAGGCGAGTCGTGGGCCTGCTCGTCGTCGCCGTGATCGCGGGCACGGCCGTCGCGCGCTTCGACCTGGAGCGCACCCTCTTCTGGGTGTTGGGGGCCGGCATGATCCTCACGCCGACCTTGCACCCGTGGTACGTGCTCTGGATGCTCCCGCTGGCCGCGCTGCGCTCCAGCCCGCCCTGGATCGCGCTGGGCGGCCTCGCATTCCTAGGCTACTTCGGCTTGGGCAGCTACCAGGAGACCGGCGTGTGGGTCCAGCCGCCCGGCGTCCGCGCCGCCCTGTGGCTCCCCTTCCTCGGGCTGCTCCTGGCCGACGTCCGCAAGCTCGTTCGTCCGGAGGCGGTCGAGACCGCGACTTCCCCAAGCGAAATGGAGCTGTAGCGCCGGAACCCCGAGTGCCAGATACCCGGAGAGAAAGAGGAGGATGAAGGGGAGCTGTCCCCAGTACCGCCCCCCGATGGCAGCAGCCAAGTAGAGGCTCATCAGACCGGCCATCACCAGCTTGAACACGGTGTCCGTCGACAAGGGTGTGGCCCGATAGGTGCGTACCTCTCGGCGACCGCGCTTGGGCGTCCGCTCGAAGGGATCCTGGACCTGCCGGAAGCCACGCGCCACCGCCCGGGACACCGGGACCGAAAGCCCGATCCCGAGCGCGAGCGTGCGCAGCACGGCCCGCAATCGCCCGCTGCGGGCCCGGCCCCGCAGCTCGCCGGCCATCCAGTAGAAGACGAGGAACGGCACGGTCGCGGCACCGAAGAGCACCAGGTCGAGGCCAAGGAGGTGCTCGAGGCCGAGCACCCGCCGCGCGACCGCCGACGGGAACAGCAGCAGCGCCAGCGCCCACGTGAGAGGATGAGCGAGGTGCCCGAGCAGGTGGATCACACCTTCGATCTTCACGCCCCAGGGATACGGTCCGCGCAGGAGCGCCGGAAGGAGCTTTCGCCCCGTCTGCACCCCCCCCTGCGCCCAGCGTCTCTGCTGAACCTCGAGAGCCGTCACCGTATCGGGGATCTCGGCCGGCACGATCACGTCGTCGAGGTAGGCGAAGCGCCACCCGGCCATCTGGGCGCGATAGCTCAGATCGAGGTCCTCCGTGAGCGTATCGAAGCGCCATCCGCCCGCGTCGTCCACGCAGGATCGCCGCCAGAGGCCGGCCGTGCCGTTGAAGTTGAAGAAGCGCCCTCCGCGGTACCGACCACCCTGCTCGAAGAGGAAGTGGCCGTCCAGCAGGTACGACTGCGCCTCGGTCAACCACCCGGCATCTCGGTTCAGGTGCCCCCACGCCGCCTGGACCATCCCGACGCCCGCATCCTGCATGGGCGCGAGCAACTCGCGGACGAGACTCGGGGCGGGCAGGAAATCGGCGTCGAGCACGAGAAGGAACTCCCCCCGCGCGTGCGCAGTGCCGTGTGCCAGGGCGCCGGCCTTGAAGCCCGTCCGGCCTTCGCGTCGCACGTGCCGGATGTCGACGCCCCTCGCCCTCCAGCGAGCGACCCTTCGTTCGACGATCCATGCGGTTCGGTCGTCGGAATCGTCGAGCACCTGCACCTCGAGGAGCCCCGTCGGGTAGTCCAGCGAGCACGCCGCGTCGATGGCCCGGGCCGCCACCGCCTGCTCGTTGTACATGGGCAGCTGCACCGTCACCGTGGGCAGCGCATCCTCCGCCCAAGGGTCCCGGATCTCGTCCTTCGAACGACGAGAGAGCAGGAGGAGATGGGTCCGATGCGACGCGAACGGGATGAGGACGGCGAAGACCCCCGCGGTCAACGCGAGGACGAGAACGGCGACGAGCTCAGACATGCGCTGTTCCAATCCTGCCCCGGCGGATGAGGTTTCCGGGGCCCGGCAGAGGTCGCGAAGACGTGAGACGTTGGGCCGGAGCCCTCAGGTCGTCAATGCAAATCCGCTGTCCGAGCCGTCGGGTCGTGCATACGAAGCCACTCAGGGCAGTGGCGTCCCTCCCCCTGCGCCACCGCCGAGGTTGGCGGCGCGCACCGCATCGAGGCGTTCGCGCAAGGTCGTGCCCCAGTGGCGGAACATGCTGGTCACGTCGGAACGAACGAAGGTCGGACGAACCTCGACGAGCTCGTAGGTGCCCCTGGTCGGGTCGCGCCGGTCGGCGACCCGCGCCAGAATCTCCCCGCTCTGGGAGTCGTGGAGCTCGAGGATCATCGTGACCTCGCCGTAGGAGTCGGTGAACGCGCGGTTTCGTCCGGCGGTCGCTTCTGTATCGAACCGCACCACCAGGTCGATCAAGAAGGCGTCGAGGCGGAGCACGTTCGGGCCGGGCTCGGTCACCAACGCGTACCCTTCGTCCTCGGTGAGCGCCCGCTCGATCTCCTCCCGGAAGGTCTCCTTGAGCGTCTGCATCTGACGCGGGGTGAGCGCGAAATTCGCCTCGGGAGAGCCGGGGCTCCGCGGCGTGGGGTCCTTCTGATAGGCGACATCGACCGGACCCAGAATGAAGGCGTCGTACCGAGCGAGATCGAGCTCCCGCTTTGCTTCGGCGTACTGCAGCACCGAGTTGTCGACCGGATAGAGCCCGTCCATGGACCGCTCCGCCGTGGGAGAGATCGACGGCGGCGGG
>JBDHDM010000078.1:0-19334 GCA_039591515.1 Gemmatimonadota bacterium | reverse complement strand
GCATCCCCCAATCAACCGACTTCGCCGGGAAGGCGAAATATCGAGAGGGGGCGCGCGACCGGAGTCAGCGATCCTGCGGTGCGGCGGACTGCGCCCGATCCACCTCGGCGATCAGGCTGCTGGGGCTCTCTGCCCGGGAAAGGACCTCCAACGCTCGGATCAATTGCCGGTCGTGGCGCCGCAGCTGCCGGAACGCACCCTCCTCTCCCCACGCCTGGGTCGCGATCTCGCGCTCCAGGTGATACCGCACGAACCGGTCCGCAGCTTCGAAGTCCTCCCTCTCGACGTTCGCATCGTGCTCGGGCAAGGAAGCGTAGAAGTCGTCGACCTCGGCACGGTCGAACTCGAAACCCGGCTCCAGATCGGGACGCCGCGCGACGTAGGCGACCGCGAACGAGAAGACGGCCCGCGAGAACCCTCCCGCGCTGCGGAAGAGCCCCTGCACGCCTCTCGTCTCCGTCCGAGTGAGCGGCTCCGGGGATACGTACAGATCGGGCGTGATGCCGCCCCCGCCGTAGATCGTCCGTCCCGACTCCGACTGGAACTCGGGCCGGCCCTCGAGGTCGACGGCCTGCACGAGCTGACCCGAGATGGAAAGCGCGTGCACCTCACCGAACTCCGTATCGGCCTCGTCCGCGTGAATCGAGCGGCCAACCGGCGTGTACCACCGCGCCGTCGTGAGCCGGAGCACGTCGCCCCCCGTGAGCCGGTAGAGGCTCTGGACCGACCCCTTCCCGAACGTGGTCTCCCCGACCAGCACGGCTCGATCGTAGTCCTGCAGTGCCCCGGCGACGATCTCGGCGGCCGAGGCGCTCGTGCCGTCGACCAGAGCGACCACGGGCAGGTCCGGGTAACGGTCGGGCGTGGACGCCCGGAAGACGTCATTCTGCTCCTCGGAGCGACCACGCGTCTCGACGATCGATTGGCCGGGCTCCAGGAAGAGGTCGGTCACGCCCACCCCCTGCTCGAGCAGCCCACCGGGATTCCCTCGTAGGTCGAGCACGAGGCTCGTCATCCCCTCGGTGCGCAGGGAATCGATCGCCGCCCGGACCTCCGCCTCCGACGTCTCGCGGAAGGTCAGCAGCGGCACGTAGCCGACCCCGCCCTCGAGCAGGGCTGCGAAGGG
This sequence comes from Gemmatimonadota bacterium, assembly GCA_039591515.1. Lineage (GTDB taxonomy): Bacteria > Gemmatimonadota > Gemmatimonadetes > Longimicrobiales > Gaopeijiaceae > UBA2589. Next base: position 18,208 of record JBDHDM010000078.1, on the reverse strand, counting down.
AACCGCCTTGAGACGGATGACATCGCGGGTGATCCGAAACTCGATCGGCTCCTCGACGCCGGGGCGCAGCATCCGGACCGTGACTTCGGTGCCGGGCCGTCCCCTGAGCAGCTCGACGGCCTGGTCGGTGACCATCGTGTCGGCTCGGACGCCCTCGATCTCGTAGAACCGATCACCTGCCCGGATCCCTACGCGCCCGCCCGGACCTCCGGGAATCGGCGTGACCACCGTGACGTAGCCCTCGCGCTGCACGACCTCGAGGCCCACGCCGCCATACTCGCCCTCGGTGCGGATGCGCAGATCCTCGAACTGCGCGGCCGGCATGAACGCGGAGTGTGGGTCTCCCAGATCCCGGATCAGCCCGTCGATCGCCGAGTTGTAGAGGCTCGAAGGGTCCACATCGTCGACGAAGCTCGATTCGACGCGGTCGACGACCTCCTGCAGCACGCGCACGCGGACGTAAACGTTCTCGGCCCGATCGACGCCCTGCTGCAAGAGCCATCCGCCGGCCGCGACGGAGAAGAAGGCGACCAGGACCGGCACGAAGACGCTGCGTTTCATATAGCTCACCCTTCTCGGCCGCGTCGCTCCGCCGCCATCGAGACCGGTGCACGCCGTGCATCGGCGTGCCCGACCATGTCTACTCCGCTGACCCCGGTTGGATCGACTCCGCACGCAGGAAGATGTCCGGGAACCTCTCGACCAGCCGCGCGCGGATGCGCTCGTGGACCTCCTCGGGCGTGCCGTGGGCATCCACCACCTCCACCCCCGGCTCGGACTCGGCTAACGCAAGATACCCCGCCCTCACGGTCCGGCGGAAGTCGGTTCCGGCCGCCTCGATCCGATCTGCGCGAGCACCGTCACGACGCTGACGCTCTTCGCCTTCCTCGACGGGAACGTCCAGCACGAGGTAGAGGTCCGGCGAGAGCCCCCGCGTCGCGAAGTCGATGGTCTGCCGGACACGCATGAGGTCCAGGCCCCGACCGTATCCCTGATACGCCAGGGTCGAAAGAGAAAACCGGTCCGCGACGACCGTCTCGCCGCGCTCCAAGGCCGGCCGCACGACGTCCCGGACGAACGCGGCCCGAGCCGCCAGGATCAGCATCAGCTCGGTCTCGTCGGGCATGTCGAGATCCGGTCGGCCCAGCACGACCTCACGGATCGCTTCGCCGACCGGTGTGCCACCGGGCTCCCGCGTGGTGACGTGCGGGAGCCCGATGGCCTTGAACCATGCGGATAGGAGCGCGACCTGCGTCGTCTTCCCGGCTCCGTCCCCGCCCTCGAGGACGAGGAACAGGCCTGGGTGGTCTTGCCTCGGCTCCATCCGCGTCACCTCGTCAGTCGTAGTACTCGACCCCGAGGTGCGTGATCATCTCCGCGCCCATCATCCACCGAAGCGTGTTCTTGAGCTTCCAATGCTGGATGAAGATGTCGTGCTCGGCGTAGAGGCCGGGCGCCGTCTGGGGCGACTTGAAGTAGAACGACAGCCACTCCTGGATCCCGCTCATTCCGGTGCGCCCGGCGAGGTCGAGGAAGAGGGCCAGGTCGAGGACGATCGGAGCCGCCAGGATCGAGTCCCGGCAGAGGAAGTCGACCTTGATCTGCATGCCGTACCCCATCCACCCGAAGATGTCGATGTTGTCCCAACCCTCCTTGTTGTCTCCGCGCGGCGGGTAGTAGTTGATCCGCACCTTGTGGTACATGTCACCGTAGAGGGACGGGTACATCTCCGGCTGCAGGATGTTCTCGAGCACGCCGAGCTTCGACACTTCCTTGCTCTTGAACGACTCGGGATCGTCCAGCACTTCGCCGTCGCGGTTCCCGAGAATGTTCGTGCTGAACCAGCCCGACAGCCCGAGCATGCGCGTCTTGAAGCCGGGTGCGAGGATCGTCTTCATCAGGGTCTGGCCCGTCTTGAAGTCCTTGCCGGCGATCGGCACACCCTCCCGCTTGGCGAGATCCTCGAGCGCGGTACAATCCGCGGACAGGTTGGGCGCACCGTTGGCGTACGGGACTCCCTCCATGATCGCTGCGTAGGCGTAGAGCTGGCTCGGGGCGATGTCGGGGTGGCTTTCGTCCATCGCCTTCTCGAAGGCCTCGATACTGGCGTGCACCTCACCGGGACGGATGTACACCTCCGTCGATCCACACCACACCATCACGAGGCGCTCGCAGCCGTGCTCCGTCTTGAAGTTGCGGATATCCTCGCGGAGCTGCTCGGCCAGATCCCTCTTCGTATCTCCGGATTTCACGTTCGGTCCGTCGAGCTTCTTCACGTAGTCCGTGTCGAACACGGCCGGCATCGGCTTGATCGCGGACAGGAAGTCCTTGATCGGATCGAGGTGGTTCTCCTTGTGGAGCACTCCGGCGTTTACGGCACTTTCGTAGCCGTTGTCCGGAATGGGGTCCCACGCGCCGAACACCAGGTCGTCGAGCCCGCTGAGCGGTACGAAGTCCTTGATGAGCGGCGTATTGTTGTCGGTCCGCTTGCCCAGCCGGATCGTGTTCATCTGCGTGAGGCTGCCGATGGGCTCGGCGATGCCCCGGCGCGCGGCCTCGACTCCGGCCACGAAGGTGGTGGCCACGGCTCCGAAGCCGGGCAGCAGAACACCAAGCTTGCCCTCGGCCGGCTTGATCTCGTTTGGCTTTTTCACGTGTTCCTCAACTTGTTCGCGTACAACGGCCGCGATGCGACCGTCACGATGAGATGATGATCCGACTCTGGGCGCCCTCGTCGATCCCTTGCGCCACCGTCTGGTTCACCTTGTGCATGACCTTTTCGAAGTTGGCCTGCGCGGCCACGACCCGCTGGAACACCGGCATCGCCTGCAGCTCCTCCGCTGCGGCGGTGTAGCGGTCCCGGACGTCCTGATCGGGCTCTGTGCCCGCTCTCAGGCTGGCCTCGACCTCGGCCTCGATGGAGGTGAGGAGATTCCGGACCGTCACCAGGTCCCGGTCTTCCTCCGCGGCCGTCGAGGCACGTTTCAGCGCCTGATACTCATCCGTGCGCGCCAGCGCGCCGCCGAGTTCCCTGGCCATGTCGTAGATACCGGGCATGTCGATCTCCTTGTTGGCGTGTATTCAACCGCGCAGTCGGGACCTAGGCCCCGTGCGCAAGCACGAAGCGCTTTCGTCCCGAGTAATCCCGCAGCACACGGACAAGATCGAAGCATCCGGTGCTCCGGACCTGCTCGGCGACCTCCTCGGTCTGATCCACTCCGACCTCGAGTGCGAGGAGACCACCGTCCTTCAGACGCGATGTGGACCCGTCGATGATGCGACGAACCACGTCCAACCCGTCCGTACCTCCGAAGAGCGCCTCGGGCGGTTCCCAGTCACGAACCTCGGGCTCGAGCGACGCTTCGTCCACTGCCGCCACGTAGGGCGGGTTCGAGACGATCACGTCGAAGCGTTCCTCGTCCTCGAGCGGCTCGAACAGAGAGCCACGACGCAGCTCCACGACTTCAGCCAACTCCGCCGCATCCCGGTTTCGGCGCGCGACTGCGAGCGCCACGTCTGAGATGTCGGTGGCAATAATGTGTGTAAAATACCCCTCATATGCAAGAGATAGACATATGGCGCCACTCCCCGCACCCACCTCGAGGGCCGTGGGGGCCTCTCGCCCGGACCCGTGCAGCCACGAAAGCACCTCACCGACCAAGACTTCCGTCTCGGGACGGGGGATGAGAACACCCGGCTCCACCTCGAGGTCCAGCTCTCTGAAGGGCTGATGGCCGAGTATGTACTGGAGCGGCTCACGACCCGCGCGACGTCGGAGGAGCGGTCGAAAAGCATCGAGCTCCTCGCTTGTGAGCGGGCGCTCGAACTGGAGATAGAGTTGGAGCCGGTCGACCCCGAACACGTGGGCCAGCAAGTGCTCGGCATCGAGACGCCCCGAGTCGACCCCTTTGCCCTTCAGATAGTCGGCGCTCCATAGGATGAGGCGCAGGATGGTCCAAGGCCCCTGGGCGTGGTCCCGCCCGCCTGCCTTGGTCGGTGCGTCGGAGGCGCTCACGCCTCCTCGGCCTCCATGCGCTCTTCCTGATCAGCCAGACGGAGGGCCGAGGTGAGCTCGTCCAGATCCCCGCCGAGGATCTCGCAGAGCCGGTAGAGCGTGAGCCCGATGCGATGATCCGTCACTCGGCTCTGCGGAAAGTTGTATGTGCGGATCTTGGCCGACCGGTCCCCGGTGCCCACCTGCAGCCTCCTCTCGCGGGCCCGCTTCGCGTCCGACTCCGCGATCATGTGATCGAGCAGCCGGCTTCGAAGGACCTTCAGTGCCTTCGCCTTGTTCTTGTGCTGCGATTTTTCGTCCTGGATCGCCACCACGAGCCCGGACGGGAGATGGGTGATCCGGACCGCGGAATCGGTCGTGTTGACGGACTGGCCCCCTGGCCCGCTGGACCGATAGACATCGATGCGGAGGTCGTTGGGATCGATATGGAGATCCACCTCCTCGGCCTCGGGCAGGACGGCCACCGTGGCGGCGGACGTGTGGATGCGGCCTTGGCTCTCCGTCGCGGGAACGCGTTGCACGCGATGGACGCCCGACTCATAGCGAAGCCGACCGTACGCGCCTCGCCCCTTCACCAGGAAGATGGCCTCCTTGATCGAGCCCGGGATCCCCTCGGAGACGTTCATGAGCTCCATCGACCAACCGTTCCGCTCCGCGAACGACCGGTACATCCGCATCAGGTCGGCGGCAAAGAGCCCGGCCTCGTCGCCCCCGGTTCCCGCCCGGATCTCGACCACGGCCGGCCGGTCGGCGAGAGGGTCTCTCGGGAGGAGCAGCTGTTTCGCTCGGCCCGTCAGCTCCTCGAGCTGCTGCCCGAGGCTCTGTGCTTCCTCCTCCGCCAGGGCGCGCATCTCGGGGTCATCGGCCTCGTCGACGATCTCGAGGGCCCCGGTGAGCTCCTCGAGCACGGTCCCGAGGGCTCGGGCCACCTCGACGATCGGCTCGAGGTGGGCACGCTCCTGTCCCAGATCGCGAAGCTTGTCGGGTTGCGACAGGACCTCCGGGCTGGACAGGGCCTCCTCGATCCCGGTGAAACGGCGCTCGGCCTCTGCCAGACGTTCCTCGAGCCTGGGGTCGAGCGCGGGTACGTTCATCACACGGGCACGCGCGCGCGCCGGCCTCCTAGGAAGAAGGCTTTCCGTACTTCTTCTTGAAGCGGTCCACGCGCCCGGCGGTGTCGACGAGACGCTGCTTGCCCGTGTAGAACGGATGGCAGGTGCCGCAGACCTCCACGTGCACCTCATCCTGCGTGGACATCGTCTCGAAGCGATTCCCACAGGCGCACGCCACCGTGGCCACCTTGTATTCCGGATGGATGCCCTGCTTCATAGCCTGCTCCAAACACTGGGTTGATCGCGAAGCACCGTCGCGCGGAGTCCGCAGCCGCACCGTTGCCCACGATCGTGGCGCATCGGTCTACAGCCTGGAAAACCTATCAGAGTGCGCAAGGGGGGTCCACCCACCGTCGCCGAGCTGGAAGGGCCCTACGAGCCGAGCCGGCCCCTCGGAACTCCACCTCTCGAGCGCCGCCGAGCATCCCCCCACGCTGCGACGAGAGTCAGGAGGAGAACGACGGCGCTCGTGTTCCCCACCAGATCGCCGACGCGGGCGTAGACCGTCGCGATGTCCGTCGTCTCGACCTCCAGCACACGGACTCCTTCCTCGAAGAGCCCGATGGAGCCGACGACGCGCCCGGAAGGATGGACGACCCAAGACAATCCCGTGTTGGCGGCCCGGACCACGCCCACGCGGTTCTCGATGGCCCGCATGACCAGGTGAGCAGGATGTTGCCAGAGGGCGACCGTGCGGGCGTGCGCGGGCTCCCGCCCGAACCAGGCGTCGTTGGTGAGGTTCACGAGCACGTCGGCGCCCGCATTGCGGAGGGCTCGACCGACGTCCGCGAAGGAAGACTCGAAGCAGATGAGGGCGCCGTAGGCGATCCCGTCCACGTCCGCGAGCGACCACTGGTCGCCCGGTGCGAAGTCTCCCGCGGGCCGAAGCCACCCGGGGAGCACCGGAAGCATCAGCGTCCGCTCGACCATCGGGACCAGTCGATGCTTGTCGTACCGATAATCGGCGAGACCCTGAGGATCGACCAGGAAGGCCGAGTTCAACGGATGCCCGGCTTCCCCATCCTGCAGCTGCCGGCCGCGGGCTCCGAAGAGGACGGGCGCGCCCATCTCGCGAGCATGACTCTTGAGGCGGGCGACATCGGCGGCATACTCCGCTCTTTCGGGCTCCATCGGCAGCACCATCTCGGGCAGGACCGCCAGCCGGGCCGACGAAGGCGCCACGAGCGGAACCAGCCGATCGAGGGCCGCGAGGGTGCTGTCACGGACGAGGGCGGTGTCGAGTCGAATCCGTTGCGGCACGTCGGGCTGCAGGATCGCGACGCGCCCAGCGGACCACGTCTCGAGGCTCATGGCGCGCCGCACGCCCCACGCCATGGGTGCCGCCGTGACCAGTAGCGCCGCGGCCAGGTAGATGGCCCATCGGTTCCCACCAGCCTTCGGCCGCTCCGCACCCATCCGATCGAGCAGCGCGCAGGCCAGAAGGCCGTTCACGAGGGCGATCCAGAAGGTGACGCCACGAGCCCCGACGATCTCGGCGACGCCGACGAGCTCCGGGAAGCCCGTGAGCGTGGTCCCGAGCCCGAGCCACGGAAGCGCCAGCGTGCCCGGCATGTGCGCTCGAGTCCACTCCAGACCCGTCCACAGCGCCGGAAGCGCAAGCCACACCGGCACGCCGAGCCCACGCACCGCGTGGTGGAAGGCGTGACCGAACCCGGCGGTCAGGGTGGTGAGGAGCACCAGCCCGAGCGCGAAGAGCAGGACGCCTGCCGGCGTCAGCCAGAGCAGCGCCACGAGGACCCAATGGAGCATCAGTCCGAAGTACAGGAAGCCGAAGAGTGCGGCACCGCGCCGGGCCGAGCCGGAGCCCTGCGGTCCCTCCGGGAGACCGGACATCCAGACCGCAAGGGGCACCAGGCCGACGAACGGGAGCACGAGTGGATGCAGCGGCGGGTACGAGAGCACGAGCAGGAGCGCCGCCGCCGCAGGAGCCAGGCGTTCCCCACGGCGCGGCGCCCAACGCGCCAACGGGCCTATAGCTCGACCTCTCGACCCGACTCCGCCGACCGGTAGGCCGCCTCGATCAGCCGGAGCAGCCCGACCTGCTCGACTGGGGCCGAGACCTCCCCCACACCATTGGCCCGGCGCACGAAGTCGTCGAGCAGGCGGCGATACGCATTCGTGTACGCATTCTCGCCGCCCCGCGGGCGCGGCTGTCGCGGAGTGACCTCCATCGGCCGGCCGCCGAGGCGCTTGTACACCTCCAGCGGAGGGAGGCGTCCCGACCCGTCGGATCCCATCACCCGAACGTAGAAACGGTCCTCGCCGGCGTAGAGCTGATTGCTCACCTCGAGCGTGAGCACGAGCCCCGAGGCACACTCGAGGAGGACGGTGGCGGAGTGCTCCACCTCGTCGTCGCCGCGCGTCGCCAGGCACATCAGACGCTTCGGCTCGGGAGAGCCGATGATCCAGAGACAGAGGTCGAGCGCCGGGATTCCGAGGTCGACGAGCGCCCCACCGCCGGCCGAGGCCCGGCTGACGCGCCACGTGGATCGAGCCGACGGGAAGGACCTCGTCAGCCAGCTTCCCCGGACCACGCTCAACGTTCCGAGCTCCCCCCCCTCGACGAAGCTCTTCAGAGCGGCCACCTCCGGTCGGAAACGATGCGGCATGCCCACGGCGAGCAACGCTCCCGCCCGGACCGCGGCTTCGACCAGTCGCGAAGCGCCCTCCGACGTCGACGCGAGCGGACGCTCCACCAGGACGTGTCGACCCTGCTCGAGAGCCCGGATGGCCATTTCCTCGTGCAGATAGTTCGGCGTGCACACGACGACGGCGTCGACCTCGTCGAAAGCCAGGAGCTCGTCCGGGTCCATCACCAGGGGAATGGAGAACCGGCGTGAGAGCGTCTCGGCCTTGTGCATGTCGATGTCGCCCAGCGCGACCAGATCCACGTCGTGCCGCTCGGCGAAGATCGGCAGGTGGACGATCTGACTGATGGCTCCCGCACCGACGATTCCGACGCGAAGCGGCTCCTTCTCAGTCATTGCGGCCCTCTCCCGGTGCGTTGGGGGCGAACATGAACTGCCATCCCACCCTTACCTGAAGATACTGCAGGTCAGGCATGACTTCGTACCTTCCTGCCGCGTACAAGCGCATCCGATCCGTGATCGGGTATTCGGCGCCGAGGTGGAGGTTGAAGCCGGGCTCGATCGAATCGAGAAGGTCCTCGACGAAGGTGCCGTTGATCGCCGCCCCGTCTCCGTTGACGAAGTGGAGCGTGCCCCCGAACCCGCCGAAGGTGAGGAGATCGAAGGGCACCTCCCACACGACGTGTGCGTCGAGCCCGATCGCCACGTCCTTGTAGCCGATTGTCCCCAGATCGAGATCGGGCGCGGGATCTCCCGTCTGGTCGGCGACCAGCTCCGCGACCCGGTCCTCGAACTCGCTCACCTCGGAGTCCTCCAGACGAGACGACCAGTACATGACGGACGGCGTGATCCGTAGCCCCGGCCCGATGTATCCGAGATCGATGCGCACGCCATAGCTCTGCGTTTCCTCGACCCGATCGGGCCACAGATACCCCCACTCCGGCGCGAGCCCTCGAAACGAGAGGTTCTCGTAGTCGAAGTCGGCGACGTCCTGCCCGTCGGCCGCCTGACCTCGAGCCGCGCCGAGCAGCACGAGCGCGAGAATGGCCGTACCCACCCGCCTCGCCCGAGGAGCCTTCGCACCGCGGCCCATCGCTGTCTGAGATCCCATTATTCTGATGCTTCCACGTCCACGATCAGGTCGTAGTCGAACGCTTCCGTCACGGTGCCGACGATCAGATCACCGGCCCGTAGCCCCTCGGCGCCACGTAGATGGGTCACCCCATCCACGTCGACAGCCTGGCCGACCGTCCGTCCCACAGCCACGAATTCGGGGTCGTCGTCGAGAACCGTGTCGACCAACACCTCCACGCGTCGCCCGACCCCTTCCAGATTCCGCTCGAGGGAAACGATGCGCTGAAGCTCCATCACCTCCTCGAGGCGCTCCTGGACGATGTCGTCGGGAACCCGCCCCGGCATCTCGGCGGCCCTCGTCCCTTCCTCGACCGAGTAGGGGAAGGCCCCAACCCGTTCGAAGCGGACTTCATCCAGAAGATCGAGCATCTGGCGGAAGTCGTCGTCGGTCTCTCCGGGAAAACCCACGATCACCGTCGTGCGGAGTGTCAGATCCGGTACGGCCTCCCGGAGCCAGCCCACTCGCTCGCGTATGGTCCCCTGGCGCTCAGGGCGCCGCATGAGTGCCAGGATCCGATCGCTGCCGTGCTGGATGGGCACGTCGAGGTAGGGGAGAATGCGGTCCTCCGAGGCGATCAGGTCGACGAGCTCCCGCGTCATCCCCGACGGATACATGTAGAAGAGCCGATACCACGGCACCTCGGTCCCCTGCAAGAGCGCAGTCAGTAGATCGGGAAGGAGCGGGGCACTACGGTCGGCCCGGCGAAGGTCGCGACCGTACCAGGTGGTGTCTTGCGAGACGATGTTGATTTCCTTGACCCCGGCGGCTCCCAGCCCGGCGGCCTCGCGAACCAGCTCCTCGACGGGATGCGAGCGATGCAGTCCCCTCATCAGCGGAATCGCACAGAACGCGCACGTGTGATCACACCCTTCGCTGATCTTCAGGTACGACGTGTGGGGCGTCTCGGTCGAGAGGATTCGGAGCGGACGCTCCATCGTCGGCACGAAGTCCTCTTCGGCGGGCAGGAGCCCACGATGACGAAGCTCGGGAACGAGGGAGGGTAGCTCCGTGAGCCCCATGAAGAGATCGACCTCGGGGATCTCCCGCTCGAGCTCCGCGCCGTGCCGCTGGACCAGGCAACCGACGGCGACCACGGCCTTCAGGGCGCCCGCGTCCTTGAGCTCGCACGCATCCAGGATCGTCTCGATCGACTGCTCCTTCGCGGACTGGATGAAGCCGCACGTGTTCACGATCACGACCTCGGCGTCACCCACCTCCGAAGAGACGCGTGCTCCGTGTCCGACCAGGGCGGCCATCATCCGCTCGGAATCGACGGTGTTCTTGTCGCACCCAAGCGTCACCAGAGCAATCCTCGGCCCTTGCTCGTCGCCCTGAGCGTCGATCTCGAGACGTACCGGCGAGACGTCGGGCGAGACGTCGGGCCGAATCGGATCCGGGGATACCGGGAAGACCGGCAGATCGCGGGTCCGGGTCATCGCTCCATGACCAACACCCCCTCGGGAGGGGTGAACGCGAACCAGCCCGACTCCGGAACCTCGCCGAAGCCGACGTTGGCGAGCGTGATGGTGCGCACGTTCCCGTTCTCTTCCTCCAACCGGATTCTCCGAAGCACGGGTGCCTCCTCGTCGATCCACAGCGTGGCAGCCCGGTAGGAGGAGGCGAGCCTGGGTAGCATTCGGATGCGGTGGGCGCGGCGCCCGTCCAAGGGCTCGAGACCCTGGTACTCGACCTCGTACTTGGTGCCCGGATCGACCAGGAACTCCCGGTGGAAGTCCCTTCCTCCCGCGCTCCGATCGGCCGACGTCTTGAGCGCGGTCTTGGCATCGTTGCTGGGGAAGTAGACCCAGGCGTGCTCGCCGTCGACGACGATCAGATCACCCGCCGGGTCGTCGAATCGCATGCCGAACAGGTTGGGGCGGCCCTGGCAGAGGCGACCGCTGCCGCTTCGTTCCGTGCCCAGGAGAGGCACGAGGAGGTGCTGCGTGAAGTCCGCGCAGAGCGTCTCGACCGATTCGTAGCGTCCCGCCGCGTGGTGCAGCACGTCCAGGCCCGGGTTCTGTGCGCGAGCCTCGCCCGCGCTCGCGCATGCGGCGATCGTCGCCCCGACACAGGTCGCGATCGATCGGAGTGCACGCCGGAGCCGTCGACTCGACCTCATTCGCCACCGAAGAACATGTCGAGCTCGTCGAGCGTCATCAGCACCTCGCGCCCCTTGGATCCTTCGGACGGCCCGAGAACCTCGGCCTCGTGGAGCTGATCGACGATTCTCGCCGCGCGTCCGTACCCGATGCTCAGCCGTCTCTGCAACAGAGACGTCGAGCCACCGCCGTTCTGGATGCAGACCTCCGCTGCCGCCCTGAAGAGCTCGTCCCAGTCTCCCGCGATGCGATCCGGCCCGGCGTCCGTTTCCAGCTCCTGGCCGCGCACCTCCTCCAGAATATCGGGCTCCACCATCCGCGTCTCCACGCCCTGCTCTTCCGCGTGGCGCTCGAGGAGCTCCACGTACCACGACATGAGCCGCTCCGTGTCCTCGGTGGGCAGGTACGCACCCTGGATGCGGACCGGCACACTCCCGCCCGGAGGCAGAAAGAGCATGTCGCCGTTGCCCAGCAGCGCATCCGCACCGTTCTGATCCAGAATCGTGCGTGAGTCGGTCTTCGACGCCACCCGGAAGGCGATACGCGTGGGGAAGTTCGCCTTGATGAGTCCCGTGATGACGTTCACGGAGGGCCGCTGCGTCGCCACGATGAGGTGGATGCCGATCGCACGTGCCTTCTGGGCCAACTGCGTGAGCGGCCTCTCGACCTCCGACTGCACGGTCATCATGAGGTCGGCGAGCTCGTCGACGACCACCACGATGTACGGCATCACTCCGTCGGCGTAGATCCACCGGTTTTCGTCTCCCTCCGGTCCCTTCGGCTCGGACCGCTTCAATACCTGCCCGCCGCGGACCTTGGCGTTGAACTCCTGGATCGATCGGACGTAGTTCGCCTTCAACAGGGCGTACCGACGCTCCATCTCGAGGACCGCCCATTTGAGTACACCGGCCGCGTCCCGAGGATCGGTCACGACGTTGTGTCGCAGATGGGGGAGGCGGGAATAGACGGACAGCTCGACCATCTTCGGATCGATCATCAGGAGCCGCAGCGTCTCGGGCGTATGCCGGTACACGAGGCTCGTCACGATCGTGTTCAGGCACACCGACTTCCCCGCTCCGGTCGCACCGGCAATCAGAACGTGCGGCATCTTCTCGAGGCGGCTCACGTACGGCCTTCCGTTGAGGTCCTTGCCGAGCGCGAGGGGCAGCTCCCCTTTGCGCCGTACGGAAAGCTCTCGACTCGAGGATCTCGCGTAGATTCACGATCTCCGGCGTGGGGTTCGGGATCTCCACCCCCACGGCTCCCTTGCCGGGGATCGGCGCGACGATGCGGATCGTCCTGGCCTTCATCGCGAGAGCGAGGTCCGCGTCCAGGTTGGCGATGCGGTTGACCTTCACTCCGGGAGCCGGCACGACCTCGAACTGGGTGACCATGGGCCCCGTCGTGCGTCCACCCAGCTCGCTCTCGACATTGAAGGTCCGCAGCTTTTCGATCAGCACGTGGCCCAGATGATCGAGCTGCCGCTCCATGTTCGCGCGATCCGGGGTGTCGGGCGCGCTGAGGAGGTCGACCGGTGGCATCTCGTGGTCCATGAGCCGCCCGGCGTTGGGGTCGGCGAGATCGTCGGCCTCGTCGAGCTCGGACGGCTCCTCGTCCTCGGCGCGGGATCCCTCGGGATCTTGGGAAGCCTCGTCCGACGCGACACCGTCCGGCACCTCCTCGTCGGCCCCTTCATCCACCTCTTCTGCGTCCGCAGCTCCGGCGTCCGCCCCCATCCACTCGGGCTCGAAGCCTTCGACCGGTGCCTCCCCGGACTCCGGTGCGGGCACGTCACGGGATGCCAGCGCTTGTGCCCCCGCACCGGCCAGCTCCTTTCCCCGCCCGGCGATCGCCCGGGCGGTACGCCCGGCGACGTCGGTTCCGGCGCGCACGCCGCGGCCCACGGTGCGCAGCGGATTCCACCTCAACGTGGCCACACTGAGCGCCACGACCAGCACGCCGTCGATGATCAGGGCGCCGATCGTGCCCAGGAGGCTCGTGAGCGGAGCGCCCAGCGTGTGGCCGAGCCATCCGGCCCCCACAGCGGAGCCCGAGGCGATCCACACGGCGTTGGGGAGGATGAGAAGCAACCCGGCACACAGCAGGACCACCCGCATCGACGCGACCCGGTTGAGCCATCCACCTACGCGCAGCCCGTACGCCCCGACGAGGATCGGCACGAAGACCGACGACAGGCCGACGAAAGCATAGAGCAGTCCGTGCACGACGCCGCCGACGACTCCCATCATGTTTCCCGACGGGAACCAGGCTGCGGCCCGATCGATATCTCGTTGCGCTGCTCGTCGTCGAGCATGCGCGACTCGTTCTTCGGCTTCCTCCGCTTGGCCTTCCGGCCCGGGGGCGGCTTCTTCTTCCTGCTTCGAGCCACGCCCTCGCCTATGCCTCTGTCCGGGTAATCGCCTGATCGCTCATCTCCGCCACGATGTCGTGGCGGTCGACTTCGCTGCAGAGCTGCAGGTCGTCGCCGAGCCCGATCTCGATCACCGAGATCCCGGCGGCCGTGAGCCTGAGAAGCCCTTCGGAGGGCTTACGGACCGAAGCGAGCGCGCCCGCCGCCCGCGAGGCATCGTCCAGCTCCGGCTCCTCGCCGAGCCGTTCGAGAAGCCGCAGGATGAGGTGTCCCGCGCACAGCGCGTCGTCCAGCGAGAACCGATCTTCCTGCCCGGCGCAGAGGATGACCACGTGATCGTCCTCGGATACATGCCGCGCCACGGCAGCGAGGTTCGTGAATGCGCACAGCACCACCCGACCCCCTTCCTGCGCCGCGCGCAGGGCCCGCGTGCCGTTCGTCGTGCTCATGACGAGCTTCTTCCCTTCGACGACGTGAGGCAGGTACTCACGCGGTGAGTTGCCGAGGTCGAAACCGTCGATCTTGGCACCCCTCCGCTCGCCGCAGAGAATCGTATCCTCGCGCCCCAACGAAGCGGCCAGCTTCACCGCCTCCTCGGTCGACTCGGTGGGGAAGATCGTCCGCGCGCCGCTGGCCAACGCCTCGAGGATCGTGGTCGTCGCCCGGACCACGTCGATCACGACCACCGTCGCATTGTCGATGTGGGAGGGGTCGACCTCCCGCACGGTGAAGTACGTCTCAAGGCGCATCAACTCGCTTCGCCCTCCTCCATCATCCGTGCGACGAAGCCCGTATCGATGTCGCCGCGGACGAACGCGTCGTCGTCCACGATGCGTCGAAGAAACGGGATCGTGGTGGATATTCCCTCGATGATGAAATGGTCGAGGGAATGCCGGGCCCGAACGATCGCCTCTTCCCGCGTGTTTCCGCTCACGATGAGCTTGGCCAGGAGGGAGTCGTAGTGGGGAGGCACCAGATAGCCCGTGTAGATGTGCGTGTCGAGTCGGACGCCGGGGCCACCGGGTGGGTGGAACGTCGTGATCACCCCGGGGCACGGAGCGAATCCACGTTCGGGGTCCTCGGCGTTGATGCGGAACTCGATCGCGTGCCGCTGATGCTCGACCCCGTCGGGCACCGAGAGCGGCTCCCCGGCGGCCACCCGGATCTGCTCCTTGAGCAGGTCGTAGCCCGTCGTCACCTCGGTGACCGGGTGCTCGACCTGGATTCGGGTGTTCATCTCCATGAAGTAGAACGAGCCATCCTCGTCGAGCAGGAACTCCACGGTCCCGGCGCCGACGTACTCGATGGCCGCAGCAGCGCGCACCGCCGCCTCACCCATCGCTTCGCGAAGCTCGGGGGTCAGACCGGGTGACGGCGCCTCCTCGACGAGCTTCTGGTGGCGCCGCTGGATGGAGCAGTCCCTTTCGCCCAGGTGCATCACACGCCCGTGCGCGTCCCCGAAGACCTGAATCTCGACGTGTCGCGGCTTGAGAATACAACGCTCGAGGTAGACGGCCTCGTTTCCGAACGCGGCTCGCCCCTCGTTCTGGGCTTCCCGAAAGAGCTTGGGGAACGACTCGGCGTCGATGGCGACGCGCATCCCTTTGCCACCTCCACCCGCCGACGCCTTGATCATGATCGGGAAGCCGATCTCTTCGGCGATCGGAATCGCGTCGTCGACAGTGTCGACGATACCCTCGGATCCCGGCACCGTGGGCACGCCGACGGTCATCATCGTCGCCCGAGCCGTGGCTTTGTCGCCCATCGCCCGAATCTGCGCCGGCGTCGGGCCGATGAACGTCAGGTCCGAGCGCGCGCAGATCTCGCTGAACTCAGCGTTCTCCGCCAGGAATCCGTACCCGGGGTGTACAGCTTCGGCCCCGGTGACCTCCGCCGCGGCAATGATCCGCGGGATGTTCAGGTAGCTGTCGGCAGCGGGCGCGCGCCCGATGCACACGTCCTCGTCGGCGAATCTCACGTGCAGAGACTCGCGATCCGCCTCGGAGTAGACTGCCACGGTTTGAACACCCAGCTCGTGGCACGCGCGGACGATGCGGAGCGCGATCTCACCCCGGTTCGCGATCAGGACCTTCTTGAACAAATGTTTATCTCCTGGGTCGAACGGAGCCCGTCTCGCCGCTCAATCTTCGATCCATCCTCAGGTCTCCGAAGGGCCCGTCGATCTCGAGGCGACGGTCAGGTCGGGTCGACCCGGAAGAGGACCTGCCCGAATTCGACCGGTTGCGCGTTGTCGATGCAAACCTCGGCGATCGTGCCGCTGAGCTCGCTGTCGAGCTCGTTCATGAGCTTCATCGCTTCGATGATGCACAGGGTATCACCCTCCCCGATCCGACTTCCCACGTCCACGTACGCGGGCGCATCCGGGGCGGGAGCCCGATAGAAGGTCCCCACCATCGGTGACGTGATCTCCACGAGATGGCTCGACGCGGACGCCGGTGCCTCCTGACCCGAGGCCGCCGTGCCCTCGGCGGTCGGAGCCGCAGGTGGCGCCTCCGGCGAAGCCGCGGCGGCCGGCGAGAGCATCGGAGCAGGGGCAGTCAGGGCCACGGCCGACCCGACCGGCGGCGGTGTCTTCGACAGCCGTAGCTTCGTTCCGCCACGCTCGATTTCGACCGAGTCGATGCCGCTATCGTCCAGCACCCGGATGAGCCGTTCGAGATAGTCGAGATCGATCATAGGTTCACCCGGGACAGGTATTTCTCTTCGCGACGGTCGATCTTGACGACGTCCCCTTCCTCCACGAAGAGCGGGACGTTGATCACGGCTCCGGTCTCGAGCTTCGCGGGCTTGGTCGCCCCTTGTGCGGTATCGCCCTTGAAGCCCGGATCCGTCTGGGTCACCTCCAGCTCCACGAACTGTGGCAGCTCGACGCTGATGACGCTCTCGCCGTGGACCAAGCCCTCACATTCCATGTTCTCCTTCAGGAACTTGAGCTGCTCCTCTCCGAGCAGGTCACCGGCGATCGGAATCATGTCGTAGGTGTTGGCATCCATGAAATAGTAGAGGTCGCCGTCCGTGTAGCTGTAGGCGACGGGACGCCGCTCGAGCCGAACGTCGTTCACCTTCTCGCCGGCACGGTACGTCTTGTCGACGACGGCACCCGTGAGAACGTTCTTGAGCTTCGTGCGCACGAACGCGCCGCCCTTGCCCGGCTTCACGTGCTGAAAGTAGGTGATCGCCCATAGATCGCCGTCGATCTCGATCACCATTCCGTTTCGGAAGTCCGCCGTACTCGCCATGTGGCACTCGTGAGAGGATCGGATGCGCGGAGCTATCGGCGAATGCGCGCGACCAGCCCCCGAAGCCCAAGAAGATAGCTCTGCACACCGAAGCCATAAACCACGCCGGCGGCGACCGGCGCCAGATAGGAGTGCCGACGGAAACGCTCGCGCGCAGCCGTATTGGACAGATGCACCTCCACGAACGGGCGGTCGACACCAAGCAACGCGTCGCGAAGCGCTACGGAGGTGTGCGTGTAGGCGCCCGGATTGACGAGAAAGCCCCCCACCCGGCTCGAGGCTTCGTCGATGTAGTCCAGTAGGGCTCCCTCGTGATTCGATTGGAAGGTCTCCACGTCGACGCCCAGCTCGTCGCCCAGCACCGTCAGCTGTCGGTCCACGTCCTCGAGCGTTTCCGTCCCGTACACCTCGGGCTCCCGGCGGCCCAGCAGCCTCAAGTTCGGCCCGTGGATGACGGCGATCCTCATGACAGCTCCCGCGAATCCCACTCGAGAAGGCGATCGAAGTAGGCCGAAATGCGCTCACCCTCGACCGGCTCCTCGGTGACCACTCCGGCTTCGACTTCGTCGGCCCATGCGAACGGCGACTCGACCTCGTGCCCCTCGGCCCCACTCTCCGCCAGATCGCGCGCGAGGACCTCGATCTCCTCGTCGTCCGGTCGGGTCGGCGCGGGGATGGCCTCGCCCGCCTCGAGCGCCGCGACCCGCTCGCGGAGGACGGCATCGTCCGGGCTCGCCTCGAGAAGGTGGCGGTAGACCTCGAGGGCTTGGTCGAGGACACCCTGACGCAGGTAGAGCTCGGCCAGCGTACGCGTGTAGACCGGCTCCCGCTCCTCCTCGCCCTTGTCCTCCTCGGACGCGAAGGCGGCGAGATCGAAGGAAGGCTCGAGCTCCGCCCCGACCCCCTCCACTCCTGCCTCCTCGGGCACCAGCCCGTCGAGATCCACGACGCGCTCGTCGGCGATCGCCGGTTCAACGTCGACCGGCTGCTCCGCGGGGGTCGTTGCCGCGAGGTCCGCGACCGGCTCGTCGGGCGCGAGGTCAGCGAGGTCCAGAGCGGGTTCGTCCGGAGCCAACTGCCCCAGCCCCATGACGGCTCCGGAGGCTCCTGCCTCCTCGGGGGCCAGCGCGTCCAGATCGACGACCAGCTCGTCGGCTATCGGCGGTGCGACGTCGAGCGGCTGCTCTTCGGGGGTCGGCGCCGCGAGGTCCGTGACCGGTTCGTCGGGCGCGAGCGCAGCAAGATCCAGAGCGAGTTCGTCCGGAGCCAACTGGCCCTGCTCCATGACCGCTCCGGGGGCTCCTGCCTCCTCGGGCGCCAGCGCCTCGAGATCGACGATCAGCTCATCGGCGATCGGCGGGATGACGTCGCCCGGCTGCTCGTCGGGCGCCAGTGCCGCGAGGTCCAGCACCGGCTCGTCCGGCGCCAACGCGGCCAGATCGAGCGGCGCTTCGTCGGGCGCCAGTGCCGCGAGGTCCAGCACCGGTTCGTCCGGCGCCAACGCGTCCAAGTCGAGCGGCGCTTCGTCGGGGGCCAGGGCCCCGAGGTCCAGAACCGGCTCGTCCGGCGCCAACGCGTCCAGCTCGAGCGGCGCTTCGTCGGGGGCC
>JBDHDM010000077.1:0-13395 GCA_039591515.1 Gemmatimonadota bacterium | reverse complement strand
ACGTCCACAACCGCGAACGGGACCTGGTCGAGCGGAGCACCCAACGGCACCACGTCGGGATCGAGCGTCCAGACCCCCGATCGGTCCACGCGAAACCGAGGGTCGGAGCCGAGGAGCTGGAATACGGCCGCGGACGCCGCTCCCGGGTGACCCGTCAGGCCGAGAACCGATCGGGCGAGGTCGAGCGTGTGTACGGGGCCCTCCGAGAGGACGTCCGCCGCAGAGCGGACGAGTGAGGCATCGCCCCCTCCCTTCACCCCTCCCGCTGCTCCTGGGAGAGCGCGAAGGAGAGCGCCTCGAGCTCCATGACCAGGTTCACGTCTTCGACGGAGATGCGGGGCGGGACGTTCAATCGGATCGGAGCGAAGTTCAGGATGCCCCTCACGCCTGCGTCCACCGCGCGACTGGCCATCTCCTGGGCGGCTTCGGCCGGCACCGCCAAGATCACCAGCTCGATGCCGAGCTCTCCCGCGGCGTCCTCGAGCTCGGTGGGGTCACGAACGACGAGTCCGCCGAGCTCGGTGCCGATCTTGTCCGGGTCCGAATCGAAGATCGCCACGCATTCGAATCCCCGGGCCCGGAAAGCCGGGTACTCGAAAAGCGCCAGGCCGATCCGTCCGGCCCCCACCAGTGCGACGCGCCACGTGCGGTCGATTCCGAGAATCCGCCTCAAGCGTGAGCGCAGCTCGTCGACCTGGTATCCGAGGCCGCGCTTGCCGAACGAGCCGAAGTGCGAGAGGTCCTTACGCACCTGCGCGGCCGTCGTCTGGCCGCGCGCCGCCAGCTCTTCGCTCGACACGGTTCCCCCCGGCTCCTCGAAGCCTTCCAGAGACCGAAGATAATGCGAAAGTCGGCGAACGGTGCTAGCGGAGATCTTCTTGGTCACTGATACACCAAAAAGCCAATGATTATGCGGGGTCTGACGTTTGTGAAAAGTGTCACAAATGTAGAGCCGCCAGAGACCTAGGGCAACGCGGCGGCCAGCCGGACGAAGTCCTCGGGCGTGAGCCGCTCCGGCCGCACGCTGGGATCCAGCTCCCGAGCCCGCAGCACCTCGTCGACGATGCGGTCGTCGATGCCCAGGTCGGGGTGCTCCCGCAGGATCTTCCTGAGCTGTTTTCTACGCCATTGAAACGCTGCGCGTACGAGCACGCGGACCCGGACCTCTTCCTCGGCCGTGACCGTCTCGGGATGCCTCGGGGTGATCCGGACCACGGCGGAGTCTACCCCGGGGACCGGTCGGAAGGCCCCGCGTCCGACGCGGAACAGCTTGTCGGCATCCGCGACGGTGCGTACGCCGACGGACAACGCTCCGTAACTCTTGGTCCCGACCGGGGCCGTAACGCGGTCCGCTACCTCTTCCTGCACCATCAGGACGATCCGCAGCGGCCGTGGGCGCCGGAGGAGCTTGAAGATCACGGGCGAAGTGATGTTGTACGGGATGTTGCCCACCATCAGCGCCCGATCGGGGTGCAGTAGGTGATTGTGCAGGGGTACACGCAGCACGTCTCCGTGCACGACCTCGACGTCGTCACGCGCGCCGTAACGCTCCCGGAGGGAGGCAGCCAGGTCGTCGTCCAGCTCGACGAGAACGAGCCTGCCCACCGTGCCGACGAGGTGCCTCGTGAGCGCCCCCCGCCCCGGGCCCACCTCCAGCACCTCGTCTTCCGGCCCGGCCCCGAGCGCGGCTACGATCTTGTGCTGCAGGTTCGCGTCGACCAGGAAGTTCTGCCCGAGCGATCTTTTTGCCGGTCGGAAGGGGCCGTCCGCCGTCACCTCGTCAGCATCGAACGACCAGCGCCGTCCGGTCGTCGGCCAGTCCAGAGCGACTCGCGTCGGTCGAGAGCCCGAAGAGTGCGTCGACGATCTCGGGCGGCGAGCGGAAACGGTTCTGGATCGCCGCCTCGAGGATCCGCGCCTCCCCGTTCTTGAGCGCGACCGTGGGCAGTGTGTCCGAGAGGCCATCGGTGAAGAGCAGCAGGCAGTCGGAGCCACGGTGCCAGGCCACGGCCTCCTCGCCGTACGAATCCGCCCCGGCGAAACCGACGGGAGGGTCGGTCGCGGGGAGGCGGTCGACATCTCCGTCATGCCTCACGACGAAGGCGTGCGGGTGACCCGCATTCGCGTAGGTGAGGACACCCGCCACGGGATCGAGGACGCCGTAGAAGACGCTCAGGAACATCTCGGTGCTCGCGAGCTCCTCGGCGAGGGCATCGTCGAGCTTGCGCAGGACCGCCGCAGGGGATTCCGCCTCCCTCGCGTAGATGCCCGCCGCGCTCATGGTGAGCGTCATGATGAGTGCGGAAGGAAAGCCGTGCAGCGAGACGTCTCCCAGCATCACCCCCACACGCTCGCCCGGAAGCTCGAACAGCTGATAGAAGTCGCCTCCGACCAGCTCCGTCGGCTCCACTCGGCCCGCCGCGTCGGCCGCCACGAAGCGACGGGGGTCGGGCAAGAGCTTCATCTGGAGGTCGTGCGCCAACTCCATCTCTTTGGCCATCCGCTCCTTCGAGAGGCTCTCCTGGACCAGCCGGTGGTTCTCGATCGCTGCGCCAATCTGCGAGGCGATCGCGGCCAAGAGCTTCTGATTGGCCGACGAGAACTTCCC
The DNA here is from genome assembly GCA_039591515.1 of Gemmatimonadota bacterium. Taxonomy (GTDB): domain Bacteria; phylum Gemmatimonadota; class Gemmatimonadetes; order Longimicrobiales; family Gaopeijiaceae; genus UBA2589. The sequence continues at coordinate 10,787 of JBDHDM010000077.1, read as the reverse complement.
CCCGTCGAGACGTCCGATCAGGTTGATCACGCCCACCGTCCGCGATCCACCGGACCCAGGCGAGTATCGGATCGGTACGGATAGGAAGGAGTCTCCCTGGGCGCCGGCCGCACGTTCGGCCGAGCTCGGCTGTCGAGACGCGATGATCGAGCGACCCTCACGAAAGACCATCGACGTGATGGTGTCGGGGTCGTCGGGAGAGAGCGGTCCCGTCCGACCGTCGTCGCCGACCTCCGCAGCGATGTGGAGCGCGCCCGTCTTCGGTTCTTGTACCCAGAGCGAGCCGCGCTTGGCGCCCATGACGTCACGCACCTCGGCGAGGATCGTCGCCGCACCACTGTCCATGTCCAGCGTGGAGCCTAGCGTCTCGCTGATCGAATAGAGGAGGTTGATCTCCTCGAACCGCTCGGACAGCTCGTAGGTGAAGAACTGGATCTCACGGGTCGCCTCGAAGGCCTGCGCGAGGGCGGGCGTCAGCGCGGCGGATACCGCCGCCGGAGACGCGCCCTCGGAGTGGAGGACCTCGAGTCGGAGCTCGGGCCCGAGATGCGGCACGATCGCGCTCGGGACCGGCTCTGCGTCGGCCGGGAACGCGCGGCCTTCCGTCTGATAGAGCACCTCGTCGGCGGCGCCTGGCTCATTCGCGGGGACGATGATCCTCAGGACTGCCCCGAACGCTTCCTCGAAGTGAACGAGGGTATCAAGAACCGGTTCCGGCAGCGCCTCGAGGACGAGCCGGTCCGTCGCGCTCAAGCCTCGGCGCCGCCCTCGAAGGGGCCGACCGCGTCGAGCCGCAGCACGAGCGTCACCTCATTCCCCTGCTCGTTGTACCACACCTCGTCGAGGAGCTGGCGCATGAGGAAGAGACCGCGGCCGCAGGAGCGACTGATGTTCTCGGGCCTCGTCGGATCCGGAACTGATCCAGGGTCGAATCCGTTCCCGTGATCGCGCACGGTCGCCTTCAGCCGGCCGCGCTCCATGGTGACCTGGACGACGACCTTCTGGGACGGGTCGTGGGCGTTGCCGTACAGCATGGCGTTGGAGAGCGCCTCCGTCAGCCCGACCCGGAAGTTGAGGTGGAGGCGGCGTGCTTGAACGGCGCACACGGAACAACGGCTCATCACGTAGTCGACCGCTTTGTCGATCGATCGGATGTCCGTCGGTAGCTCGAGGACCAATCCGCTACCCATGCCGCCGTCCAACGCCGCCGCCCTCAAAAGCCCTCGAGAGCCTGTTCCTTGTTGTCCGTGATCCGGAACAGGGTATCGAGCTTCGTGAGCTCGAACAGGGTACGAAGATCGTCGTTGAGACTGGACAAGCGGAGCTCTCCTCCCTGCTCACGGATCTTCTTCGAGAGACTGACGAGGACGCCCAGGCCAGACGAGTCGATGTAGCCGGTGTTTGCGAAGTCGATGACGAACTTCTGATCGCCGTCCTCCAGTTGGTCCAAAACCTGTTGCTTGAGCTCCTGGCGGTTGCCGACGATCAGCTGGCCTTCGACTTCGATGAGCGTGACATCGCCGCTCTTCGACACCTCAAAGCTCATGGAATCGACGCTCCTGGCGTGACGGGGACGGGGTCGGATCTCACGGGTCGCGGTAGAGCCGATGGCCCGTTGGACGCGCACAATAGTAAAAACGATACAAATCGCAGGGCAAGCAAGATGGGGGCCATCACGTCACTCCGCCATGAGCGAAGTGATGCATGCCACCGATACGATGTCATTCGCGTCCGCCCCCCGCGACAGATCGTTGTATGGGCGCCGGAGTCCCTGCAAAATGGGTCCGAGCGCGGTCGCCCCTCCCAGGTGCTGGACCAGCTTGTACGACAGGTTGGCCGAGCCGAGGTCGGGAAAGACGAGGACGTTGGCCCGACCACCGACGGGCGAGCCCGGCGCCTTTCGCTCCGCCACCGAGGGTACGAGCGCGGCGTCGCCCTGGAGCTCACCGTCGGCGGGCACGTCGGGCATCTGCCGGCGAAACGCCCCGAGGGCCTCCCGCACCTTCTGCACCGCTTCCCCGCCGGCGGAGCCGTGCGTCGAGTAAGAGAGGAAGGCGACCGCCGGCCGATCGCCGACGATACGAGCCCTCGCCTTCGCCGCTCCCACGGCGATCTCGGCGAGCTGCGTCGCGTCCGGGCTCGGCACGACACCGGCATCGGTGAAGCTGAGCACGGAGGGCCCGGTCCGATGGTCGGAAGGGAAGACCATGTAGAACGACGAGCTCAGGGTGTGCATCCCCTCATCGAGCCCGACACACACGAGGGCCGCCCTCACCACATCGGCCGTCGTACGTGCGCACCCCGCCACGGCCCCGTCCGCCTGCCCGGTCCCTACGAGCGCTCCGCCCTGCATGAGCGGGTCACGCGCCCAGGCGTCGAGTTGCTCCGACCCGTCACGACGCCCCGTGCGACGCTCCCGCAGCCAGGCGTGCGTCCGCTCGACGACCACCGAATCCGTCGGGTCGATGACCTCGACCTGATCGGGGTCGGTGCCACTGGTCCGTAGTCCGTCCCGCACCACAGCCGCGTGACCAACGAGAATGGGCTTCAGGAGAGCCTCGTCGACGAGTGCACGGACCGCCGCGTGTACGCGGGGCTCTTCGCCCTCGGGGAAGACCAAACGCCTCGGACGTGCCGCTGCCCGGGCGTGGAGCGTCGCAAGGAAGTCTTCGGACGCCCCGGACGCCCCCACCGTCATCCGCCCAGCTTGTTCCGCAGTGCGGAGAGGACGGGAGTCGACACGAAGCTCGACACGTCTCCCCCCAGGGACGCGACCTCGCGCACGAGGGACGACGACACGAACGAGTTCCGGACCTCGGGCACGAGGAAGATCGTCTCCGCGTCCGGCCAGAGCTCCTGGTTCATCTGCGCCATCTGGAGCTCGTATTCGAAGTCGGAAACGGCCCGCAGCCCCCGGACGATGAGGGTGGCGCCGTGCTCTCGGGCGAAGTCCACGAGCAGGCCTTGGAACGCCATGGGCACGATTCGCTCTTCGTCAACGAACACTTCACGAATCAGCGCCACGCGCTCGTCGACCGAGAAGAGTCCCTTCTTCATGTGGGTGCTCCTGGCGGCGACCGCGACGATGATGCGGTCCGCGACGCGCAGACCGCGCCGCACGATGTCCTCGTGCCCCCTCGTGATCGGGTCGAACGAGCCCGGGTAGAGGGCGACGACGCGTTCGGATCTCCTCATTCTTCGGCCTGAATGCGTGAGAGCGCGGTGTCGCCGTAGCGTCTCGTCTTCGCGCTCGATGGCAGGGATAGCTCCTCGCGGACAGGATGCTCCAACCAGAGTTCCCGCGCAAACGGTTCCTCGCGGAAGTGCTCGACCAGACGCGATGCGTATCCGGACCCGTACGGGGGGTCGGCAAGCGCGATGTCGTACGGATCGTCCACCCGCCTGAGAAAGCGGAAGACGTCTTCGGCGACCACGCGCGCCTGGTCCCCCGCATGGAGCCGGTCGATGTTCGCGCGGAGCACACGCAGCGCCCCGCGGCTGCGCTCCACGAACACGACGCGGTCCGCCCCCCGGCTCAAGGCCTCGAGCCCCAGGGCCCCGGACCCAGCGAACAGGTCGAGCACGCTGGCACCCGTCACGTCGCCCCCGAGGGCGGACATCCAGGCCTCGCGAACACGGTCCGTGGTGGGCCGCACGCTCCGGCCCCGCAGAGCCTTCAGTCCGTGGCCCTTCCAGCGACCGGCGATGATCCTCACGAGTCCTCGTCGGCCCCGGACGGGCGTAGGTCCACGAGCCGGGCCTGGGGCCGCTCCCGCCCCTTCCAGCTGTTCTTCTCGAGTCGGAAGAGGGCGTCCCAGCTTCCAGACCGGACCGTGGCGGGAGAGAAGCGCTCTCCGAGGCCGAATCCGATCGCGTCGAGCGCCTGACGCCCCTGGCGCAGTCGCGCCTTGAGGTGACCCGAGCCCACGATCTTGGGCTCCTCGACGCCAACGGCACGCGCCCGGAGAAGCGGGCCGGGGTTCCCCATCCCGTGAGGTCCGAGGTACCCGAGCCAATGCGCAAGTTGGAGATCCGCCTCCTCCATCGAGACGTCGATGTCCGGACGGAGAACGGGCCGCAAGAGATCCTGCGTGAGCCGGGTCCGGGACTCGTCGTTGAAGGCATCGCGGAACGCGGGGATCTCGGAGGCCCGCAAGTCCATGCCCGCCGCCTGTTTGTGCCCGCCGAAGCGCTCGAGGTGGCCCGAGCAGGCGGACAGGGCGTCGTACAGGTGGAAGCCGGGAATCGAGCGGGCACTGCCTCTCGCCCGATCGCCGTCGAGCGCCAACATCACGACCGGTCGATGGACACGCTCGGCCACTCGCGAAGCAACGATCCCGATGACCCCCGGGTGCCACCCCTCTCCCGCGATGACGAGACCGAAGTGCTCCATCGGGTCGAACGAGTCCGCCAGCTGGGCGAGCGCCTCGTCCACGGTTCTGGCGTCCTCGTCGCGCCGCTCGCGGTTCAGGTCGTCGAGCCGACGCGCGAGGTCGCGCGCCTGAGCTTCGTCGTCGGTGAGCAGCAGCTGGAGGGCGTCGCCGGCCTCCCCGATCCGGCCCGCCGCGTTGATGCGGGGCGCGATTTGGTACCCGACGCGTCCGGCCGTCACATCGCCGGGATCGAAGTCTGCCACCCTCAGGAGAGCGTGGAGCCCGACGCCCGGAGCGCTCGCCAGCCGTTTGAGACCGTAGTGGGCCAGCACCCGGTTCTCGCCCGTCAACGGGACCAGGTCCGCGATCGTCGCGAGCGCGACCAGATCCAGCAGGGAGTTCAGCGCCTCGGGCTCGGACGCGACGCGGCTCCCGACCAGCTGCGCCAACTTCCACGCGATTCCGGACCCTGCCAGCTCCTTGTCCGGGTAGAGGCAGTCGGGACGCTTCGGGTTGACCACCGCGTAGGCGTCAGGCAGGCTCTCGGCGACCGTGTGGTGATCCGTCACGATTACGTCGATTCCGCCGGACCGCGCGTCACGGACGGCTTCGTGCGCGACGGATCCGCAGTCGACGGTGACGACCAGCGTGGCCCCAGCCTGGCGAGCGGCGTCGAGCCCGGACGAGGTGAAGTCGTAACCATCGCGCAGTCGATGCGGCACGAACGGCGTCACCTTGCCCCCGAGGCGCCGCAGCCATCGCGTCAGGATGGTCGTGGCGCAGATCCCGTCGACGTCGTAGTCCCCGTGCACGAGGATCGTCTCCCCGTCCCGCAGGGCCTGCACGATCCGATCAGCCGCCCGCGGGCCGTCCGCGAATTGTTCCGGGTCGTGGAGGTGCTCGAGTCGCGGACGAAGGAACCGCTTCGCGTCTTCAGTCTCGCCGAGCCCCCTCGCCGCCAACACCGAGCACACGGCCCGAGGCAGCCGGAGCTGGGTCATCAGCTCTTCCACCCTGTCCGGCTCCAGGGGTCGAGGTGGAGCCCACCGCGGGTCGGGTGGACGGAGCGCTGTCGAGGAGGGCCCGGAAGGGCTCACTCCTCCTCGTCGCCTCCCTCGGACGCCTGGTCTTCCCCGGGCCCAGCGCTCGCCTCATCCTCCGGCGTCGCCGCGGATCCGTCGTCCGCCGCCGCGGCGGCGGCGACCGTTTCGGCCTCCGCAGCCTTGGCCGCCAAGGACGCCTCCGTCTCGGGCTCCGGCGCAGCCAAGATGACGCCACACCCTTCGCAGCGAATCAGCTGTTGGCCATGTCGCACCTCGTTCTGATGCTGCAGGGGTACGATCCAGAAGCAGTTGCCGCAGGCTCCGTCGTCTGTGAGCTCGGCCACTGCGGCGCGCCGTCCACCGCCGCGGATCGCCTCGTACACCCGCAGCTCTTCCTTCTCCACGCCCCCGGCGAACGCACTCCGTTCGTTCTCGAGCCGCTCCAGCTCGCTCCGCGCCGCGTCACGCGACGCGATGAGCTCCTCGCGCTTGGGCTCCACCATGGCGCTCGCCTCCGCGAAGGAGGTCTCCAGCTCCTCGAGGCGACCCTCCGCCTTCCGGATCTGGTCGATCAACGACAGGGTCTCCTGCTCATCCCCCTGGAGTGCCCGTCGGACCATGTCGAGCTCGGCGCTCACGGCGGCCTCCTCCCTGAGGTTCCGGACGGAGCCGAGCCGCTCCTCCAGCTTCTTCAACCGCTCCTCGCGTTCCGTGGTGGCGAGCTGGACCCGGCGCTCCTCGAGCTTCATCTCCTTCACCCGATTACGCGTCGTGTTGAGCTCGCTCTCCAACTGCAGCGCGGGCTCTTCGACCTCCTCGAACAGCGGATCGAAATCCCGGATTCGTTGGCGCGCGTCCAGAATCTGGACGTCCAGCTTTTGGAGCTCCTTGAGTGCCGTGCGGTGCTGCTGGGTCATCGACTCGGTCCGTTCGGGTTTCGATGGGCCGGGCTCCTCGCGGATGCCCAGTGTGTCGGGTCCAACTCCCTCAACTCCGCCGCGATCTTCGACTTCATCGCGGCGAGCTCGAACTTCTTCGCTTCATCCGTCGTCTCCTCGATGCTCCGCTGCACCTCCTCGAGGCGCCGTTTGATCGCCAGTCCGCGGATCCGGTTCACCGACTTGGTGAAGACATCGATCCCGTGCGCGAGGTCCTCCTGATCAGTGAGGATTTCCTCGAACCTCTGCGCGGCCACGGGATCCATGGACCCGGGCGGCACGCGTAGCTCGGGCTCGTGTAGGAGCGCCAAGAAGATCGCCCGGTGATACGGATCTTCAAAGTCCTGCGGTGCGACCAGCTCCGCAGCCCGCTCCACCCAGTCGGCCCCGCGGACCATCACCTTCAGCAGTTGGCGCTCGGCACCCAGCTTGGGCGTACTCGCCCGTGCAGGCGCCGGCGCACGGGCACGCGAGGGGGCGTAGGAGGATTCTCGCACCTTGGCCATCTCCGACTCGAGCGTGTCGGTGCGCACGCCGGTGACGTCGGATACCCTGGTGACGTAGATGTCGCGAAGCGCGGGGTCGGTCACGGCACGCAGGGTCGGGAGCAGCCGATCGACGGCGGTGCGCTTCCGCTCGATCGATGCGAAGTACTGCTTTTCCTCCAAGATCTGGATCTTCCGGTCCAGTACGTCGATCGCGTCGTCGAGCAGAGCCGCCAGCGCCGCGGGCCCCGCCGATCGGACGAGCGTGTCGGGGTCTTCCCCGTCGGGCAGCGTCACGACGGCCGGGTGCATCCCGGCGCCCAGGAGCACGTCCCCCGCCTTGAAGGTCGCCTTCAGCCCCGCTGCATCCGAATCGAACAGGAGGAGCACCCGCTGACAGTACTTCGACAAGAGGGTGGCCTGCTCCGGCGTGAGCGCCGTCCCCAGAGGGGCCACAGCGGTCTCGAATCCGGCCGCTGCGAGCGACACGACGTCCATGTAGCCCTCGACGATGAGGGCCGACTCCTCTCGACGGATCGTATTCTTCGCCCATGAGAGTCCGTACAGGCTCCCACCTTTGTGGAAGATGGGCGTCTCCGGAGAGTTGATGTACTTCGGACCGTCGTCTCCGAGGATCCGGCCTCCGAAGGCGATCACCTTTCCGCCGAGAGCCTCGATCGGGAACATGATGCGACCCCGAAAGCCGTCGTACGGCTCCCGACTTCGCTCGCTCCGTTTCAGCAGGCCGAGCTCGAGCATGAGGTCTTCGTCGAATCCGTGCTTGAGCGCCGCCTCGCGGAATGCGCGCCACTCGTCCGGCGCGAAGCCGAGGCCGAAGCGCTCGGCGACCTCGGCCCCGATTCCGCGGCCCTCCAGATACGCGCGCGCCTGCACTCCGACCGTGTCATCCAGCAGCTGCGACCGGAACCACGATTGAGCGAAAGCGCTGATCTCGTACAGGGGCCGGTGCGGGTCGTCCTCCGGCCGGCCCCGATGACGCTCGACGACTTCAACGCCGGACCGCGCCGCCACGAACTTGACCGCCTCGACGAAATCCATCCCCATCCGCTCCATGACGAAATTGAAGACGTCGCCCGACTTGCCGCATCCGAAGCACTTGTAGAATCCCTTCCCCGGAACGACGTAGAAGCTGGGCGTCCGCTCCTCGTGGAACGGGCAGTTGGCCTTGTACTCGCGACCCGACTTCTTGAGCGGGACCGCCTCCCCGATGATGTCGACGATGTCGGCCCGGGCGCGGACCTCGTCGATGATCTCGTCGGGGATCACCTTCCACCTCCGAGATCGGCGACCGTCACGCCCGCACCTCCCTCACCGACGCCGCCCATCCGGAAACCCCGGACCCGTTGGTCCCCCGAGAGAATCTCGGCGACCCGCTTTCGCAGGGCACCGGTGCCCTTGCCGTGGATGATCCTCAGCTCAGGCAGATCCTCGAAGACCGCGTGATCGAGCGCACGCGTGAGCTCGTGTTCCATCTCGTCCACCCGAAGACCCCGGAGGTCCACCTCGGTTCGAACCTCGTTCTTCTCAGGTCCCGTCCAGCCACCGCGGTCCCGCGGACTCCGTCGGGGTGCGTCGATCACCTCCAGCTCGTCGAGCCGAACCTCGAAACGCAAGGCCCCGACCTCGACGACGCCCCTCCCGTCACGCAGCTCGGCGATGCGCCCCTTCGCGCCGGTCGACCGAATCCTCACGGAGTCCCCTTCCCCCGCCGTCGGCATCGCCGCTCCCTCACGGGGCTCCCTCGTTTCGACAGCCTCCCGATGCCGCCGAGCGGCCTGTTCCACCTTCTGCCGGGCCGTCCGCGCCGCCGCGTCGAGCGATTCGCCCTCGGCAACAGCCGTGCGCATGGCGCGGATCGCCTCCTCCACGTCCGCCCGCGCCTCCAGGAGCAGCTTGCGAGCGTCGGAACGGGCACGGTCCTCTGCCGTACGCTCGGCCTCGCGCAGGGTGGACGCCCGTCGTTCGACATCGGAGTGGAGGCTCTGCGTCCTCGCACGCTCCCGGCCAAGCTCGTCGATGAGACGCGCGACCTCCCGTTCGCCGTGCTCGAGGCGAGCGAGGAGCTCCTCCATCTGGACGGTCCCGTCGTCGAGGTGCGCTTCGGCACGGTCGAGCACATCGCCCGGGAGCCCGAGGCGTCGGGCGATGGCGAGCCCGTAGCTTCGGCCCGGCCTTCCTTTGATCAGGCGGTACGTCGGCACCATCCGATCGCTGTCGAACTGCATCGACGCGTTGACGATGCCACTTTCGGGCGTGTCGAGCTGCTTGAGTTCCCCCAGGTGTGACGACACGAGGGTCGTCGCGCCCCGTGCCACCAGCTCTTCGAGAATGGCACGGGACAGCGCCGCTCCCTCGGCAGGATCGGTACCCGTTCCCATCTCGTCGATCAGGACGAGAGAGCCGTCGTCGGCCTTGGAAACGAGATCCGAGAGATTCGCGAGGTGGGCTGAGAAGGTCGACAAGCTGTGTGCGATCGACTGTTCGTCGCCGATGTCGGCGTAGAAGCTCGTGAACACGGGGAGGCGGCTGCCGGCCCCCACGGGCGGGACGAACCCGCTCTGAGCCAGCGCCGCGATGAGTCCGGTGGCCTTGAGGAAGACGCTCTTGCCACCCGTATTGGGGCCGGATACCACGAGGCAACGCTCGCCGGGATCGAGGACGAGATCGAAGGGGACGACCTCCGTCGCGTCGGCCTCCACGAGCAGGGGGTGGCGCGCGTCTCGTAGATCGATGCCCTCCCCGGGGCCGGAGAGAATGACGGGCGGCGCAGCCTCCCACACGAGAGCGGAGCGCGCCCGGGCATGCAGTGCGTCGAAGTCCACCAGCGCCTCGAACGCACCCTCGATGACCGCTCGCTCCGGGGCCAGTCGAGCGGTCATCTCGCCGAGGACCCGGCGGATCTCTCGGGCTTCTTCCCGCTCCAGGTCACGTAGGCGATTCGTGGCCTCGATCGCCACCGGTGGCTCGATGAAGAGCGTCGCCCCCGTCTGCGACTCGTCGTGGACGATGCCGCCGACCTCGCCTCTCCCCTCGCGGCGGACGGGAATCACGTACCGGCCATCGCGTAGCGTCACCGAGGCGTCGGAGACCACGAAGCGCTCGGGCAACGTGCCGAGGTACTTCTCGAGCAGGCGCACGACCTTGCCGTGGGCACCCCGGAGGCGGTCACGAATCCGCTTGAGGTCGCCGGAGGCGGAGGCGAGAACGTGACCCTCCTCGTCGACGCATCGCTGGATCGCCCCCACCAGCGAGGGCAGGTCGACGAGTCGATCGGACACGGTCCCGAGCTCGGGGTAGGGCTCCGCACGCGACTCGAGCTCCCGTGCGAGGAGGCGAGACGACGAGAGCACCACACCCAGCCGATGGAGTCCAATCGGATCGAGGACTGCGCCGTCCACGTCGAGGGCCGCGAGCTCCTCCTGAACGTCCGGGATGGGCCCAGGAGCCCACGAGGGTGCGTCCTCCACGAAGCGCATCGTGGCCGCGACCCGCGCCAGCTCGCGAGCAACTCCGGAAGGATCGACCCGGGGTCTCAGGCCCAGGACCCGGGCCCGGCCAGCCTCGCTCGCGGCCCGGCGCGCCACCCTGCCGAGGACGCGCTCGAACTCGAGCACCTCGAGCGCGTGATCGTTCATGGTCGTGCGATCACCCCGCGAGCTCCTCCCGAACGATCCGGTTCGCGTCCTTCCCGTCGAACCGCCCCTGGATACGGCCCATGAGCTGGCCCATCACCGCTCCCATCTGGTCCGCGCCGGAGCCGATGATCTCCCGCACGATCGCTCGAACCTCGTCCTCACCTATCGCCTCCGGCAGGTAGTCGCGAAGCACGGCCGCCTGGGCGTCCTCTTTATCGGCAAGCTCGCCTCGACCCGCATCGCGCATCTGCTCGGAGGCGTCCCTGCGCTGCTTGATCGCCTTGCTCAGAAC
>JBDHDM010000076.1:0-13623 GCA_039591515.1 Gemmatimonadota bacterium | reverse complement strand
GTGAAGGTTCGGATCTTCACATTTCAGCCCCGAGGCCGATGGGCGGTCAAACCGTGAACGAGCTCCCGCAACCGCATCCGCCGGCCGCGTTCGGGTTCCGGAACGTGAAGCCCTGTCCCATCATCGAGCTCACGTAGTCGATCTCGACACCGTCGAGGTACTGCGCGCTGAAGGGATCGACGAAGATCTTGATCCCACTCAGCTCGAGGACTTCGTCCTCCGCTTCGGGGCCGTCCTCGATGTTGAGCCCATATTGAAAGCCGGAGCAGCCCCCGGGCAACACGGCCACACGAAGGCCGCCGGTATCGACCCCGTGCTCGTGAATGAAGTCTTGGACCTTCTCGGTGGCGGTGCTCGTAATCGTGACCATGCCGTAGAAACCCTCCTGAATCGCCATCTGAGCCCGCCGGCAGTCGTGCAGCATTCGCCGGCGCTCTGAAACGTACACCCTTGTGGACGACCGGGTTCATCCCTCGATTCGGCCGTCGATTCCTAAGCTACCGGGCCGAAAAAATCGGGTCAACGAGGAGCGCCGTCGACTCGCCGGCTTTGGCGGCGCATCGGCCACCCTGCGTCAATCCGATCCGGCGCTCACGGATCGCAGTGCCTCCCCGACCCTGCGAGTCAGGTCGTCCTCCTGGTCGACGAAGACCGTCCGCACGTCGAGCCGGAGCGCGTCGTCGACGATGCGGCCGACGACCGGGGGATTCCCCGCTCGCAACGCGTCCCCGACGGCATCGGCCCCGGCCGAGCAACGGAGCTCCACGGCCCACGACGGGAGCTCGACCCCGGGGAACGTGCCCCCGCCTACGGCCCCCTTCGTCGGGACGACCGCGAAATCGACCTGCATCGTCTCGTCGTCTCGCACGGCATGGTGCAGCCTGTCGCACAGGGCGCGGGCTCGCTCCTCAACCTGGGACGGTGGGGTCGCGATCATCGAGAGGGTCGGTACCGATCGGACGGCCGCCTCGGGCCGCCGATAGAGGCGCAGCGTGGCCTCGAGCCCCGCAAGCGTGACTTTGTCCACGCGAAGAGCGCGACAAAGGGGGTTCTTTCGCATCCGCTCGACGAGTTGCGCGTCTCCGAGGAGGATCCCGGCCTGGGTACCCCCCAACAGCTTGTCTCCCGAAACCACGACGATGTCGGAGCCAGAGGCGAGTGACTCAGAAGGCCGGGGCTCGTCCGGCAGGCCGAGGTCGGACGCGGCGACCATCAGCCCCGAGCCGAGGTCGTGAACCACCGGGACGGCGTGCTCCCGCCCCAGCTCGGCCAGCTCGGCCAGGGTGGCTTCCTCGGTGAATCCGGTGATGCGGAAGTTCGAGCGGTGCACCTTGAGGATCGCGCCCACGTCCGGCGTGAGGGCGGAGGCGTAGTCTCGCGCTCTCGTCCGATTGGTGCTCCCCACCTCCACCAGCCGAGCACCCGCACGCTCGATCACCTCGGGGATGCGAAAGCCGCCTCCGATCTCCACGAGCTCCCCCCTGGAGACCGCCACGCCGCGGTGGAGGGCGAGCGTATTGAGCGCCAGAACCAACGCGGCGGCCGCGTTGTTCACGACCAGGGCGTCTTCCGCGCCCGTGAGCTCGGTCAGGAGCGAAACGCAGTGCACGTAGCGGGAGCCCCGACGACCGCGCTCGACGTCGTACTCGAGGTTGGTGTAGCGGCCCGCTGCGTGCCGCATCGCTTCGACGGCCTCGGCCGCGAGGGGTGCACGACCCAGGTTCGTGTGCAGAACGACGCCGGTCGCGTTGATGACGTGACGTAGGCTCGGCACCTCGTCGGCCTCCAAGGTGGCTCGGGCACGGGTCACGTATTCGCCCACCCGGTCGATCCGGTCCTCCCAGCCACTCGGATCTTCCGCCACGGCACGGCGCACCTCCTCGACCGCACCCCGAAGGGCGGTGACCGTTCGAGCCCGCCCGAAACGGTCCACGAGCTCCTCGCTCTCCCCCGCGCCGAGGAGCACGTCGACGCCCGGGATCCGGCTCCGAGGGTCAGCCACGCGACCGCCTCCGGCGTCGGGCCACGTGCGGGGGCGAGAAGACGGAGCGTGTGCCCGAGGTCCGGATCGGCACCCCCGTGACCGGCGCAGCCCCCGTCACGGCTACGAAGCCCGTATCCGCAACGACCCTCGTATCGGAGACCACCCCGGTGTCCGGGACGAGGCCCGAGTCGGGCACCGCCAGAGAGTCGCCGACGGAGGCCGAGTCGGGAGGCGGTGTCACTCGAACCAGCTCGATCGTCCCACCCCCACCCGGGAGCCCGTTGATGTTCACGGCACCGCTCACCTCCACCTCGAAGAGCTCGTCGAAGGGAAGAAGCGCATCGAGCTGCAGCACGATGCGCCGCCCGGGCAACAGCCGACGTCCGTCCTCGGTCGGCCCGGGGGCCGCACCCTGGAGCGGATCGAGGGTGGTCGGCGGAATGCGTCCGGGCACGATAGATCCCGGGAGCGTCTGCGTCGAATCGACGGCGACCGCGGCCGGATCGACGGGGGCGGCCACTGCGTCACCGACCGTGTCCGCCGCGGCCGCAGAGTCCCCCGGAGCGACGGTGTCTGCCGCGGCGTCGACCGTGTCCCCCGCGGCAACCTCGGCCTGTGCCCGCTCGATCGCCTCGGCCTGGTCGATCGAGTCGAGGCGCGCGAAAGAGTCGGTCACGGCGGTGACGAAGGCGGCGTAGTCGGCCTCGTGGAAGCTCCGCACCACCGAGGGAGCCGGCCCACTCTCCCGACGCAGCGTGACGGAGAGGTCCTCGATGGGCGCCGTGGGCTCGAGGTAGTCGTCGAACTCCACGACGACGGTCACACTGTCGATGGCCTCGGCCCCGACCGCCAGCGCCGCTGTCGAATCGGGCGCCAGCATCGCGAGATCGATCAGCGTGGTGTCACCCGGTGCCAGCTGGGTGGTGGTCGCGCCCTGGACCTCCGTCGAGTCCACCTCGCCGTTCCGGTTCACGTCCTCGAAGGCGGTCACCGAGAACGTCCCCCCCGGCAGGTACCGTAGCGCGAAGATGCCGTCCCGGTCCGAGACGGCCTGATATACGAGTCCATCCGCCCCGGTTGCGAACACGAGCGCATCAGTCACCGAGCTCCCGCTGATGCGGTCCCACACCTCGCCCGCAACGGTCGTGGGGACGGGCTCCCCGCCCGTGGAGAAGATCAGCTCGAAGGGATCGGCAAGTCGGTTGCCGAACATGTCGGAGACGACCGGCTGGAGCGTCACCCGATAGACCAGGCCCTCCCGAAAGCCACCCTCGACCCGGATGGTCAGGGAGCGACGCCCGTGGGTGACGCGCACGTCACCCGCCCGGGGCGACACGGTGACGGCCCCGTCGATCGTACCTCCGGTCACCCGCTCGCTGATGCGCTCGTCGAACTCGAACCGTACCTCCCGAACGTCGGACAGCGTCTGGTACGCCTCGGGAACGGTCACGACCACGACGGGTGGACGCCGATCTTCGGGTCCGCCGGGAGGCGCTTCCTGACGGGCGCACGCCGACGTGAGGCAGACGCCTGCCGAGGCGACGAGAGCCGCGGTCACCGGAAGGCGCCGACGTGTCACCGCCGAAGAAGACCGCCGTCGGGCCCACGTGCTCACGGCTGCCGCGACCTCGTCACGTCCGATCAGTGCATCCGCGCTCAGGCCCTGAGCCCCGCGAGCTTCTCGCGAAGCTTGGCCAGCTGGTCCTCGAGCTGCGCTCCGTTCTCGCGCGCCTTCGCGACCACCTCTTCCGGCGCGTTCTCGACGAACTGCTGGTTGGCCAGACGGGCGCGAACTCCGGCGAGCAGCCCTTCGAGCTTGCCGACCTCCTCTTCGATACGGGCCCGCTCACGGGCGACGTCGATCACCCCCTCCAGGGGGATGAAGAGCTCGGCCCCATTGGGCAGCACGGCGTGTGCGCCCACCCCTGACGAGGGCTCGGCCTCGACCCGGTCGACCCGAGCGAGCTGGTCGAGCGCACCACCCAGGGACTCGATGACGTCGCCGAAGTCGTCGGGCCCACCCCACAGGTGGATACCCACACGTTGGCCTTCACCCACGCCGTACTCCTTGCGAAGCCGGCGGACCTCGACGACCAGACTCTGAAAGTCCCGGAACGACCCCTCCGCGGCCTCGTCTCCCCACGACTCGTGGTCCGACGGCCAGTCGGCCACGATGAGATCGGCGGGTCGGCTCCGGCCCTCGGGCCACGGCAGGCGCGACCACAGCTCGGCCGTCACGAACGGGACCACCGGATGCAGGAGCCGGAAGGCACGGTCGAGCACGGTCACCAACGTCGAACGGGCGGCCTCCTTGGAGCGCGCATCCGCGTCATCGGCCAAACGGCTCTTCACCAACTCCAGGTACCAGTCGCACACCTCGCCCCAGAAGAAGTGGTAGAGTCCCTCGGCGAAATCGTGGAGCCGGAAACGCTCGAGGGATCGCGTCGCTTCGTCCCCCGCCGCCGCCACCCGCGAGAGAATCCAACGATCCTCGAGCCTGAGGTCGTCACCCACGTCGGCGAGCGCCCGGACGGGGCCCTGCCCCAGGCCCATCAGCGCGAAGCGGCCCGCGTTCCAGATCTTGTTGGCGAAATTGCGACCGTTCGCGAACGCCGCCTCCACGTTCTCGTGATCGAGGCTGATGTCCGTGCCCACGGCGGCCTGGCTCACGATGGTGTAGCGCATCGCGTCGGCTCCGAGCTCCTCGACCACGTGGAGAGGGTCGATCCCGTTCCCGAGCGACTTGGACATCTTGCGACCGTACTTGTCGCGCACGGTGGCGTGCAGGTAGACGTGCCGGAACGGTGTCTCCCCCATGAACTCGTAGCCCATCATGATCATCCGGGCGACCCAGAAGAACAGGATCTCCGGGGCCGTCGACAGGACGTGTCCGGGGTAGAACGCTTTCAGGTCGTCCGTCTCCTTCGGCCAGCCGAAGACGGAGAACGGCCAGAGCTGGGAGCTGAACCAGGTGTCGAGCACGTCCGGATCCTGCTCGAGAGCCTCACCCCCACACTTCGGGCACGCCGTCGGGTCCTCGCGGGAGACGATCTGCTCGCCACAGGGGCAGTACCAAACCGGGATCCGGTGACCCCACCACAGCTGCCGTGAGATGCACCAGTCCTGGATGTTCTCCATCCAATGCTCGTACACCTTCTTCCAGTGCGCCGGCGTGAACGTCACCTCACCGTTCCTCGACGCCTCGAGCGCAGGCTCCGCGAGCGGCTTCATGCTCACGAACCACTGCTCGGAAAGGCGAGGCTCGACGACGGTCCCACACCGGTAGCAGCGCGGCACGGAGTGCGTGTGCGCGTCGGTGCCCGCGACGAATCCCTCGTCCTCGAGCGCCGCCAGCACCGCCTCGCGGGCCTCGAACCGCTCCATCCCTCGGAACGCCTCCGGCGCCGCGTCGCTCATGTGCGCATCGGGAGTCATGACGTCGAGGAGCTCGAGGCCGGTCCGTCCTGCGATCTCGAAGTCGTTCTTGTCGTGGGCCGGCGTCACCTTGACCATGCCCGAGCCGAACTCCGGATCCACGTGATGATCGGCCACCACGGGGATCGTCCTCCCGGTGAGAGGCAGCTCGACGTTGGCCCCCACGAGCCCTTCGTATCGCCCGTCTCCGGGGTGCACGGCGACGCCCGTGTCGCCGAGCATCGTCTCCGGACGGGTGGTGGACACCGTGAGGTACCACCGGCCGTCATCGAGCTGTCCGACCGACTCGGCGCCGGCCTTCCGCGCATCCGCGGCGGCACCCCAGGCGTCCTCGGGCAGCGGGTACCGCAGGTGCCATAGGCTGCCCTGTGTCTCCTCGCCCTCGGCCTCCTCGTTGGACAGCGCGGTCAGGCATCGAGGACACCAGTTGATGATGTACTCGCCCCGGTAGATGAGGTCCTTCTCGTAGAGCGAAACGAAAACCTCGCGAACCGCGCGGCGAAGATCGTCGTCGAGGGTGAAACGGGTGCGCTCCCAGTCGCACGAAGCCCCGATGGCCTTGAGCTGGTCGAGGATCGTCCCCCCCGTTTCGGTCACGAACTCCCAGACGCGCTCCACGAATTCTTCACGCCCCAGATCGTCCCGATGCAGCCCCTCGGTCGCGAGCTGACGCTCCACGACGTTCTGCGTGGCGATCCCGGCGTGGTCCGTCCCGGGAACCCACAGCGTCGCCCGGCCCTGCATGCGTCTCCACCGGATCAGCACGTCCTGAACCGTGTTGTTCAGGCCGTGGCCCATGTGGAGGGCGGCGGTCACGTTCGGCGGCGGGATCACGATCACGAAGGGCTCGCGCCCCTCCTCGAGCACCGCCGAGGCCGACACGTGGAAGTACCCTCCGTCCTGCCACGCACGGTAACGGGCAGGCTCGATCGCACGTGGCTCGAGGCGCGGGGGCAACTCCTGGGTCAAGGGAACTCCTTCGCGGGAATTACGCCGGCGACGGTCGCCTGGGCGGGATCGAAATCGAAAGATGGCGCACGCCGAGGCACCACGGAACCGGGGCCGGGCCGACCCTCCGGAGGCCGGAGGTCAGCGGATGCCCAGCGTATCTCCACGGGCCGTCGCGCGCTCCCGGTCCCGCCGCGCGCGGATGGCAGCGGCCCGCTCCTTCCAGTTCTGATCGATCAGGTACTGCTGACTCTGCCGCTCGATCTCGTTGAACTCCCACACCCGGCGTGCGGTTTCGTCACGCTTGCCCACCGGCACGCCGAAGTTGAGCGGCAGTGGCAGCGCGATGTCACCCAGATAGATCTTCCCGTCCGCCACACCCCAGCGTCCGCCGCTCCCGTCCCGGAACGTCCAGTCGGTCAGCCGGTCCTCGGCGGCCTGCGCCGCCGCGACGGAATCGTACCACTCCACGATCCGCGCGGACGCGAGAAGCTCTTCACGCTGCTCCAGCGTCAGCTCGTAGAACTCCGGCGGTGGCTCGGCCCAGAGCCTCGCGTCTCTCAGATTCGGGCGCAGTCGTTCCGCCGCCGTGGGCCCGGGCGGCACCAGCTCGCCGACGAGCGGTCCAGGGACGACCGGCGGCCGCACGATCTCGGTGGGCGTGGAGAGCCGCTCGATCTCCTCGGGCTCGTCGGGCTGCTCGGGGTCGTCTTGGTCGACCTCGATGAGTTGGATCACGTCGACGCCCTGTTCGGACTCCGCGTCCGTCTGAACGGGAACGGTGAACCCATCGGGCGCGAGCACTCGCATCGCGGACGTGTAGAGGAGGATCGCCAAGACGTGCGCGGCAACCGAGGCTCCGAGAGCTGTCGTGCGGACGCGCCGGGACCCGAGGCCCCGGCTGTCTTGCCAGGCCCGGTCCCTCGAGAGGTCGGTGTCGCCGGGCCGCTCGTCCATGCGCATTGCTAACCCGGGCCTCGGGCCCGGTTCCTCACATTCAGGGGGGGCTCCTCTACTACGGTAGCCCTCAGGCGACCGCGCGGCCCAATCTGCGTGCAGCCTCCTCGAGCCGGTCCTCGTCGACCGTGAGGGCCACGCGGAAGAAGCCTTCTCCACCCGCCCCGAGTGACGCGCCCGGCAGGACGATCACTCCCTCGGACTCGAGGGCTCGCAGACCGAACGCCTCGGACGGCTCCCCCCCAGGCACGGGAATCCACAGGTACATCGTGGCGCGCGGCCGATCCACGTCGAAGCCGGCCTGGCGAAACGACGCAACAGCTCGGTCCCGTCGACGCTCGAAGACGGCGATGTTGGACGGCACCCACGAGTCCCAGCAGCCGAGGGCGGCGGCGCCCGCCGCCTGCACCCCCAGGTACTGCCCGGTATCCATGAAACTCTTCACTCGAGCAAGCGCCGCGATCTGCTCCGCACCTCCCACCGCCCAACCGATGCGCCAGCCGGTCATGTTGTACGTCTTCGAAAGCGAGTGGAACTCGAGCGCCACGTCTCGGGCGCCCTCGAACTCCAGGATGCTCCGCGGCCGATACCCGTCGAAGCCGAACTCGGAGTAGGCGTTGTCGTACGCGAGCACCAGGTCGTGCCGAGCGCAAAAGGCCAGGGCCGAGCGGAGATAGTCGTCGGGCGCGGTCGCCGCCGTGGGGTTGTTCGGGTAGTTCAGGTACAGGATCCGCGCCCGTCCGACGACATCGTTCGGAATCTGCTCGAGCGGAATCAGAAAGTCGTTCTCGGGACGCAGGGGTACCAGATGGGGCTCGCCTCCCACCAGGTGCACGGGTCCCAGGTACGCCTGGTATCCCGGGTCGGGGATGATCGCCGCGTCCCCCACCCCGACGTAGGCGAGCGGCAGATGGGCGATCCCGTCCTTGGATCCGATGAGCGGCAGCACCTCGGTCCAGGGGTCGACTGCCACCCCGAACCGGCGGGCCATGAAGGACGCGACCGCCTCTCGGAAGGCCGGTGAGCCCATCTGGAAAGCGTAGCGGGAGTGTGCATTATCTCCTGCCACCTCACGTAACTTCTCGATCACGGCCGGCGGTGGATCGAGTGGAGCGTCACCAGCGCCGAGATCGATCACGTCCCCACCCTCCGCCTCGATGCGACGGCGGATCACCTTCATCTCCGCGAGGGGATAGGGCGGAAGCGAGCGGAAGCGGTCGGTCGGGCTCGGCATCAGCCCTGCACGACCGGGTTCTTGACGGTACCGACCCCTGCCACCTCGACCTCGACCTCGTCACCCTCGGACAAGGGCGCGATGCCGTCCGGCGTGCCTGTGAGCACGAGGTCTCCGGGCTCCAACGTCATGATCCCGGTGATGTAGGTGATGATGGTCGGGATGTCGAAGACCATTTCACGCGCGTCCCCCTGCTGCCGCACCTCGCCGTTCACGCGGGTCGTGACCCCCAGCACGGAGAAGTCGACGTCGGACACAGGCACCGGGGCACCGACCGGGCAGAAAGAGTCGAACCCCTTGGCCCGGGTCCACTGGTCGTCCGCCCGCTGGAGATCCCGGGCCGTCACGTCGTTCACCGGCACCAGAGCCGCCACGTGGTTCCACGCGTCCTCGGGCGCCACGTGCCGGGAGCGATCACCGATCACCACTCCGATCTCGCCCTCGAAGTCCACACGCCCCACGCCGGGCGGCATCACGATCGGATCACCATCCCGGATGAGTGACGACGGAGGCTTGAGAAAGATGAGCGGCTCGCCCGGGACTTCGTTCCCCAGCTCAGCCGCGTGCTTGGCGTAGTTGCGCCCCACACAAACGATCTTCGAGGGTTGGATCTCAGTCATGGTTCTTTCCCCGCCGCAGGGGTCGAAAAGAAGGGCCGCCCGCGTGGCTGGGCGCCCCTTCGTAGTACTCGATTCGTTGGTGCCGCGCTACAGGATCAGTCTTCCCGCGGCTGCGTGTGGAGCCACGTGCCGACCAGCGCCCCGACGGCGGCGATGGCCAGCACGACCGCGATCACGGTCCACCAGAACCCGACGTCGGTGTAGCCGGTCGCCCAACCGCCGTTGGCGTGCTGGAGGGCGGCGAAGGCCATCCCCAGGTAGAGCACGCCGATCCCCATGCCGAAGATGCGCTTCATCGATCCGTCCATGGCTGTCGTGTTGCGAAAAGGTGGGGAGCATCGGCCCCACCGCGCCGAACGGGCTCCCCGGCGCGGAATCTAGAGGCCCCGGGAGCCCCCTCCAAGGGTCGCGCATGTCACCCGCGCCCGTAGAACTCGCGCACGCGGCGCTCGACATCGGCCCAGGCCCCCTTCACCAGCGGTGCACCCGGCAGGGAGTCGCGGAGATACCGCCCGTACCGCTTCGTGAGGATTCGATCATCGAGCATCAGCACGGCCCCGCGGTCGTCGCGCGAGCGGACCAGCCGGCCGAACCCCTGCTTCAGGCGTAGCGCCGCGTGTGGGAGCATGAAGTGCTGAAAGGGATCGAGACCGCGGCGCTCCAGCGCCTCCATCCGCGCCGCGGTGATGGGCTCCGTCGGGACCCGGAAGGGGAGCTTCTGGATCACCAGCCCCCGGAGCGGGTCCCCCGGCACGTCGACGCCCTCCCAAAACGACGAGGTCCCCAACAGGAGGCCACGTCCACTCTTCACGAAGCCCTCCAGGAGCCGGTGACGGTCTCCCTCGCCCTGGACAAAGAAGGGCCAGCGAGCGTCCACGCCAGCCGAGCGCAGCATCTCGGCCACCCGCCGAAGAGCACCGTACGAAGTGAACAGCGCGAACAGGCCGCCATCGGTGATCTCGATGAAGTCTCGGAGAACCGAGGCCGTCGCCTCGTCGAAGCCGGAACCGCTGGGCGAGGCCGGCGGCAGATCCGTCGGCACGGCAAGGAGGGCTTGATGCGTGAAGTCGAAAGGAGACGGTACCAAGTCCTCGTGGACCTCGACGTCGACGTCCGCGGATTCGAGCTCCTCACTCGAGATCCCCAACCGCCCGCGCAGAAACGCGAAGCTCCGACGTGTGGTGAGCGTAGCCGACGTGAGCACGGACGTCTCTGCACGGGTGAAGAGAGACTCGCGGAGAAGGGCCCCGAGCTCGATGGGTGCCGCCGCCAGAACCAGGTTGGCCCGTCGTCCCCGACCCCTTGCCTCGACCCAGCGAACGAACGCCTTCTCCTCTTCACCCGGTGCCAGGACCAGCCGCAGCCCGTGAACCGCGGCGGCCAGGCGGCGCTCGACCGATCGGAGGTCGAGCACCCTGCCCTGCAGCACGTCGGCGAGCGTCTCGGAGAGCTCGAGTCGGGCCCGGAGCTCCGCCACTTCTCGCTCCAGCTTGCCCAGCGCCCCGATCGATCCTCGCAGCCGCTCGGCGACCTCGACGTCCTCCGCCGGCTCGCCGTGTCCCGGCTCGCCGAGGCGGATCGGCCCTTCCGCGATCCGAGCGAATGGCTCCAGCCGCTCGACGAGGCCCTCGACCTCCGCCCGGGCGCGCGACAGCGCCGGTCTCACACGATTCTCGAGGCGCTCCCGAAGCTCGGGGCCACCCTCGGCGCCCGAGAGCGCCTCGTGGATCGCGGTGAGGATACCGCGCCCCCGCCGGTCCAGCCGGGACAGGGCGCGATACAGCCCCCTCCGCGTGACCTGGACGCCGAGATGCGACGTCGCCGCGTCTTCGACGTTGTGGGCCTCGTCCAGCACCACGCGCTGATACGCCGGGAGCACGGCCGACTGGGTGTAGTTCTCCGTCGCCCGACGGACCGCAAGATCGGTGAAGAGGAGGTGGTGGTTGACCACGAGGATCTGAGCCGCTGCCGCCCGGCGCCGGGACTTCTGATAGAAACACTCCTGGAAGTACGGGCACCGGGCCCGCAGGCAGATGTCGGCATCGGAGCGCACCTCCTCCCAGGTGTCGTCCGCCACCGCCACGGTCAGATCCGACAGCGACCCGTCCTCGGTCGTCTGAATCCACTCCAGGACCGACCGGATCTCGGCCGACCGGTCGTCCTCGAAGATCGACGCCTGGCTTTCCGCGGCGAGGAGAGCCCTCCGGATCGAGACGTAGTTCCCGCGGCCCTTCACCAGGGCCCATGAGACTTCGCCCACCAGCTCCTGGACGAGCGGGAGATCCTTGAAGGCGAGCTGCTCCTGGAGGTTGATGGTGTTCGTGGACACCACCGTGCGCTCCGTGTTGTCGCGGGCCCACTGCACGGAGGGAAGCAGATACGCGAGGGACTTCCCCGTGCCGGTGCCGGCCTCGACGACGGCGATCCCACCCAGGTTGAAGCGCTCGGTCACTCTCGCGAGCATCGAGCGCTGGCCCGGACGATCCTCGTAGCCGGGGTACCGCGCCGACAGGGCGCCCCCCGGAGCCAGCACGTCGTCGAGCCCGGCTGCATCGAGCGCGACCCTGGGACGCGGTCGAGGGGGCTCCACCACCACGTAGACGCGTTCCGCCCGGTTGTCGACGATCGCGGTCCCGATACCCTGCTCGTACAGCTGGGCGGCGACGCCGAGGTCGGCGTCCGACGGCTCCAGCACGCCGCTCGGATGATTGTGGAGCATGACGCCCCCCACGGCCGCGTCGCGAGCCGCGACGAGTACCGCTTCGAAGTTGCCGCGCGCGACGGCCCGAGGATCACGCACCACACGGTCCTCGTCGACGGAGGCCAGGAAGCAGACCTCTCGTCCTCCCGCCCGCTCGATCTCGCTCCGCAGCGCCCGCGACGCCTCCCCGGACAAGCGAAGCGGGCGCGCCGCCGGCTCGCGGGCCGGCGCGGGTCGTTCCTCATGCTCCAGCCCGTCGAGCCCGACCAGAGCCTCCCGAGGTAGCGTCATAGGGAAGCCAGGCGGGAGCTCGGGTCCCTCCGAACGTTCCTCGCTCAAGTCTTGAGCTTCTTCTTCTTCGCCGCCGGGAAGAGGACGTTGTTGAGGATGAGTCGGTAGCCAGGCGAGTTGGGGTGGAGCGCCAGATCGGTCTGCGGATCGCCGATCTGATGCTCCGCGTCTTCAGGGTCGTGGCCCCCGAAGTACGTCCAGGTCCCCTCGCCGAGGCTGCCGTGAAGGTACTTGGCCCGACCCTCCTCCCGTGCCAGCACGATCGTGCCCGACTTCAGACGGTCCTCACGAAATGACGTCGTCAGGCCGTAGAAGTCCGGGATCACGGCCTCGTGGTTCTGCGTGAGCATGGCCGGCACGGGATCGAACTTCGCCGAGAAGTCGAAGAGGGTGTAGACGCCCAGCTCCTGTCTCCACGGCGTGTTGACCTGGTGGCCGTCGATGTCCGAGAACGAATTCACGGACGGCGCGACCTGGACCTCCGCCCCCTCGAACGCCATGGCCAGGTCCCAGTCCATTCCCCCGGACGCCCGCGGATCCGGAGGCGTTCCGTCGGAGTACGCGGCCGCGATGTCGACGTGCTCGGCGGCGAGCGCCAGCTCCAACGTCTCCGTAGCCGAGCACATCGCGAAGAGGAAGCCGCCGGCGTCGACGTAATCCCGGATGGTCCGGGCCACGTGCTTCTTGAGCGACGGTACGTCGGGGAAGCCCCCGGCGCGGGCGACCTCCTGATTCCGCGCGACTTCGTCCTGGAGCCAGGGGGCGCCCGAATAGGTCAGAAAGAACTTCGAGTACTGACCCGTGAAGTCCTCGTGATGAAGGTGGATCCACTCGTAGTCCGACAGGTCCCCGTCCAAGACCTCGTAGTCCCAGATCTTGTCGTACTCGATGCCGGCGTACTCGAGCGCCATCGTCACGGCATCGTCCCACGGCGTGGAGTTCGGGGGCGTATAGATGGCGACCTTGGGCGCCCGCTCGAGTGGCACGGCCTCCATGTTCGAGCCCTGGATCGTCGCCCGCATGCGGGCTTCGGCCGGAGCGCCCATCGGCTCGATCGAGACCCCGCGCAACGCTGCTTCTCGGCGGATCGAAGGGCGATCCGGCAGGCCCAGTAGGTCAGTCCGTACGCCCTCAAGTGGTTCTGTTGTGCCCGATCCATCGGTACGAGAATCCACTGGGCGGATGCCGCCGGGGCCGAGGCGCCGACGGCGACGACGATCGCCGCGGCCAAAGCAAGAGCGCGCGCAATCATCCTCCCCTCCTGCGCAAGCGCTCGAGCTCGACGCGCGCGTCCGGCACGACGGCTGCGTTGGGCCGAGAGGCGATGAGCTCTTCCAGCAGTCGGATCGCCTCTTCCTGCCCCCGTGGGGTCCGCGCATGGTATCGAGCCAGCGCGAGCGCGGCCTCGCCGAACTCCGGCGCATCCGGGTAGTCGCGGACGAGGCGCGTCCGG
>JBDHDM010000075.1:0-13448 GCA_039591515.1 Gemmatimonadota bacterium | reverse complement strand
AGGTCGGCCTGTCATGACCCCCGATCGACGCACGTTCCTCAAGCACGCGGGCGCGGCGGTGTCGGCGGGCGCGGTCGCGGGTCCGGACGCCCTCGAACCGGCCGGTGAGGCGGCCCGCCTCCGAGTGCTGGACGCGACGCTCCTGCGTGCCGTAGCCGACGCCGTGCTCCCCGAGTCGCTCACGGATACCGAGCGCGAGGACGCCGTCACCGCCTTCGAGGTCTGGCTCGCCGGCTTCGAGCCCGCTGCAGAGCTGCGCCACCCGTATGGAGGGGACGCGGTGCCCTACGGTCCGTCGGACCCCGAGCCGCGGTGGTCGGCACAGCTCGCGGCGCTCGACCTCGTCGCCCGCGCCCGACACGGATCGGGCTTCGCCGAGCTCGATCGTTCCTCTCGGCGTACGATCCTCGACGAGCAGATCGACGACGAAGGCGGGGGCTTTCCAACCCCGGCTCGGGCGAGCCACATCGCGGTCGGCCTCATGGCGCACTACTTCGGCTCGCCGGTTGCCAACGACCGTTGTTACGGCCGGAGGATCGACCAACAGTCTTGCCGATCGACCGAAGGCGTGGACGCGCCGCCGCCCCCGCTGAGCGGCTGACACCGATGAGACGCCGGGTCGAGTCGGATATCTGCATCATCGGATCCGGGATCACGGGGATCTTGGCGGCCGAGCGGCTGACCGAGCTGACGGATGCGTCGATCGTGATGGTCGAGGCCGGGGGGCGCACCACGCCGTCTCGCGATCGTGTCGCCCGCAGGAGGCGCATGCTCGACTACGGAGAGAATCCGTGGGTGGGAGACCACATCAGGGATCAGGCCGGGACGGGGCTGATGTACCGGACGATGGTCGTCGGGGGGTGCGCGATGCACTGGGACGGGGCGACCCCACGGTTTTCGCCCGAGGACTTTCGGCAGCGCTCTCTCTACGGGGTCGGGACCGATTGGCCGATCGACTACGACGAGCTCGAGCCGTATTACCAGGACTTCGAGGAGCGCGTGGGTGTCGCCGGGGAGCAGGGACCGCCCGAATTCGACCCGCGGTCCGGGCCGTATCCGATGCCGCCGCTGCCGCTCTCCTACAACCTGGAGGTGCTGAAGGAGTGGGGTGCGAGCGCCGGCATCCCCTTCTGGACGCAGCCGTGGGCCAAGGCGACCACGCCCGAGTCGGGCCGCTCCGTGTGCCGACGCTGCGACACGTGTCACGTCTGTCCGACCGGCGCGAAGTTCACCCCCGACGTCGTCATCGACCGGCTGATCTCCGAGGGTCGTGTGCGCCTGCTCACGGAGACCCTGGTGCGTCGCCTCGAGCGCGAGGCCGGCTCGAATCGCATCGAGCGCGGGCTGGCCGTCGACCGCAACAGTCCGGACGAGACGGTCGAGCTCCACGCGCAGACGTTCGTGCTGGCGGCCGGCTACTGCTGGAGCCCCCACCTGCTCCTGCTCTCCGCCGACTCGAGCTTCCCCGACGGCCTGGCGAACTCCTCGGGCATGGTGGGCCGCTACATGTCCGGGCACCCGTTCCTGAGCGCACAGATCGAGCTCCCCTTCGAGCTCTATCCGGGCATGTTCCAGACGAACTCGTTGCTCTCACGCATGTTCGCGCGCCCGGGACCGCTCGAGCGTTACGTTCGCCACGACCTGCGCATCTGGGACTCGACGGCGGGCCGGCAGCCTCGCCTGAGGGGAGAGGATGGTCGGGTCCAGTACGGCGACGCGGTCATGGACGACTGGCGAACACGCACGCGCGTGTCGTCTGCGAGGGTCCGCGGCTACTACGACGTGATCCCGGACCGGGAGAGCCGCCTGACCCTGGACTCCGGCAAGCGTAACCGCTGGGGGGATCCGCTCCCCAGCGTCGAGTTCCGGGACGCACCGGAATCCGTCGCCCTCAGGCAGCACACCCACGACACGATGACCGCGCTCTTCGAGCGCATGGCGCGCGCCGGCGGCGGAACCGTGATGTCGACCACCTTCTCGCCCAAGATGGAGCACCCATGTGGCGGGTGTCGTATGGGTGACGACCCGGCCACCAGCGTGACGGACTCCTTCGGGCGCACGCACGACCACGAGAACCTTTTCGTGATCGGGGCGCCGACGATGGTGTCGGGGGGATGCGCCAACGGCACGCCGACCTTCACGGCACTGGCGCTACGCTCGGCGGAGGAGGTGGCGCGGGTGGAGGGATAGGCTGAGGGAGAGGGCGCGGTTGGTTCACTGACGCTGTTCTTTTGGGAGATCATCAATGCGGAATGATGAGGACAACGAGTCCTTTGCGACTTCCTTCCCTGACCGTTTGAAACATCCGTCCGGTCGTAGGCTGCGACGCGACAGGTCGCGCGTGGTCGTGTTTCTCGAGCGTCCGTTGGCGCCCGCCACGGTCACCCGCCGACTCGCCCGGGTCGGCCTCCGACGGGTCACGGACGATTCGTCGGAGACGGAGGTGAACGACTCTCCCTGGCACTACTGGATCGCCAACGCGGACGGCGGAGAGGTTTCGTCACAGCAGCTCACCGAGCTTGGGACGGCCATGTCCGGTGCGGTCGCCGGGATCTCACCGGCCTACCGTCGGACCGGTCGCACGGGAGGTGACCCCGTATGTCCTCGAGCGGATCGGCTTCTGGTGCGGCTCCAGGAGGGGTTGGCAGAAGAGCTTCGGCTGACGGCTGGGGGCCTCCTGGCGGACGTGGGCCTGGTCGAGGTTACCGCGTGTGCCCCCTATCTGTGCGGCTACCGCTATTTCCACACGTCGCCGGGTGGTCCAAGCGCCTATGCTGCCCTCGACTCGTTGGGTCGTCACCCGGAGCTCTTTCGTTCGGTGAGATTGGAGAACGTCCCCTACAGGGTACCCTGGACTCGCCAGCCTCCGACGGATCCGCTCCTCCCCCTTCAATGGGCTCTCGAACGAGTCGGTGCCGACGAGGCGTGGGCCTCCACTTCGGGCTCCTCGGACGTGACGATCCTGGTGCTGGACTCGGGCAGTCAGCTCGACCATCCGGATCTCTCGTTTGCAGACGACGGGATCAACGTTGGCCTCGCCCTCCTGGGGACGGAAGCGCCCGGAGGACCTCTGACTGGCAACGAGCACGGCACCATGATGGCGGGTGTGGTGGCCGCGACTTGGGACAACCAGACGGGCATCGCGGGACTCGCTCCGGATTGCCGCGTCGTGCCAGCCGCATTCCTGTCGGTTTCGGATGCCGAGGTGGTCTTCGGCCTCGGGTACGCGTCGGCAATCGGTGCCCAGGTGGTGAACATGAGCTTCGGGGTTCGGATCACAGACCCGGACTGGAACTTCGACGTTGTCGGCGAGGCGATCGAGGCGGCGCAAGCGAATGACGTACTGATGTGTGCCTCCGTCGGGAACTTCGCCGAAGCCACGGTCCTCTTTCCGGCGGCGCACCCGCTCGTGGTGGGCGTGGGCGGGACCGCGTCCGACGACGAGCGGTGGTTCGAGCCGGAGCGAATGGTCGGAATGTTGGCCGCTCCAAGGGGCTCTCACGCCGGCGAAGGAGTCGCGGTAGCGGCACCTGCGACCGCGATTCTGACGACGGATTTGACCGGTGAGGAGGGGAGGACGTCGGGCGATTACATGGTGTCGACGGGAACCTCGCCGGCTTGCGCCCACGTCAGCGGTCTGGCCGGACTCGTCCGAAGCGCGAACCCGTTTCTGACGAATGAAGACACCCGGACCGTGCTGGAGCTGACCGCCGCGAAGGTCGGCGTGACGCCCTACAATGAGACCCCTGGCTTTCCCAACGGGACCCGGAACGACTTCCTGGGCCACGGGCGCATCGACGCGGCGGCTGCCGTCGAAGAGTCCGTGGGGCTCTTCCTGCAGCAACTCAACCACCTCATCCTCGATCAACCCTGATTCGGACAGCGGTCCAGGAGGTCTACGTTGACGCAGATTCGAAGAAGGCCCGACCGAGTCGGACGATTCGCGAAGGCTCGACCCCTCGTCGGCAAACGAGCCGGGAAGACCCCGACCGACGAACAACTGGAGAGGAGTTTGCGAGCACTCGCCACCCAGCTGGGCGAGCCGGGTGAGCTCGCGAGCGTGGAGCTGCGCATCCGCCCCTCGGGGCGCTCACGGCGGGCCAAGTCCTGGACCTTCCAGCTCACCCCTCAAGGGGTGCGCGTGACCTCGGGAGCGAGTTCCCGCCCGACGCTGCGTATGGTGATGGCTCGAGACGATTGGTGGGCGATCGCGAGGGGGGACACGTCGCCCATTGACGTCTTCCTGGAAGGGCGGATTCGCATGATAGGCGACTGCTCGGTGGCGGAGCGGATGTTCCACCGGATCGCCGACGAGGGTGTCGTCACCGTTTGAAGGGAGAGGAATCGTGGTTGGAACCGTCGAGGAACTCTCCGTAGGGCTGGAGAGCGGTTGGGTGCGAATACGCGAAGATGGTGCCTACGAGGTCACGAAGCTCTTCGTATGGAGCGATCTGGTGTTCGACTACACACCGGCGGATCGGGTCAGACACTCGATGTGGATCTCACTGCTGCGGGACGCACTCTCCCGCGGACTCACGGTGTCCGTCACGGAGAGCGACGATACGCCGCTCCACATCGAACGCGTGTCACTGCGCGGGTGAACCGGCTGTTGTAGCTCTTCGAGACTGTCTCTAGCTTGAAGAATCACGACGAGCCTTGCCCACATCCTCGCGCGACTCGATTGGGAGCGACAGGAGGCATCGATGGGCAGGACGCGTTCGGAGAAGCTGCAGCGACTGGTCCAGGAGTTGGACGCCATCGTCGGCCGGGCCGAGGCGCTGGAAGAGCTCTACGCCGAGCAACTACGGGTCCTCCACCCCGACCAGGTGCCGAGCGGCCTCAATCTGCTCCACTACCTGGCTCTTCGTGAGGGCGACGTCCGCGGACTCCAGGACGACCTGGCCTCGGAAGGCCTCTCGAGCCTGGGCCGCTCGGAGTCCCATGTCATGGCCAGCGTATGCGCCGTCCGGCGCGCCGTCCGCCAGATGCTGGGCATCGACGTCACCTGCCCCCGCCCGCCGGTGACCTTCCGGCAAGGTCCTGACCGGATCCGCCGTCGCACGAATACGCTGTTCGGAAGGAAGCTGAAAGGCAGCTCCGTCCGGATTATGGTGACCCTTCCCATCGAGGCCGCGCACGAGTACGAGCTCGTGCTCCGCATGGTGAAGGCCGGGATGAACTGCGCCCGGATCAACTGTGCCACCGGCGACGCCGCCGACTGGGAGAAGATGATCGGGCACGTACACCGTGCGCGCGAAGCCACGGGACGCTCCTGTGCGATCTTCATGGATCTGTCCGGCCCCAAGATTCGCACAGGTGGATTGATGCCCGGCCCGCGCATCGCCAAGGTCAAACCCGGCTTCGACGAACGCGGCTGTGTGGACTACCCGGCGGTCCTCGATTTCGTCGCCGAAGGATCGGACTCGCTCGGCGGTGAAGGACTCCGGCTGCCCGTGTCCGCTTCCGTGTTCGACGCTCTGACGCCGGGTCGGACGGTCCGGTTCCAGGACACCACGGGCAACTCGATCTCGGTCGAGATCGAGTCGGCCAACGAGCGATTCGCGACGGCGAAGTGCTGGTGCCATGCCTTCGTGGAGACCGGAGATCCGGTGTGGGTCCGGGACGAAGACGGATCGGCCGTGGCGGACGGGGTCTTCGGACCTCTCCCCGAGGTGAAGCCTCACCTGTTCCTTCAGGTCGGCGATACGCTCGTCATCCACAAAGACGCCCGGCCGGGCGAGAACGCGAAGCCGGGCGCTGGCGGGATTGGATTGGTCCCGGCGCACATATCGTGCGGCATGCCCGAGGTCCTGGATCGCGTCGAGGTCGGACACGAGGTGGTGCTCGACGACGGCAAGTTCCGGGGGCGCGTCCGCGACGCCGGGCCCGAAGGGCTCGTCGTGGACATCACCCGTGGCGCTCCGGGCGGGTCCAAGCTCAAGCCGTTCAAGGGGATCAACTTCCCGGAATCCAACACCGGGCTGTTCGGCCTGACCGAGAAGGACCGACGTGACCTCCCGTTCGTGGTGGAGCACGCCGACGCGGTCAACGTCTCCTTCGTGAACCACCCGGACGACGTGGAAGATCTGATCGACGAGCTGGAGGCTGCCGGAGCTCGAGATCTCGGGCTCGTTCTGAAGATCGAGACCCTCCTGGGTGTGAGGAATCTCCCCGGGATCCTTCTGGCAGCCATGGAATGGCCCAACGTCGGCGTCATGATTGCCCGGGGCGACCTCGCGGTGGAGGTCGGCTGGACGGAGCTCGCGAGGACCCAAGAGGAGATCCTCTGGCTTTGCGAGGCGGCCCACTTCCCGGTCATATGGGCGACGGAGGTTCTGGCGAAGCTGGCCAAGAAGGGCACCCCGTCTCGAGGAGAGATCTCTGACGTGGTCATGGCGGAGCGCGCCGAGTGTGTGATGCTCAACAAGGGTCCTCACATCACGACGACCATCGAAACGCTGGACGCCATCCTGGCTTCCATGCAGGACTACCAGAGCAAGAAAGTCACCCTGCTTCCCGCACTCGACTTGGAGATGCCGGACCCCGAGGAAGTCGGGCGCGCCATCGGGGACCGGCAATGGCGGTGGCTGGAGGCGTAGCGGGTCGGCCCGATCTCCAAGGGTGCGCACTGATCGGTCCTACGTGACGCCGGTTGCTACGGATCGGCCCGGGCTCACAACTTGGGCCCGCGAGCGCTTGATGCACCCCGACACCCCACAGGTGCGAGGCCGCTGAGGGGCGGATAAACAGTCCATGCCGATCGAGCTTTCCGACCGCCTCCGCGAGGCCGCCGCCCGTGACGAGCTGCCGGCGATCCGTGCCTATCATCGGATCGACGGCCCGGGATCGAGTCTCGACCTCCGAGAGTTCCAGCAGGCCCTGTGGCGGACACCGTCGGATTCCATGGACCCCGCGGACGACCCGACGGTGGGGTGGTCGCGGGCTCTCGCCCGTACGATCGCGATCACGATCGACACAGGCACGCTCGTCACGGCCGAGCCGTGGGAGCCCGGCGAGATCTGCATCCACTCGGTCGAGTACGGCACCGAGGTCATCGGGAGGGTGGGCATGATCCCGCCCGTGCGGGAGAGCTGGCTCCTCAAGACGGTCGAGGCCTTCGACCTCGCTGGCGTCCGTTTCGTGCTCCGGAACCTCGTGGAAGGGACGCACTCCTCCGGCCTGGGCGGCTCCGCGACGGCGACGACCGGTGTCGCGTTGCTCGCCAACGCGCTGGCCGGCGAACCGCTCGGTCCGACGCAGATCGTCGGCATGGCGTCCCGACTGGAGACCGAGCTCGGTGTCAGCCTCACCGGGACGCAAGAGCAGTCGAACGTCGTCTTCGGCGGTGTGGTGGACTACGTCTGGTGCCCGTGGGGTGTGCCGGGGCGCGAGGGGAGCGGGTACGGCGCTTCGATCCGGAGCGTGCTGCTCGAGACCTCCGATCACGGTGAGCTCGATGCACGCATGGCGATCTTCCACACCGGCCGGGAGCGCTCGAGCAGCAACACGAATGCGGCCTGGGTCGAGGCGCTCGGCGACACGGCCCGCTATCGGCGTATTCACCAGAAGCTCGACGCAGCCTACGGATACCGGGAGGGGATTCGGCTACACGACTGGGACGCGGTCGCCGAGGCGATGGAGAGTTATCGCGACGCCCGCACCGCCTTGTGCGAGGACTACATGATCGGCGCCCGTGGGATGCACGAGGTCGCGACGTCGCACGGTGGCGCGGTCTTTCCGCTCGGGGCCGGGGGCGGAGGCAGCGTGCTCGTTTTCCATCCGGATCCGGCGGGCCTCGAAGCGATCCGGGAGCGGCTGACCGGTACGAATCGCGAGGTGTCGTTCGCGCTGCGCAGCACGGGCCACGACTTCCTGAACTTGTAGGGACGCGGGGCCGTCGAGGGCCGGCTACCGTTTCGGCCCTCGCTCGCTCTGCCGCCGCTCCCGCCCCGGTCGCTCAGCTGCCGCCTCCCACCCGACTCGGCTCCGCGCCGGGAGGCTCGACCCGCCACCACCACTGCCTGGGCAACGCGCGCTGGCGCGGCCACACTTCGTGGAGCGTGCCGGCTTCGTAGAGCCGTCCGTTCTTCATCACGTACTCGATGTCCGTGGTGTTCTGGAGATCGTCGAGCGGGTTGGAGCTCAGCACCTGGATGTCGGCGAGCTTTCCGACGTCGAGCGACCCGATGTCCCCGTCCAGCCCGATGGCGTCGGCGCTCATGATCGTCGCCATCCGCAGCGCGGTGTGATTGTCCATCCCGCCGCTCGCCATCATCCAGAGCTCCCAGTGTGTTCCGAGTCCCTGGACCTCGCCGTGCGAGCCCAGGCCCGCCTGGCCGCCGGCGTCCATCCACTTCTTCAGCTGCTCGGCGTGGAGGAAGTGGGGGTACTGATCGGTCCGGTACCACGTCGTGCTCTTCCACTTGTCCATCTCGTCGTGCGGCGTGAAGCGCTGCAGTCGCTCGATCTCGTCCATCGGCGTGTGCGTCAGGTAGTACTGGCGCCCGGACGGGCCGCCGTAGGCCACGATGAAGGTCGGCGTGTAGACCATCCCGCTGAACGCCCCGAGCTGAACGACGTCGCGGTAGAAGGGGCTGATCGGCAGGGAGTGCTCGAGGCCGGCGTAGCCGTCCTGGGCGAGCGTGAGGTTCATGGTGAAGTTCGAGCCGCCCTCGGTCGTGGGCGTCAGTCCGAGCTCACGCGCGGCCATGATCACCCACTGCCGAATCTTCCGATCGCCGGCGAGATACTGCTTGATCGTTTGTGTGTTGTAGTGGTCCGCATAGCGGCGCAGCACGTCGCGCGCGTCGTCCAGGCTCGAGATCAGGTCGGCTCCGAAGATGCCCGGCCCCGTGGAGAAGATCCGCGGGCCGATGAACTCGCCGGTCTCCATGAGATCGGAGTAGGTGACCACGTCCTCGGACGACGTCTGCGGATCACGCTGGGTCGTCACGCCGTAGGCGAGCTGTGCGAGGAACTGTGAGACCTGGCCCCGATGCAGGCCCCACGCGACCCATGTGTGCGCGTGCACGTCGACGAGGCCGGGGTAGATCGTGCGGCCGCTCATGTCGCGAACCTCGGCCCCCGAAGGGATCTCGACGGACCCACTCGGTCCGACGGCCGCAATCCGGTTGTCGCGGATGACGATGTCCCCGCGCTCGATCACCTCGTCGCCCCGCATCGTGATGAGGCGTGCGTTGGTGAGGGCGATGACGCCTTGGGGGCGATCCTTCTGGACGACGATCTCGACCTCCCATCGGGACGCCTCGTAGGCGGGTTCGCCCTCGTCCTCTTCTCCCGTGTCCCCCTCGGCGTCCTGGTCCGGGGCGTCCGGATCCGCGTCGGGATCGTCTCCGGTGCCGACGTCTTCGTCGGTGGACTCCGCCTCTTCGGCCCGTGCGGTCGCGATCGAGTCGGCGATGAGGGCCTCGGCTGTGGCGACGTCGTACTCGAAGTAGCTTCTGCCGATCGAGTAGTACGCGGTGTTCGCGTCCCGCCACCCGACGAAGTCTCCGCCGACCTTGGTGAGGCGGCGGGCCGGCATCGTCGAGCCACCGACGCTCACGGTCGGGGCCTCACCCCCCACGGGCGGCACGGTGACCAGGTAGACATTGCGGTTCGCGCGCACCATGGCCCGACGGCCGTCCGGCGAGAGGACAACCTCGTCGGGCGTGGGGGCGCTGCCCGGCCCGCCACGCGCCGGCGCCGTCACGCGCACCTCGCGCCGGATATCCGTCCCGTCGAAGCGCATCGAGAGCAGCCCCTCCCGCCCGGCCCAGACGTAGACACGGTCGGGGTCGGGTCCGGGGTGGGGCGCATTCCGGCCCTGCTGCGTCGTGCCGCTGCCGACGTACGTGATACGCTGCGGCTCACCGCCCTCCGCGGGCAGCCAGACGTACTCGAGCTCGGCCGTGGCGCTGTGTCCTCCGAAGTCCTCGAGCATCCGCATCCGGTGCATCTTCGAGCCGCGGATTGCGAGGATGCGCTCCCCGTCG
This sequence comes from Gemmatimonadota bacterium, assembly GCA_039591515.1. Classification (GTDB taxonomy): domain Bacteria; phylum Gemmatimonadota; class Gemmatimonadetes; order Longimicrobiales; family Gaopeijiaceae; genus UBA2589. The sequence goes on along the minus strand of JBDHDM010000075.1, from coordinate 3,453 downwards.
GACGTGTACGCGATCTTGTCGAAGAAGGCCGACGCCGGGGTCAGGCGCTCGGGATCGCCGCCGTCGACAGGGACCCTCCAGATGTCGCCGCCGGTCGAGTCGTTCCATGTCACGTAGGCGACGTACCGCCCGTCCGGAGACCAGACCGGCGCGTGCTCGACGTTCGTGGACTCGGTGAGGCGTACCGCGTCACGGATGACGGGGAAGCCCTCGGTCTGCGATCCCGCGGCTGCCGGGAGGTCCGCGATCCAGAGGCGGTCGAGCGCAGTGAAGGTCACTCTGCGCCCGTCGGGCGAGGGCCGGGCGCCTCGGATCTGTGAGACGCGCAATGTCCGGTCGTCGATCGGGTAGTCGAAAAGGGCGAGGGGACCGAGCTCCTGCTGAACGCGGGCCGAGAAGGGGACTTCTGCTGCTTCCCCGGAGGGCACCGAGACCCGCATGATCTTCCCGCCGTAGCTCGTGATCAGAGCGCGCGAGTCTGCCGTCCACGCGCCGCCTGGATAGACGTCCCGGTCCCGCGTGCCACCTCCCTGTGAGTCGTCGCGCTGCACGTCCATGACGAGCCACGACTCCTCGCCGCTCTCCAGGTCGCGGAGCTTCAGCGCCTCGCGATCGTCGTAGCGGGTCGCGTAGACCAGCCAGCGGCCGTCGGGCGACGGCATCGGACGGAATGCGCCCTCGTGCTCGTGCGTCCGGACGAAGACTCGACCGGTCTCACGATCGAGCAGCCCGATCTGGTACTGCCCGATCTGGCGAGCCGACGAGCGCGGCGCGTGGTCGGGGCCGAACGGCGGATCCCCGACGCTCTCCACGAGGTCGCCGCCGACCGGCCAGCCGGCCGCGGCTCCACCCGCCACATCGAGTCCGAGCCCGGACGACGACCCGACGAAGCCGTCCACGCTGAGCCCACCGCCCAAGTTCCCGCGCAGGTTGAGCCAGACGTAGCGTTCGTCCACGCCGAAGGCGGCTCCGAGGTGCGCCGCCGGAGCCGGAGCGCCCTCGGCTCGGTGTCCCGTCACCTGGACGCCCGAGCCACCGCCCTCGTGGTAGAGCCATTGTTGCGTGCCTTTTGTCGCCATCACGTACGTGCCGTCGGGCGTCCACACCGGGGACATGTAGCTCTCTCGTTCGCCCTCCGTGAGCTGTCGCGGATCCGATCCGTCGGCGTTCGTGATCCAGAGATTCTCCGAGCCGTCGCGGTCGCTCACGAAGACCAGCTTCGTGCCGTCCGGGGAGTAGCGGGGCTGCATGTCGTACCCCTGGCCCGAGGTGATCCGTGTGGCCTCGCCGCCCTCGCTCGGGATCGTGTAGAGGTCCCCGAGCAGCTCGAAGACGATCGTGGACTGGTCGGGCGACAGGTCGAGCGAGATCCATGTCCCCTCGTCCGTCGTGAAGTCCAGCGTCCGCGTCGTGATGAGCGGGAGCTCGTTCGCGCGGCGCGCGGCGCGAGCGGAGCTGTCGTTCTCCTCGGCGGTCTGGGCCGAGAGTCCGGCGCTAGGGGAGAGGGCGAGGGCGGGGAGGAGGCAGAGCGCGCGGAGCGCTCCGCGAGAGAGTGCGCGGTCCATCGGACAAAGGGGTTCGGGTCTGACGACGGTCGACGAGGGAGTCTGGGGCGTACCCCACCGTCAGGCCACCGGGGGACCGCCGGCCATCGGGGCCGTGCCCTTGTCTGCCGACATCATCGCCGCTCGAAGTCGCCCAGGTGCGCTTCCGACTCCGTCAGGGCCTCGAAGCGCGTGTCGAGCTCGAGGAATTCACGCCCGAACCGTTCGCGGAACGAGGCGTAGTCCGCACGTAGCAATACATGGAATCGAGCCTTCCCGGACAGTGGCAATCGTGATCCGGATGGGCCTTCCATGCCGCACGTCGGTCACGCGCACCTGACGACGGTCGCGACGGTGTGGCGCTGCTCGCAACCTGAGCGGCATTGCTGCACGACCGCCCCTTCAGCGGACGACCCACCCCCCTTTGAACACGCGCCGGATGTCACGCAGTGCGGAGATGTCCGCGCTCGGATCTCCCGCGACCAGGATGACGTCGGCGAGCTTGCCAACCTCGATCGACCCGAGCCGGTCGGCGGCGCCCAGCATGCGAGCCGGCTCGATCGTCGCGGCCCGCAGTGCCTTCAGGTCGGTCATGCCCGCTTCCACGTAGTACTCGGCCTCGCGCACCGTAGAGATCGTGCCGTCGTTCTCCTCGTGCGGGAACTGGTCGGTACCCAGCGCGATGTCGACCCCGGCGAGAATCGCGCTCTCGAGTGCCCTCCAGTGCCGCTCCCCCACGGCTCGCACACGGTCGAGGTACCAATCAGGTGAGCCGATGCGCTCGAAGAACGGCATGGTGGCCGGTTGGCTGACGACGATCGTGGGCACGTACCAGACGCCGTTGTCGCGCATGAGCTCGAACTCGGCCGAGGTCAGGAAGTAGCCGTGCTCGATGGCGTCGATGCCGGCGGCGACCGCCTCCCGCGTGGCTTGGGGCGAGCCCGAATGAGCGGTCACCTTCGCGCCGTGACGGTGAGCCATGTCCGTCACGGCCTCGAGCTCGTCCGCCGTCATGAACGACGCCGCGATGTCACCGCCCGGCGTCGCGATCCCGCCCGAGATCGCGATCTTGATCCAGCTCGCTCCGGCGCGGATCTCGCGCCGCACGGCCTCGCGAAACTCGTACGGTCCATCGTTCGCGACCTGGTCGGCGCCGGACCCGTGCCCACCCGTGACCTGGACCATCTCACCCGCCGAGAAGATTCTCGGCCCCTCCGCTTCGCCTCGCTCGATCGCTCGCGTGAGCGCGAGGTCGACATGCCCCTCGTCGCCCGGCAGACGAATCGTGGTCACGCCTGCGTGGAGCGATCTGCGGGCGTTCGCGGCCATCCGCAACGCCAGCTCGGCAGGGGTCTCGGTGGCGAGCGCAGCACCAGCGGCACCGGGGAGCTTCAGGCCGAGGTGCACGTGCATGTTCATCAAGCCTGGCACGATCCAGAGCCCACGGGCGTCGACCCGTTCGGCGTCGGGGGGGATCGGCGTGCTGGCGGCTGGACCCACGGCGGTGAAGCGTCCATCTCGCATGACGACCACGGCGTCCGGCGTCCCGGGACCTCCGTTCAGGTCGACGAGTGTGCCGCCGACGATGGCTACAGGCGGGCCCTGCGCCTGGAGCTGCGAGGCGAGGGCGAGCAGAAGCGGGATCAGGGTTCGCGCTCGCATCGTCGGTTGCCTCTGCTGCTCGGGACGTAGTGGCTCGGGACGTGGTCGTTCGTGGCGTGACGCGCGGGCAAGTTGCCTGGGGGCAAGACCCTCAACAAGACGAAGGCCAGCCCGGACGGTTGGACCGTAGCCCCTCCGTGGCTTAGTATATTCCATCGTGATATACCGGTGCCGGGAGACGGCTTGGGAGGGTGAGGACGTGAAAAGACGACGAGCGCCGGAGGAGTTTCTGCCTCTGAATCCGCCA
>JBDHDM010000074.1:0-13529 GCA_039591515.1 Gemmatimonadota bacterium | reverse complement strand
GAAGGGCAACTACTCGTCTTGGCTCGAGCAGAAGCAGGAGCGACTTCGGGTCGAGGAGAAGACGGAATCAGCACGTCAGAGGACGCTCGAGCGCGAGCTCGACTGGATTCGTATGTCTCCGCGCGCCCGCCAGGCGAAGGGCAAGGCCCGCTTGAACGCCTACGAAGAGTTGCTCTCGAGCGACGAGCGCGAACAGGTGCGTACGGCCGAGATCCTGATCCCGAAGGGCCCGAGACTCGGCGACGTCGTGATCCAGGCCGACCACGTCTCGAAGGCCTTCGACGATCGGCTCCTCGTCGAGGATCTCTCGTTCGACGTGCCCCCGGGTGCCGTGGTCGGGATCATCGGCGGCAACGGTGCCGGTAAGACCACGCTCTTCCGGATGATCGTCGGTGACGAGTCTCCGGACGACGGCACCGTCGAGGTCGGACAGACCGTCCAGCTCGCCTACGTCGATCAGTCACGTGAGGCTCTGGACGGTGAGAAGAGTGTCTTCGACGAGGTCAGCGGTGGGGTGGACGTGCTTCACTTCGGTCGCGCCGAGGTCAACCCACGGGCTTATCTGTCCTGGTTCAACTTCCGGGGATCCGACCAGCAGAAGAAGGTCGGCACTCTCTCGGGCGGAGAGCGCAACCGCCTCCATCTCGCGAAGCTGCTCAAGTCCGGGGGGAACGTGCTTCTCCTGGACGAGCCGACGAACGACCTCGACGTGGATACGCTGCGCGCCCTCGAGAACGCGATCCTCGACTACGCCGGGTGCGTGCTGGTTATCTCACACGACCGCTGGTTCCTCGATCGCGTGTGCACGCACATTCTGGCGTTCGAAGGGGATTCCAAGGTCGTGTGGTACGAAGGGAACTATCAGGAATACGAGGAGGACCGCCGCCGTCGACTTGGCGACGAGGCGCTTCAGCCCCACCGTCTCAAGTACCGCAAGCTGGTCCGAGACTGAGGAAGCCGTTGGCCAAGAAGAAGTCTCCGGGTTCGAAGAAGGGCAGCTCGAAGAAGGGCGGGCCCAAGAAGAAGGCCGCACCCAAGAAGAAGCCCGCATCCAAGAAGGGGGCCTCGCCGGAGGGTGTGGCCGGTCCGATCGAGGCGAGCAAGGGGGAGAGCGGTTCCAGGTCGGAGGAGGCGCCGATGGCCGCCCTCCCTGTCGAGGAGCCCGAGGTCATCGTCATCGACGACGATCCAGTGGTCCTGGACATCGGCGATGCCGATGATCTCGACGACGAGGCCCGTCGCCTCCTGGTCGCGGAAGCCGTCGCCTTCGTGGCTCAGGAGGAGGGATCGCCGACGGTCGCGGACGACGAGCCCGACGAGAGCCCGGCAGTCGATGTCGCCGCCGAGCCTGACGCAGAGGCGGGGGCGGAGGATCCCACCGACCCCGAGCGCCCGCAGGAAGAAGCTCCCGGAGATGAGGACAGCGCTTCGGCGGTCCCCGAGGAGCCCGGGCCGCTCATCGGTCCCCAGGCGCTGTTGGCACTCAGTGAGCTGCAGGCCGAAGGAGTCGCCAGCCTCCAGGACGAGTTCGTGCTCGATTTGGGCGAGGCGACGACCCCCGAGGAGCGCGACCGGTTGCTGGCCGCCGCAATGGCGCACGCGGAGATGCAGGAGGCGATCTACCGCGTCCCGATGGCCACCCACCGGACCCGCCGAATCAAGCTCGGGATCGCGGCTGCAATCGCGCTCGTCGCGTTCTTCGTGCTCATTCGCCCACCAGCCCTGCTCGTCCCGGACGCACCACCTGGCCTGTCGGACGCCGATCGTACCCGGGGGATGCGGATCGCCCTACTCCTCCAGGCCCAGCAGGTCGAGGCGCACCGCATCGAGCAGGGCCGCCTGCCGAGCTCGCTTGCCGAGGTCGCGGTCCAGATTCCGAACGTCCGTTTCATTCGTTCGAACAGCCGCTCCTACCAGCTCGTCGTGTATTCCGCCGACGGTGAGCCGATGGTGTTCGACTCGAACGTACCCGCGCCCGAATTCGAACGACTCCGGACCGAGTGGGTCACGACCCGAGGCGCCCGGTGACCAGGGTCGCACACGACGGGACCGCGCGCCGATGAAGATGCCCCGGCTCACGCATGGGGACGCCGCCCTCGTCGTCTCGGTCGTCCTCCTCTCCGCTGCGCTCCTGACGCCGATGATCCGGGCCCGCACATTCCAACGGCTCACGTTGACCGCAGCAGCAGACGTGGAGGGCGTGCGGGCCGCCGCGCTCGATGCCTACGAGACGACGGGCCGCTGGCCTGCGTCCAGCCCAGCCGGTATCGCGCCCGAGGCGCTCGCGGGTGCCTTCCCCGGCGACTCCTCCTTCGTCCGCCCGCAGTACCGGCTGGAGTGGACCGGCCTACAGGTCGTCGACTACGTGGAGGCCGAGCCACCCATCGGCGACGCCCCTGAGGACACGCCCCCGGACACGGTGCCGCCCACACTTCAACCGGTCGTCGATCGCGTCGGAGCGGTCCTCGTCCACTCTACCGATCCCCACCTGCTCTCCGACCTCCTGGGGCGCTTCGGCTCCGAGGTCTCCTACGTCCGCGACTCGACCTGGACGCTGGTCGTGACCGACACGGCCGGGGTCTCACCGTAGGCCGCCCACGACGATGATCAAGATCCACAGACGGCCCGAGCTCGACGTGACCGACGCTCTACGCGTGGTGCAAGAGCAGTACGGGCTCGACGGCTCTCTCACTCCGCTCTCGGGCGAGCGCGACCTCAACTTTCGCCTGGACACCCCGGACGGGCGCCGGTTCGTGGTCAAGGTCAGCTCCCCCGACGAAGTCGACCATGTCCTCGAGATCGAGGTCGACCTGGCGCGCCACCTGGCTCGCTTCACGGAGGGCTTCGCGCCCGACGTGATCGCCGCGTCCAATGGGACATACGTGGCTCGGCATACCGACGCCCGGGGCGTGGAGCACCGAGTCCGCGTGGTCGAGTACCTCGAAGGTGGGCTCCTGGCCGACGTCCAGCCTCGGTCGGAGACACTGCTTCGTGATCTCGGCCGGCGTCTCGCCGAGCTCGACAGCGCCCTGGGAGCCTACCCGCACCATCCCCCGGCTAGGGTGGACTTCGACTGGGCACTCGGCCGGTCGGGCCTGGTCATGGAGCGCTGCTTCGAGCTCTTCCAGGGTGAGGAGCTCGCCCTCGTTCGAGGAATCCACGAGGCCTGGGTCCGGCGGGAGCCCGACTTTCTCGGGTTGGGGTCCCAGGTCATTCACGGCGACGTGAACGATCACAACGTGTTGGTCTCTCCCCCCTCGTCGGGGCCACGGCATATCACGGGCATCATCGACCTCGGAGACGCGCACTCCGCGCCTCGGGTCTTCGATGTCGGGATCGCGACTGCGTACGCGATTCTGGGCACCCCGGATCCGCTCATGGCGGCGGCCGCGCTCGTGCGCGGATTCCACGAAAGGACACCGCTCAGCGAGGACGAGGTCGACGTCGTGTACGCGCTCACCCGTGCGCGCCTCGCCGCGAGCGTGAGCATCTCGAGGTGGAGGCAGCACCAGGAGGGCCGAGTCGACCCCTACCTCACCGTTTCGGAGCGGCCAGCTTGGGAGATGATCCGGACGCTGCACGGGGTTCACGAGCGCTTCGCAGAGGGGGTGATCCGCGACGCCTGCGGCCTGGCCGCCTCGCCTCGCACACCCGTGCTCGTCCACTGGCTCCGTGCCCGCTCATTCGAGCCCGTCATGGATCGCCCCGAAGACGAGGCGGCGATCGCAGTCCTCGACCTGAGCGTATCGAGCCCCGACCTGAACGGCCGGGACACCGACGACACGGAGCAGTTCACGAGACGAGTGTTCCGCAGGATGGAAGACGACGGCGTGACACTAGGCATCGGACGGTATTTGGAGCCCCGGGCCTTCTACCTGACCGACATCTTCGAGGGCCGACCAGGCGACCCCCGTGAGCGACGTACGGTGCATATCGGGATCGACGTGTTCGACGAGGCTGGTGCAGTGGTTCGAGCACCGCTGGCCGGACGGGTGAAGTGGGTGCGCGACAATGGATCGGGGTTGGACTACGGACCCACGATCGTGCTCGAGCACGTCGGTCCTTCCGGCCCATTCTGGACACTCTACGGCCATCTCGAGCTCGCATCCGTCGCCGACCTCGAGGAAGGCAACGCGGTCGAGGCCGGTCAGGCGATCGCCCGTATCGGACCGTTTCCCGAGAACGGAGACTGGCCACCCCATCTCCACTTCCAGATCCTCACCGATCTGCTCGACTTCGACGGTCAGTTCCCGGGCGTCGCCCTACCGCGAGAGCGGAGCGTGTGGTCGGGCTTCTGTCCCGACCCGAACTTGATCCTCGGGCTCCCCGGCCAGACGACATTCACGGAGCCGGCCGACCTCCGGGAGCGCCGGACCGCGGCATTCGGAGACAACCTCAGCCTCTCCTACGACGAGCCGCTGCACATCGTCCGGGGGGTTGGGACGTACCTCTACGATCCGCTGGGGCGGACGTACCTCGACTGCGTCAACAACGTCGCACACGTGGGGCACGAGCACCCCTCCGTGGTCCGGGCCGGACAGCGGCAGATGGGCATCCTGAACACCAACACGCGGTATCTCCACGAGCACATCGTCACCTACGCGGAACGCCTGACCGCCCTGCTTCCAGACCCGCTCTCGGTCTGCTTCTTCGTCACGTCGGGCACCGAGGCGAACGAGCTGGCGCTACGCATGGCGCGGGCACACACGGGTCGCCGTGGCATCATCGCCATCGAAGGCGGCTACCACGGGCACACGCAGGGACTCATCGACGTGAGCCACTACAAGCACGCGGGCGGCGGCGGGGCCGGTGCACCGGAGTGGGTCCGCGCCGTGCCCATGCCCGACGAGTATCGTGGGATCTACGGTCGCGAGGTTCCGGATCACGCGCGACGGTATGCCGAGCACATCCGATCCGCAGCCGTCGAGTTGGCGGCGGCAGGGTACGAGCCCGCGGCCTTCCTGGCCGAGAGCATCCTCTCGTGCGGGGGGCAGATCGAGCCGCCGGCCGGGTACCTCGAAGCAGCCTACGCTCTCGCCCGCGCCGCGGGCGCCGTGTGCATCGCGGACGAGGTCCAGATCGGCTTCGGGAGAGTGGGCAGCCACTTGTGGGGCTTCGAGGCCGCGAACGTCGTCCCGGACGTGGTGACGCTCGGGAAGCCGATCGGCAACGGGCATCCCATCGGCGCGGTCGTGACCACTCGGGAAGTCGCACGCTCGTTCGCCAACGGCATGGAGTTCTTCAGCACGTTCGGGGGCAATCCGGTTTCTGCGGCGGTCGGGCTGGCCGTGCTCGACGCCATCGAGGACGGAAGGCTGAGGGAGCATGCCGCCGTCGTCGGAGGCACGCTGAAGGCAAGCCTGGCCTCCCTGGCGATGCGCCACGATTGCATCGGGGACGTGCGAGGCAGGGGGTTGTTCCTCGGCATCGAGTTGGTGCACAACCGGATCTCCAAGAGCCCGGCACCCGAGATCGCCCGACATGTGGTGAATCGGGCCGCGCAGCTCGGCGTCCTGCTCAGCACCGACGGGCCGGATCACAACGTGATCAAGATCAAGCCGCCGATGACGTTCACGCAGCGCGATGGCGAGCGCCTCGTGTCGACCCTCGACCAGGTGCTGGCAGAGGACTTCGTCCGGAGTCGACTGAGCTGACGGCAGTGTCGTATTGACACTAGTGTCACGGCGACACTACTCTGATGTGTCGCCGCACGACGCGGCTCCACCAGACATCGAACCGCACGGACGGATCATGACCGACGAACAGGCGCGCTCGTTCTTGCCCCTACACCCCGAAGCATTTCGGATCCTCGTGATCCTGAAGTCGGGTGAGCGTCACGGATACGCGCTCGTGAAGGAGCTCGAGCGAGACCCCGGCCGACCGGGGAAGGTGCTTCCGGCCAACCTGTACCGTCGGATCCGGACGCTACTCGAGCAGGGCCTCATTGGTGAGGTCGTTCCTACGCGGTCGGAGGAGGAGGACCGGCGCCGATACTTCGCCGTGACCCCGCTGGGAGAGGCCGTCGCGCGAGCCGAGGCCGAGCGGATGCGGGCGCTGCTGATCGGGGCCGGCGACCTGCTGGGGTCGGCCGGACCGTGAGCGGGGGGCGCCCCAGGGGCGGGGCGTATGGGTTCCTGCTCTACGTCTTTCCCACCGACTTCAGGAGAGAGTTCGGGGAAGACTTGGTTCAGCTGCATCGCGATCGCCTGTCCGAAACAGAAGGCAGGTGGGGTCGAGCGGTCTATCGGGTACACGCGACGGTCGACGTGCTCGCAGAGGCGGCGCACGAATGGGGCCAACGAGTCCGCACATGGGCGAGGGGGGGGACGGGTATGGACGGATGGAAGCAGGACGTGATGTTCGCGGTACGCACGCTACGTCGCCGGCCGGGCTTCACGCTCGCGGCCGTGGTGACGCTGGCGCTCGGAATCGGGGCGACCGTGTCGATCTTCACCGTGGTCAACGGGGTGCTGCTGAACCCTCTCCCGTATCCGGACAGCGACGACCTCGTGGTCCTGTGGACCCGGGATACCGAGTCGGGCAACCGGAGCCGAAGCGTGGACCATCCGGACGTGAGGGCGATCCAGGCCGCGGTTCCCGGCCTGCGCCTCGCCGGCTACTCGGGCACACGCCCGACACTCACCGGCTTCGGGGACCCGCAGATCGTCTTCGGTGCGCGCGTCACGGACGGAATGGTCGAGCTCATGGGCCTCGAGCCGTTGATGGGTCGCGACCTCAATGCCGCGGACGACGTGGCCGGAGGACCTGGTGTCGCGGTGGTCTCTCATTCCTTCTGGCGCGAGAGGCTCTCGGGCGATCCCGACGTGCTCGGACGGACACTCGTTCTCAGCGACGTGCCTTGGGAGATCGTCGGGGTGGCCCCGGAGGGTTTCGACTACCCTGGCGGGAGCGATGTCTGGCTGCCCCGCCGGCACGGAGACGACGGTTGTGACCACGGATGCCGCATCATGAACGCGGTCGGGCGCATCGAGGCCTCTGCGTCGTTCGAAGAAGTCTCGAGCGCCCTCGAGGCTATCAGTGCGCGCCTCGAAGAGGAGTTCCCGGACGTGCACCGCGCCGAGCGCTTCCAGCTCGAGGCGATGCTCGCCTACGAGGTGGCTGACGTCCGCACCGCGCTGTGGGTGCTGCTGGGCGCCGTGGGCATGGTTCTCCTGATCGCGTGCGCGAACGTGGCCAACCTCCTTCTCGTCCGAGCCGCTGGACGGCGAGCGGAGGTGTCCCTGCGAGCGACCTTGGGGGCGAGCCGGGCTCGCATCGCGAGACAGCTCCTCACCGAGAGCGGACTGATCGCGCTGGTCGCCGGAGTCGCGGGCCTCGCGCTCGCCTACTGGGGAACGGCCGCGCTCGTCGGATTGGCGCCGGACGACCTGCCCCGTCTCGACCAGGCGAAGGTGGGCGGCTCGGTGATCGCGTTCACGGGCACGCTCGTCGTGCTGGTGACCGGACTCTTCGGCGTGCTGCCGGCGATGCACATGAGCCGGGGCGTCGACGCCAGTCGGGGAGGGCGGGGGATGGCCGGGAGTCGCCAGAGCGCCCGCTCCCGTCACGCACTCCTGGTCGGAGAAGTGGCACTGTCGCTGACGCTCCTCCTTGGTGCCGGCCTGCTCTTCAGGACGCTCGAAGAGATGAACGCGGTCGAGCTCGGCTTCGAGGTGGAGCGGGTCGAACGCTTTCGAGTCTCGTTGCCGGACGTCCGGTACGACTCCGTGTCCGTCGGCCCCTTCCTCGAGCAGATCGAGATGGAGCTCACGCGGTTGCCGGGAGTCGCCGCGGCTGGGTGGGGATTCGGCGTCCCGCTCGCCTCCGGCAACATCTCCGCTTCGACTCACCTGCTGGATCGCCCCGAGGTCGCGCCACCGGATCAACCCGTCTTCGACTTGCGACCCGCGTCCTCGGGTTTCCTTCAGGCCACCGGGACCCGCCTCGTGCGCGGCCGCTGGTTCGACGCTCGGGACCGTCACGGCAGCCTGCCCGTCGCGGTGGTCAACGAGGCCGCAGTACGGATGCACTACGCCGACCGGGACCCCATCGGGCTGTTGATCGAGCCCGACGTGACGTGGGGCTTCGCCACGTCGCCCGAGTATACGATCGTCGGTGTCGTCGAGGACGTGGTGAAGTACGGGCCTCGTGACGAGCCTGCGCCGGCCCTATACGTACCCAACAATCAGTTCGGGGCGAACACGGGGTACGTGTCCATCCGCCTTGCGCCGGGTGCGGCGACGGCGATCCCGGACGCGCGACGGATCGTGGCATCACTCGACCCTTCGCTGGCGCTCTGGAACGTCGTCACGATGGAGGAGGTCGTGGCAGAAGCGAACGCACCCACCGTCTTCTTCACGACCCTTCTCGCGATCTTCGCCGCGGTGGCGCTCGTGCTCGCCGCGGTCGGACTCTACGGCGTGGTCGCCTACGCAGTGACCCAACGCACACGCGAGATCGGGATCCGGATCGCCCTGGGAGCCGCGTCGGCGGAGGTCACAGGAATGGTGCTTCGCGAGGGGTTTCGCCCGGCCGTGATGGGGATCGTGCTCGGGCTCCTCATTTCTTCTTTCGCAGCCCGCCTCCTCTCCTCTCTGCTCTTCGGCGTGGGGTGGAACGATCCCACCGTGCTGGTATCCGTGTCTCTGCTCCTGCTCACCGTGACGGTGGTTGCAGCAGCGATCCCGGCACGTCGAGCCTCGCGGGTTCCACCGGCGAGCGCGCTGCAAGCCGACTGAGCGTTCCCCTGCAACCGAAGAGGCGCCCAGGCTGTCTCATACCTTGACAGCCTAGGCATCAGTCGCTCCTATTGCCTAGACTATCTATGCATGGGAGGCATGATTGTCCCGCTCGGAACGCAAGCTGCTGCACGGCACGCTCGACACCCTCATCCTGAAGACCCTCTCACACGGTCCACGGCACGGCTACTCGATCGCACGGTGGATCGAGGAGAAGGCCGGGGACGCGATCCTGGTGGAGGAGGGGTCTCTGTACCCGGCACTGTATCGCCTCGAGAAGAAGGGGCTCCTGAAGTCTGAGTGGGGTCTCTCGGAGCTCGAGCGAAGGGCCAAGTTCTACAGCTTGACCCCACACGGCTCGGCGGCGCTGGAAGCGGACACCGAGGAGTGGCTGCGATTCAGCAATGCCGTGACTGCCATCCTGGCGCCCGGCGGCTGAGGGGCACGGCTCGTGGAGCGTCGGGTGGTGCGACCAACCGTCGAGCGGGAGGTCGAGGAAGAGTTCGCGCATCACGTCGAGATGCGCGTACGCGACCTCGTGGCCGAGGGGTGGACGGCGGAAGACGCACGTCGCGAGGCGGTCCGTCGGTTCGGGGACATCGATCGCCTCAAAGCAGACTGTCACGATCTGGGGACGAGGAGGAATGTGGAGATGAATCGCAAACAGTGGTGGGACGAGATCAGACAGGACCTGCGTTACGCACTGCGCCAGCTTCGACGGGCGCCGGCGTTCGCCGCGATCACCGTGCTGACGCTGGGAATCGCCATCGGCGCCAACACCGCCGTGTTCAGCGTGGTCAACGGTGTGGTCCTCGAGCCCCTTCCGTATCCCGAGCCCGACGAGCTCACCATCCTGTGGACGCGTTACCTGCCACCCTCCGGATTCGACATCGACAAGTTCGTTCTCTCCGGACCCGAGATCCTCGACATTCAGGACGAGAGCAGGGTTCTCGAGTCCGTGGGGATCTTCCAGGCCGGCAGCCGCGCGCTCACGGGGCAGGATCTCGCCGCCCAGCGCGTCCGGGTCGGCTTCTACTCCGTCGACGTCTTCCCCACGCTCGGCGTGACGCCGGCACTGGGCCGTTGGTTCTCCGCAGAGGAAGACCTTCCGGATGGTCCCGATGTGACCGTGCTCTCGCACACCTTGTGGCGTGACCGTTTCGGTTCCGATCCCACCCTCATCGGGTCGTCGATCGTCATGAACGGCGTGGCGACGGAAGTGGTCGGCGTGATGCCCGAGGGCTTCGAGTTCCCGAGTGACACGAGGGCCTGGTTGCCCCTGGGGCTGGACCGCTCGACCGAAGGCGGCCGAGGCGCGCACAGCTATCGCGCGATCGGCCGGCTCGCACCGGGGATGGCCCAGGCGGACCTCGACGCGGAGCTGGAGGTGTTCGCGGAACGATGGGCTTCCGAATACGAGCACAATGTAGCCCACTTCCCGTGGTCTCAGGCGCTGCACACCGAAACCGTCGCCAACGCCCCGCGTATCCTGCGCGTCCTGATGGCTGCAGTCGGACTGGTGCTCCTCATCGCCTGCGCGAACATCGCCAACCTCCTTCTCGCCCGCGGCGAGCGCAGACATGCCGAAGTTGCGGTACGGCGCACCCTCGGCGCGGGTAGAGGGAGGATCACACGCCAGCTCGCCACCGAGAGCCTGGTGCTGGCGGGCGTCTCTGCGGCCGTGGGCCTCGCCCTGTCCGTTCTCGGGCTTCGGACTCTCATCGCCATGGACGCAGACGCCCTGCCCCGCCTCGACGAGGTAGGACTCGACGGCACCGTGTTGTCGTTCACCCTCGGGTTGTCGGTGCTGACGGCCCTTCTGTTCGGCGTCATCCCGGCCTATCTCGCGGGGAGGCGATCTGCGAGCACGCTGGCCACGTCCGCTGCGCGTGCAGTCGGCGGCCGAAGGAGCGTATCCCTGCGGCGGCTACTCGTTGCGGGCGAGGTCGCCCTCAGCCTCGTCGTCGTGATCCTGGCAGGCCTCGTGGTGCGCAGCTTCGGTGCTCTGGTCAACACCGACCCGCGTATGGACCCGGACAACGTCGTCGCGTTCTCCATCACGCTCCCGTCGGCGTCGTACCCGGAGGACGAGGAGCTACCGACCGAGTGGGAACGTCTGCTCGACGAGCTCCGGGCCCTGCCGGGGGTCGCGAGCGTGAGCGGAACGACTGTTCTCCCCTTCGGCGGGATGTCCCAGTGGGACTTCCAACTCGACGATCGGCCTCCTCGGGCGGACGGTGATGCCGCCTGGAACGCCGGGGTCAGCATGGTTGCCACCGACTACTTCGCAACCATGGGAATCCCGGTCCTGGAGGGGCGGGCGCTGTCGGAGAGCGACCGGCGCGACGGACCCCTGGTCGCCGTGGTGAGTGAGGCGATGGGCGCCCGCTATTGGCCGGGCGAGAGCGTTGTCGGAAAGCGCTTCGGCTACCAGATGGCCGAGGATTCGGTGGCGTGGCTGACCATCGTCGGGCTCGTACCCGACCCGGTCACCGGTACGCTCGACGACGAGCCCTATCCATACGTCTACGCCCCGACCAGCCAATCGGGGATCTCGACCTACTTCGTGCCGCGCACCCTGCAAGTGGTCGCTCGCACGGGGGTAGAGGCGGAGACCGTGCTCCCCGCGTTGCGGGCGACCGTCGCAACCTTCGACTCGGACCTTCCGCTGTATCGTGTCACGACCATGGACGACGTCGTCTCCGACTCTCTCGCGGGTCCGCGTGTCACGACCAATCTGCTCGGGCTCTTCGCCACGATCGCGCTATTGCTGGCGGCGGTGGGGATCTACGGGGTGATCTCGTACTCCGTCGCAGGACGGACGAAGGAGATCGGTGTCCGCGTGGCTTTGGGTGCGGAACGTTCCGAGATCACCAGGCTCATCCTCGCGGAGGGGGCCCGACCCGTTCTTGCCGGCGTGCTGCTGGGTGTGGCTGGGGCTTGGCTCTCGACCCGCCTCGTCGAAGCGTTGCTGTTCGGCATCGAGCCCACCGACCCCCTGACCTTCTCGACGCTCTCGCTGGTTCTGCTCGCCGTGGGAACGGCAGCGAGCCTGATTCCGGCGCTGCGCGCGACGAGAATCGCCCCCACGGAGGCGCTGCGCGAGGAGTAGAGGCCCCGCCCCACCGGTCGGTGAGAGCCGACCTCAACTCACGCCTGGACTCGTTCGGTGTTGGCCGCGTCGTGGCTCCCCGGAGCCGACCTCAGCTCCGCTGCCTGAGGCGAAGGGGAGCCACGACGCGGCCCCCACCACTAGTCCGTCACCATACGGATCAACCGCTGCAACCGCTCCTTGTGCTGCTCGAGCTCCGTGACGAGCACCTCGAGGCGCTCGTACATATCGGCGCCCGGCTCCTGATCGGCCGCCTGCGAGTTGCGGTACAGGTAGTTCATCTGATCGCGCAGCATGGGCTGCGGGTAGCTGGTGATCGTCTCGTCCGTAAGCAGGGCACGCTCGATCTCCTTGAGCTCCTGCTCGACGTCGGTGCCTTCGGCGACCCGCTCTTGGGCACCGCGCAGACGCTCGATGGTCGCATCGGCATCTTCGATCGCGGTCCGAATCTCGATGCCGAGATCGAACTGAGCCTGTAGATCCGCCAGGGTCACGCCATCCGCTGCGACCCGCGGGTCCATGAGGACCTCGAACGATCGCTCCGTCACCGAGAAGGCGGCGCCGTCTGCGGTCAATCGCGCAGTGTACGTGCCGGGCACGACGACCGGCCCACCACGCGGTGCGCCGTTCGGGCCCACGACGGTGAGGTCCCAGACGAACCGATTCAGGCCCTCGTCCGTCGTCGGCGCCGCGGCGCCCGACTCGCGCATGAAGGGGGCACGCATCTCTTGGGCTTGCTCCGTCGTCGCACCCGCAGCGGTGCTCTCGAAGGAGCGGACCTCCTGCCCGGCCGCGTCGAGGATGTCGATCTTCACCGACTGCACGCCGGTGGGAAGCATGTAGTCGAGCTCCGCGCCCGGGCGAGAGTACTGAGGCTCGTCGGGCCCGGAGGGTCCGAAGCCTCCGAAGCCGCGGCGCTCGCGGTACGCGTCCTCCGGCTGGAAGAAGAAGGCACCCCCTGCGGCCATCGCCTCGTCCACCTGCCGCAGCGGCGAGAGGTTGTCCATGATCCAGAAGGCGCGCCCCATCGTCGAGAGCACGAGGTCACCTTCCTTCACCTTGATGTCTGTGATGGGAGTGCGAGGGAGGTCGTATTGGAACTTCTCCCAGCTGCCGCCGTCGTCGAGGGAGACGAACATCCCGAATTCGGTACCCGCGTAGAGCAGGCCCTCCCGAACCGGATCCTCGCGGATGGCGCGCGTGGCGTAGTCGGCCGGGATCCCGTTGTCGCCCGGCGTGAGCAGCTCCCAGCTCTGTCCGTAGTCCTCGGTCTTGTAGATGAACGGCGTCGGATCGCCGAGGAGCGTGCGGTAGTACGCGAAGTACGCCTTCCCGCCGGCGTGGGGTGACGGATCGATCGTCTGGACTCGACCCTCGGGCGCCATGTCGGGCGGCGTCACGTCCGTCCACGTCTGGCCCCCGTCCCGAGTCACGCTGACGACGCCGTCGTTGGCGCCCGTCCAGATCACCCCGGCTTCGACCGGCGACTCCTCGATCGCGTAGAGCACCGAGTAGTGCTCCTCACCCGTGATGTCACGCGTGATGGGACCACCGGAGGCCATCTGGCGCTCCGGTCGGAACGCGGTGAGGTCGGGGCTGATCTGCTCCCACGTCACACCTTCGTCCGTAGTCTTGTGGACGAATTGCGAGCCGTGATACACGGTGCTCGCATCGTGCGG
>JBDHDM010000073.1:0-24255 GCA_039591515.1 Gemmatimonadota bacterium | reverse complement strand
TGGACGTCTCGGTGTCGGTGCCGGGCGTCGGCGACGTTCGATACGATCTGGGCTATGGAGGAGCGTTCTACGCGTACGTCGACGCCTCGGATTTCGGCCTCGCGCTGGTCCCGAGCGAGACGCCCCGGCTGATCGACCTCGGGCGGCGTATCAAGGAGGCGGTGCAGGACACCCGCCCGCCGGAGCACCCCGACGACCCGGAGCTCGGCTTCGTCTACGGGACGATCTTCGTCGGTCCGGCGCACGCGCCGGGGGCGCACAGCCGCAACGTCTGTGTCTTCGCGGATGGCGAGGTGGACCGCTCCCCTACGGGCACGGGCGTGAGCGGCCGCCTCGCGCTCCATCATGCGCGCGGAGAGCTTCCGGTCGGGGGCACGATCGAGGTCGAGAGTATTCTCGGTACGCGCTTCATGGGAACCGTGGTCGAGGAAGCGACGGTGGACGGGTACGACGTGATCGTCCCCGAAGTGGCCGGGCGGGCCTGGATTACTGGGCGGAACGAGCTTCTTATCGCGCCGGACGACCCCCTCCGGGACGGCTTTCTCCTTCGCTGACGCAGGGAGCGCCCTTCCCACTATGTGCGCAAGGCGTATATTCGTGAAGCGAATAGAGGCGTCCGTGCCTCCGTCGAGAACCGTCCAACCTCAGACCGGAGCTCCCCGACCGTGACGCGTGTCCACGACGTCGATCCTTCCGAGCTGCTGCCACTCACGCCGGTCGCCTTCGACATCCTTCTCTCACTGCTGGATGGCGAGGCCCACGGTTATGCCATCATGCGGTCGGTCCAGGAGCGTACGGGAGGTACCACGAGCCTTCACGCCGGCACGCTCTACCGGGCGCTTTCCCGTCTCGTGGACTCGGGCTTGATCGAGGAGTTGGACCACCCGCCCGAAGAGGTGAGCGACGAGCGTCGGCGGTACTACGGGGTTACGCCGATCGGTCGGCGGGTCGCGTCCGCCGAGGCGCACCGGCTCGAGAGCCAGCTCGGGGCTGCCCGCGCTCACGGGCTGCTCGGGTCTGCCTGAGCTGATGGTCGGTCCTTCGGGCCCCGGGACGCGGCTCCATCGGGCGTTGCTGCGTCTCTATCCGCGCACGTTCAGGGAGCGGCACGGGAAGGAGATGCTGCGGCTTCTCCGTGAGCAGGATCGCGACGCGCGGGCTCGGGGGCGTTGGAGCCTCGTGACCCACCGTGCGGCCGCGACGTGGGACGCGATACGAAGCGGGCTCGGAGCCCGTCGGGACGAAGCACGAGAACGCCGGCGCCTGGCCGGAACGCCGATGGGCAGGGCTCGGCGTCGGGACGAAGATGCGAGGGGAGGGGGTATGGACTCGGTCGTGAAGGACATTCGATACGCCGCACGGACGCTGCTCAACAAGCCGAGCTTCACGATCGTGGCGGTGCTCACCATCGGGCTCGGCATCGGAGCGAACACGGCGATCTTCAGCGTCGTCCGCACGGTGCTGCTGCAGCCACTCCCGTACGATGAGCCGGACGAGCTCGTGCTGCTCTGGGGCGAGATGCGCAACCGGGGTGTGACGCATTTTCCCATGTCCCCGCCCGACTTCGCGAAGTACCGCGAGGGGGCGGATGCCTTGGAGGACCTCGCGGCCGTCTTCACGTTCAGCACTTCGCTCACCGGCGACGGCGACCCCGTCCAGATCAACGCGGCAAGCGTCACGCCGAATTTCTTCGCCGTCATGGGGATCCAGCCCGTGCTGGGGCGAGGTTTCGTCGAGGAGGACGGTGCGCCCCAGCCGGCGAACGTGCAGCCGGGGCAGCCGGGTGGCCTGCCGGGCATCGTCGTCCTGAGCAACGGGCTGTGGCAGCAGCGGTACGGGGGCGATCCCGGTGTGATCGGCCGCACGATCGAGATCGGGGGGACTCCTTCCGAGATCGTGGGCGTGATGTCGCCCGGTTTCGAGCTCCTGATGCCGCCGACCGCCGCGCTCCAAACGGACGCGGACGTCTGGCTCGCAGCACGCATCGACTACGTGAACGCCCCGGAGAACAACGTCTTCCTCCGCCCGGTGGGGCGGCTGCGCGATGGCGCGACGGCCGAGCAGCTGCAGCCGCAGATCGACCGGCTCGCGGAAGAGCTCGCGGCCAACAATCAGGTGAAGGCGACGGCCGGGTACGCCGTCCGGGTCGAGCGGCTGCACGAAGACCTGACGGCCCACGTTCGACCCGTGCTGCTCGCACTGTTCGGCGCGGTCGTATTCGTGCTCCTCATCGCGTGTGCCAACGTCTCGAACCTCCTGCTCGTGCGCGCGTCGGGCCGCGACCGTGAGCTCGCGGTGCGGGCCGCGATGGGCGGGAGTCGCGCTCGGCTCGTGAGACAGCTCCTGATCGAGAGCGGCCTTCTGGCCGCCGCGGGGGCGGTGGTCGGGGTGGCGCTCGCCTCGGGTGGCATCGGCCTCCTGCTCTCACTTCAGCCCGACGACGTCCCGCGGATCGACGGCGTGGGCATCGACGGGCCGGTGCTCGTCTTCACGCTGGTGGCCGCGGTGGTGGCGGCTCTCGTCTTCGGCACCGTACCGGCGATCCAGGGATCCCGTTTCGACCTGTCCGACGCGTTGAAGGAACGAGGAAATGCCGGCGCCAACACGACGCGCAAGCTGATCCGCAACGGCGTAGTGATCGTCGAGGTCGCACTCTCTCTGGTCCTGTTGATCGGGGCCGGCCTGATGGTGCGCAGCTTCGCCGTGCTCACCAGCGTATCGCCCGGCTTCGAGTCGGAGGGGGTGATCACGTTCACGGCTGCGCCGCCTTTCGGCGCCTATCCGCAGGCCGTGGACCGGGCGAACTACAACGCCGAGCTGCGCAGGCGGCTCGAAGCTCTCCCGGGCGTGGAGCACGCAGCTTCTGCGTTCCCGCTTCCGCTCACCGGGAATCTCTTCAACGGGCGGTACGGCACCGAGGAGGCGCTGACCGATCCCGAGGCGTTCGGCCAGGCGGCCTATCGAGCCGTGTCTCCCGGCTACTTCGAGGCCATGGGGACGCGCCTGCTGGCGGGTCGGAGCTTCTCCGAAGCGGACAACGCGGACAGCACGGCGGTCGTCGTCGTGGATGAGAAGCTGGCAGGGATCCTGTGGCCGGACGAGTCCGCGATCGGGAAGCGCTTCTTGATCCGGGCCGTGACGCAGGAGCCGGAGTGGGTCGAGGTCATCGGGGTCGTGGAACATCAAAGGGCCGAGACGCTCGCCGCGGAAGGTTCGGAGACGGTGTACATCACGGACCGCTACATCGGCTCTTTCGGCGGCACCTGGGCCGTGAAGGCCGGAGTCGACGCGGCCTCGCTCGTGGGAGCGATTCGCGCGGAGGTCTCCGCGCTCGATCCGGAGATTCCGGTCGCCAACGTCGAGCTGATGGAGACCTACGTTCAAGAAGCCATGGGGCCGACCCGCTTCGCGCTCACGCTCATCGGGGTGTTCGGAGCGATCGCGCTGGTGCTGGCGTCCATCGGGCTGTACGGGGTCCTCTCGTACGTGGTCCGCCAACGGACAGCCGAGATCGGAGTCCGCATGGCGTTCGGGGCCGAGGCGGGGAGCATCCTCAAGCTCGTCGTGAGCCAGGGGCTGACGCTCGCGGGGGCGGGCATCGCTCTCGGCCTCGTGGTCGCGTTCCCGCTGACCGGCTTCATGGAGTCGATGCTGGTGGGCGTGACTCCGACCGACCCGCTCACGTTCGGGGCGATCAGCGGCGTGTTCGTCGCGGTCGCCGCAGTCGCCTGCTACGTCCCGGCGCGTAGGGCCGCGCACGTGGATCCGGTCACGGCGCTGCGCGACGAGTAGCGCACGGGACTTCCTCGCAGGCGGTGGGCCCGGTCCGAACGGCCGGCCCGCCGCCGCGGGGAACCCGCGAAGCGTGAGACGGGGTTGGGGAGCGTGCACGTCACTCTCCATCCCGAGCGCCATGTCCTCCCTGCACGTCGAGTCCACCGTCAAGCAAGCCTACGCCACCGGAGCCGAGAAGAGAGTGGACGAGCTCTGCTGCCCGGTGGAGTACGACCCAACCTACCTGGAGGTCATTCCCGACGAGGTGGTCGAGCGTGACTACGGCTGTGGGGACCCGACCCGCTATCTCCGCCCGGGCGAGACGGTGCTCGATCTGGGGAGCGGGACGGGGAAGATCTGCTTCATCGCCGCGCAGGTAGTGGGGCCAGCCGGGCGGGTGATCGGGGTCGACATGACGCCCGAGATGCTCGACCTCGCTCGGCGAAGTGCTCCGGTGGTCGCCTCGCGGCTCGGGTACCAGAACGTCGAATTTCGGCGTGGCCGCATCCAGGATCTGGCCCTCGACCTCGATCGGCTCGACACGGCGATCGCAGCGGACCCGGTCGTCGACGTGGAGGGGCTGTTCGCGGCCCAGGCGCACGCCGACGACCTCCGCCGGACCGAGCCCATGGTCGAGGCCGACGCGATCGACGTGGTCGTTTCGAATTGCGTGCTCAACCTCGTCGACGGTCGGGACAAGCCCCGCCTCTTCTCCGAGATTCTCCGGGTGCTCAAGAACGGAGGCCGAGCCGTGATCTCCGATATCGTGAGCGACGAGCCCGTTCCAGAACGGATGCGCAACGACCCCGAGCTGTGGAGCGGGTGCATCTCGGGTGCATGGACGGAGGACGCTTTCCTCGATGCCTTCGTCGAGGCTGGTTTCTACGGAGTGCAGATCCTGGTCCGGAACAAGGAGCCGTGGCGCACGGTGGAGGGGATCGAGTTCCGGTCCGTCACCGTCGAGGCTTTCAAGGGCAAGGAGGGGCCGTGCTTCGAGCGAAAGCAGGCCGTCATCTACCGGGGGCCGTTCCGTGAGGTGCTCGATGACGACGGCCACCGGCTCGTCCGAGGCCGGCGGACGGCGGTCTGCGACAAGACCTACCGCATCTACGCCCGAGAGCCCTACGTCTCGCACGTCGAGCTCGTCGACCCTCTCGAGGAGATCGCCCTCGAGGACGCAGATCCGTTCGACTGCTCTCGAACGGCTCCCCGCCACCCTCGTGAGTCGAAGGGGCTCGACTACGACGTCACGACGGAAGCCACCGGGCCCGCATGTGGACCCGACGGCTGCTGTTGAGGAGGACCGCGTCGATCGGAGGCGACTGCGATTACGGTCCGCTGGGAGGCAACGCCGGTCGGTCGTCGCCTGCTGTCCGTGGTGCGGCCTCGATCGCTGCGCGCGCCTCGGCGACGACCCGATCGAAGAGGCGACCAATCGCAGAACGGCGTCGGTCGGCGATGGTCCGGTACACCTGCCGCGCCCCGATGTAGCTGATGGCCACCATCCCGATGGGGAATGCGACGGCGAAGAGGGCCGAGCCGAGGACCTCGAGGGCGATGGGCATGCCGACGCCCATCCCGACACCCATGCCCGCCCCCGCGGTCAGGCCGGCCACCCAGCCGACGGCGGTCTGCGTCAGATCCTCCTCCAAGCGGACGCGGGTCTGACCCTCCCGTGAGGTCACGACGATCTGCATGGTGCGCATCTTCGAGGGGGTCTCGGCGCGCCAGGTGAGCGTCCGGCCCAAGAGGCTCGGCTGGCCGTGTTCCCGTGCACCGGTCTGGATCGCCGCGACAATCCGTTCGAAGCCTTCTTGGTCCAGCTCACCCGTCAGCGTCACGTCCCGGACGAGCAGCAGGTCATCGCCGACCACCTTGGCCCAGATCGAAGCGTCCGGATGGGTGACGTCGACCTCCGAGGCGGCTTGCCTGAGGTAGCGCGGGTCGATTCCGGCCTCGGCGGCGATCTCCTCGAGGTCCGCCAGCGTGATCCCCGCGCCGGGAGCCGAAGGCTCGTCGTGCTGGAGCTCGGTGGCGCGCTTGAGAATCCGACCGATCTCTTTTTCGTCGTAGATGCGCGGCAGGTGACTCGAATCGGTCATGGGTCCGAAGCTCTGGCGAAGGATGCGGGCGGGCGTCGCGTTCCGTAGTCTTCGTGTGCAACCACAGTCTCTCGCCTGCAACTACGTAGGTCGAGGCCTGAGCCTTCCGGCCGGCTGTGAGCACCCGTTCCCGATTCTACCGATCCGGTGGAGGTGATTCCAAGTGAGTGAGACGCAGAGCGCGACCAGCCACGCGAAGATGGTGCCGATGTACCACTACGTGACCTTCCTGTGCGTCTTCGTGCCCACGGTGTACTTCATCGTTGAGACCGTCCAGGAGTTCTCCATGGGTTCGCTGATGACCGCGCTGCTCGGTGCGGGGGTGGTGCTGGCCACCTTCTTCGCCCGCGTCTTCCCGCTCGGCGTGCAGGATCGGGTCATCCGGCTCGAGGAGCGTATCCGGATGGAGCGCGTTCTTCCCGAGGATCTGCACGGCCGCATCGGCGAGGTCTCGACGGACCATCTCATCGGACTTCGGTTCGCTCCGGACGAAGAGCTCGCCGACCTCGTTCGTCGAGTACTCGACGGGGAGCTCGCCGACCGGAAGAGCGTCAAGCTCGCGATTGGGAGCTGGCGTCCCGATTACCAGCGGATCTGAGCGGAAGGAGACCAACGGACCCGGGGGGGACCGTCGTGCCGCGGGCCCTCCTGCTGCACGGCTTCACAGGCTCGGCTGCGTCGTGGGCCGAGGTCGCGCATCGACTCGAGGGGGACGGTGTCGAGACGCATGCAGTGGAGTTGCCCGGGCACGGGCGACGTGCCGGCGAGCACGACCCCGCGTGCTTCACGCTCCCCTCGGTCCTGAGGGAGA
This sequence comes from Gemmatimonadota bacterium, assembly GCA_039591515.1. Classification (GTDB taxonomy): domain Bacteria; phylum Gemmatimonadota; class Gemmatimonadetes; order Longimicrobiales; family Gaopeijiaceae; genus UBA2589. Next base: position 17,568 of record JBDHDM010000073.1, on the reverse strand, counting down.
TCGATGACGCGCTGGGCGACGCATCCCGTTGGTCCGGACGCGGGGGCGGGCCGCCGTGGCTGATCGGGTACTCGATGGGTGGCCGGCTCGCGCTCCATTACGCGGTGGAGCATTCCGATCGGATCGCGGGTCTGGTCATCGAGTCGGCGTCCCCGGGATTGGAGACACCTTCGGAGCGCGCCGCCCGGAGGGAGGCGGACGAGGCCCTGGCCCGCGCGCTCGAGTCGGACGGTATCGAGTCGTTCGTCGAGCGTTGGGAACGCCTGCCGCTGTTCGAGAGCCAGCGGTGGCTCCCCGAGGAGCGTCGGCGTCGTATCCGTGAAGGTCGTCTGGCCAACGACCCGCTCTCTCTGGCGTCTTCCCTGCGTGGCCTCGGAACGGGCCGGCTCCCGTCGTTGTGGGGACGCCTCTCCACGATGGCCGGACACACCCTGATCGTCGTGGGCGCGCTCGATCGCAAGTTCGTCGAGATCGGGCGGAGGATGGAGCCCGAGCTGGGCGCGGGGAGCCTCGCCGTCGTGGCGGATGCGGGTCACCACGTACATCTCGAAGCCCCGGAGGCGTGGTGCCGTCGGATCGTGCGGCACATCGCCGACCACGAAACCGAGGGACGGTAGCCCTTTCTCGCTGTCGTATGTCTCAATATGTTGGATACCAACATAGGTATCCAACGAGGTGGTGTGGTGGGGCGCAAAGGACTTCCGGTGGGCACGGCAATGGTGCTCCACGCGCTGGCTCGCGGGCATCGGCACGGCTTCGACCTGATGGAGCAAACGGGACTCACGAGCGGCACCGTCTACCCGGCGCTCGATCGGTTGGAATCTCTGGGCCTGGCTCGGTCTCGCTGGGAGGACGCGAAGGTCGCGCAGGAGCAGAAACGGCCACCGAGGCGCTACTTCGAGATCACTGCCGAGGGGAAGCGTGAGCTGATCGCGGCGCTCGAGAAGTACCGTGCATTGGCGCCGGTCTCCATCGACGGGGTCAGACACCCGCCAACGGAGGACCCCACATGAGCGAGCGCCGCACCAGCGGCGCACGTCGGATCTTGGTGGCAACCGCCTGGTTGGTCCCGGCGCACCGGAGGCGGGTCTGGCTGCGTCAGTGGCAGGCCGAGATCGAGCACCGGTCCCGCCTCCTCGGGGCGTCGGCCGGGCTCGGCAGATTCACCCTGGGCGCCGTTCGGCACGCGGTCGCGTTACGGAGAGAGGAGATGACGATGAGGGGATGGTGGGGGGAGGTGCGCGCCTCCGCGCGGGCGCTGCTGCGGGCGCCGGGCTTCACGGCGCTGACTGTCGTCACGTTGGCGATCGGAATCGGGGCCGCGTCGGGTGTGTTCAGCCTGGTCGAGACGATGGTGCTGCGGCCGGTTCCCCTCCCCGGGGGTGATCGACTCGTTGCCGTGTTCAGCTCGAACCCCCAGCGGGGCTTCGGGCGCTTCAGCGTCTCCTATCCGGATTTCGCCGACTTCTCCGAGCGTTCCGACCTGTTCGAGACGACCTCCTTCTACACACCGCGCCCCCGGGATCTTTCGGGAGACCGGGAGCCCGAGCGGGTCCGAACCGTCGAGGTCCATACCGACTTCTTCGACGTTCTCCAGTCGGGCTTCCGGCTGGGCCGGCCCTTCGACCCGTCCGACCACGCCACGTCCGCCTCGCCGACGGCCGTTCTGTCCGAGGCCCTCTGGGTGAGGCGCTACGGGTCCGATCCCGCCGTCCTCGGGTCGGCGGTTCGGATCGACGGCGTGCCACACACCGTCGTGGGGGTGGTCGCGTCCGGGCAGGGCTGGCCCCGCGAGGCGCAGATCTGGGTACCCCTGCGGTGGGGTGGTGTCGTCCCGGACTTCGCACGCCCCCGATCGAACCACACCTGGCAGGTCATCGGGCGTCTCCAGCCCGAGGTCGCAGTGGCAGAGGCCGACGCGCAGATCCGGGCGTTGGCAGCGACGATCTACGCCGGCCCAGACGTCGACCGCCAGGACGAGGGGATCGTGGCCGAAGTCGTTTCGCTCCAGGCCGCAGCGGCGGGCGACGATACGCCGGCCATCCTCACCGTCATGGCGGTGGCGGTGGGACTCGTCCTGCTCATCGCCTGTCTGAACGCCTCCGGTCTGCTCCTGACACGCGCGTGGAGTCGGAGTCACGAGCTCGCGTTGCGGACGGCTCTGGGAGCCGCCCGGATCCGCGTGGCCGCGATCCTGATCGGCGAAAGTCTCCTCCTCGCGCTTGCCGGCGGCGCCCTCGGGGTCGGGCTCGCACTCTACGCGCTCCGGCGCGTGGTCTCTGGGCTCCCCCTGGGTGGCCCCGACCTGAGTGGGATCGAGCTGAACCTCTCCGTAGCGGCCGTTGCGCTCTGCGTGAGCGTGGTGGCGAGCCTGGTGGCCGGCGCCGTGCCCGCGGTACGGGCGTCACGAACGCAGGTGGCCGAAGCCCTCAAAGACGGCTCGACCGGCAGCGGCGGCGGGCCCGGGCGCTCACGGTTCCATCGAGGGCTCGTGGTGGTCGAGCTCTCCCTCTCGCTGGCGCTCCTGGTGAGCGCGGGGCTGACCGTGCAGGGCCTCCAGCGCCAGGTGGCGGTGGACCCCGGCTTCGACCACGAGGATCTGCTCACGTTCACCGTGCGACTTCCGGCCGCACGATATCCCGAGGCCGACCTCGTGGACGCCTACTACAGAGAGGCCGTGACCGCGCTGGAGCGACTCCCGTTCGTTCGTGCCGCGACGAGCACGTCGCGCCTTCCGTTGGGCGCGGGAGGGTTCGGGCTGTACCGCAGCTTCGCGTTCGACGGGGAACCGCGTCCACCTGAGGGAGCCGAGTACGCGGCGAGCTGGATCGAGGTGGACCCCGGATATTTCTCGACGCTCGGGATCGAGCCACGGGAGGGTCGCGCATTCACGGGAGAGGACGAGTCGGCGAGCGAGCCCGTGGCGATCGTGAGCCGCTCGCTGGCTCGTCGGATGTCGCCGGACGCTTCCATCGTCGGTCGGCCGATCACGTCGATCTACGACGAGAACGTGCCCCGAACGGTCGTGGGCGTCTTCGACGACCTCCAGTTCGGCGGCCTCGCGCGTGAGGAGCCCGAGGCGACCGTCTTCGTCCCACGGTCTCAGGCCGCGAGGACCGCCATGGCATTCCTTATCCGCACGGAGGGAGATCCGACACCACACGTCGCGGAGATCCGAGCGGTCATGGCGTCGCTCGACGGCGACCTCGCCATGGACGATCTACGCACGCTTCGGGAGGCGCACAACGACGACCTCGCGGGGATCCGCTTCCTGACGATCCTGTTCGGATCGTTCGGGGCCGGAGCATTGGCCCTCGCGCTCAGTGGTGTCTACGGGCTCGTTGCGTACACCGTCTCCCAGCGCACTCGGGAGTTCGGCGTGCGGATGGCGCTCGGAGCGTCGGCCGCGGAGGTGCGTTGGTCCGTCGTGCGCGACGGGATGACGCTGGCACTCGTGGGCGTCGGGGTGGGCACGGTCATCGCGTACGCGCTGAGCCGCGCGCTCACTGCGGCGCTCTTCGGCATCGCCGGCCTCGACCCGGCCACCTTCGTTTGGGCGGCTGCTGCGCTCGTTCTCGCGGTGGCGCTCGCGAGCTGGGGTCCGGCGCGCGCCGCGACGCGCGTCGATCCTGTCGAGGCCCTGCGCACGGAGTAACCGGCACCGGGACCCCCGGATTCCGGGCACTGCCCCCGGTCGCTAGACTTCACGGCTTCCTCCACGGGCGGCCCCACTCCAGCGACCGGTGGCTTCTGGCCATGATCGATCCGAAACCAGGACCCATCGACGCGCCGGTGTCGGATCGCGACCGGATGGTCATCTACCTGGCGATCCTGATGGCCCTCTTCCTGGCCGCCCTCGATCAGACGATCGTGGCGACCGCGCTGCCACGCATCGTAGAGGATCTCCAGGGTGTGGATCGGTACGCCTGGGTCGCGACGGCCTACCTGCTGGCCTCGACGGCGCTGGCCCTGGTGTACGGCAAGCTCGCCGACACCTATCCACGCAAGCTGGTGACGCTCGGAGCCGTGGGGCTCTTCCTCGGGGGCTCGATGCTCTGCGGTCTCGCCGGCGAGCTGGGGACGCTACCCCTCCTCGGGGACGGGATGACGCAGCTCATCGTTTTCCGAGGCATCCAGGGCGCGGGGGGAGGCGGGATCTTCGCCATGACCTTCATCGTGATCGCCGACCTCTTCACGCCGGCCGAGCGCGGCCGATATCAGGGGCTCGTGGGGGCCGTCTTCGGGGTGGCGTCCGTGCTCGGCCCGGTCATCGGTGGCGTGCTCACCGACTATGCGGGCGGCATCCTGCCGGGGGTCGAAGGCTGGCGTTGGGTCTTCTACGTGAACGTCCCCCTCGGTGGGATCGCGCTGACCTACATCATCCGACGGATGCCCAGGCTCGATCCCCCGGGGGAGCGTCGTCGTCCAGATTTGTTTTCGGGTGTGCTCCTGCTCGGTGGCTTGGTGCCGCTCATTCTCTCGCTGCAGCTGGACAAGCGCCGTCATCCGTGGCTGCCGTGGCTCGCGCAGCCGAGTGTGGAAGGCCTCGACGCATGGCTGACCCTGCTCTCGTTCTTGGTCGGTGCCCTCGTCCTGGCCGTCTTCGTGCGCCGGAATCGGGCCTCGGAGAGTCCGATCCTCGACTTCCGCCTCTTTCGAAACGACGTCTTCCGCCTTGCCAACACCTCGGCGTTCTTTTTCGGCTCCGCGTTCATCGCGGTGTCGATCTTCCTCCCCCTGTACCTCGTCTACGTGCTCGGCGTCTCGGCCACGCGGGCCGGGGCGGCCCTGATCCCGTTTTCCCTCGGCATCGTAGTCAGCGCGACCCTCGCGGGGCAGTTCGTCGCCCGCATCGGCTATCGCCGCCAGATCTTCTTCGGTGGCTTGGTCTTCTTGGGGTCGGTCCTTCTCCTGGCCACCATGGGCGACGACGTGCCCTACAGGAGGGTGATGGCCTACATGGTGGTTGCCGGCCTGGGCATCGGGCCCTCCATGCCGCTCTTCACCCTTGCGGTGCAGAACGCCGTGGACGTGCGCTTCATCGGTCAGGCGACGAGCGCAGCGCAGTTCTTCCGTCAGATGGGAGCCACGGTCGGGGCGGCCATCATGGGGGCGGTGCTGGCAACCACCCTCGGGGTCGCGTTCGCCACCATGGAGCTGCCGCCCGAGGTACGCGAGGCACCCGATGTGTCTCTCGAGCAGCTGGTGTCCACCGGTGGATCCGAGCTACCCGACCGGGTACGGTCCGTGTACGCGGATCGAGCCTCGAGAGCCGCCTCCGAGAGCGAGGCCGCACGGTTGCGTGACGAAGGAGAGCAGGCCGCGCGAGACGTCGCCGATCGGATCCGAACCGCCTTTGCGGACGCCACCAGCAGGATCTATTGGCTCACCGGTTGGATCATGCTCATCGCGACCCTCTTGGCCCTCCGGATCCCCGAGCTTCCCCTGAGAACGACCCACGATCGGCTCGAGGCGGCGCGGTCGGGCGGGGAATAAACTCCTGGCCTGAGTCGGGCCGAGAAAACAGCTTGGAGCAGCAGTCGTCGATCCCGGGGGGGAAGTCGGAAGATGTTAAAGAGGCTGATGAAGCTGGCCGTCGTGGCTCTGGCCGTGGGCATGGCCATCCCGAGCACGCGCGCCCAGATCGCGGGGTCCGTCGCGCCGCTCAAGAGCTGGATGGGCTACCAGATCGTCCCTCGACGGCTCGAGACGATGGCGGATCAGCTCGACGTGCGCCTCGGTCGCGCCGAGGGCCTGCCCGAGAACTTCGAAGGGTGGCTACGGCGCGACTACAGCGGATCTCCGCAGGATCCTTGGGGCAGCCAGTACTACCTGATCTCGGGCCGCCGTGACTACACGGTGGGAACCATGGGGCCGGACGGAATCCAGGGCACCGAGGACGACTACACGGTCACGCGCCCCCTCGAGGATCGGCGCCGCGGCCGCTAGACGGTCGTCGGGGGTCACCGCGAGGCCGTCACCTCGAGCTTGGAGATGTGGAGATTGAGGCCGTGGTTGACCCTGAAGCCGTAGGTTCCATCCACGTCGACCTGCGAACGAGGCAGGGACGCGACCTCCTGACCGTTGACGAAGAAGCGGACGTCCCCCCCGTCGGCTTCGACGGCGAGCACGTTCTTCACCGAGGCGTCGTCTCCTCGGTCCGCGTAGCTCAGGATCGCGTCGTGGCTCGTCCACGGTAGGACCGTGGGGGCGTCCGAACCCTCCCGTCGCTTGACGATGAACTGGCCGCCGTTCCGGATCAGGAAGTACGTGTACTCCTGACCGTCGCCTTGCAGATCGCGACCACCCACGAAGATCCCGAAAGCCTCGCGTCGTGTACCCGGATCGAAGAGATACACCTCCATCTCGGCGCGGAAATCTCCGGAGGCAGTTTGGCCGGGGCTGTAGTAGATCGCGGCCGGCCCGGAGGTGACGTGCCAACCCGGGGGCATCTCGACGAATGTCTCGAGCTGGTCCTCGGTGGCGCCGGGGTCGTCGAACCGCACCGTCCAGTCCGCGGGGCGCTGCAGGTCCTGGGCAGCGCCCGGGGAGGAGGCCGCGAAAAGAGAGAGAACGGCCAGGGTGACCGCTCCACGCGAGGGCGCGAGGGTCGAGCGGCTCTGGCACGTACGCGGGGTGTATCGCATCGTAGCTCCGGGCAGCGGAGGGGTCGTCGGGCCCCGAAGGTCGGCCTCCACCGGGCCCCCTGTCAATTTCTCCCAGGGGAGCGAATGGAGGTCTGCGGGACGACCCTTCAACGGGGGGCTCAGGTCGAAGATGGCGTCGCAACGGCATCGTGCTGACCTCGGGGGTCCGAGCGCCCCTCCGCGGGGCCCGCGCGCTTGGCTCTTCGTCCTGTTCGCGCTGTGGGCCTGCGAGCCCGCTCCCCCGTCCGCCGCACCACTTCTCGCCCAGGAAGCGCTGCCCGCGACCGCCTTCGCGGGCCTCGTCGAGCGCATCTCGGAGGCGGGCGGCTACTTCGACACCGACAACCTCGTTTCGAACGAGACGGGGTATCTGAACGTCATGGATGCGCTGGGCCGCCTCGACCTCGGGGGCGGCGTGTATATCGGCGTCGGTCCGGATCAGAACTACTCGTACATCGCGCAGCTCCGTCCGGAAATCGCGTTCATCGCGGACGTGCGCCGCGACAACCTGCTTCATCATCTCCTGCTCAAGGCACTCATCGAGCGATCGCCGACCCGCGTCGAGTTCCTCTCGGCGCTGCACGGGGTCGAGCCTCCGGACGATCCTTCGAGCTGGGCCCCGGCCCCTGTGAGCGAGGTGGTCGACTGGGTCGACTCGGCGTGGTCGGCGTCCGGTGATCTCGACGCCGCTCGAGGGGCCTCGGGCGGGTTCGACGTGATCCACTCGGAGACGAGGTCCATGATCGAGGCGTACGGCCTCGCGCTGTCGGAGGACGACTTCGCGACCATCCGTCGCTTCCACCGGTCCTTCGCGGACCGAGGCCTCTCCCTCCGCTTCACGAGCTTCGGCCGGGCTCCCCGTGCGTACTATCCCACCTATCGGCAGCTCACGCTCGAGACCGACGTGGACGGAGATCAGGTGTCGTATCTCGCGACATCGGAGCGCTACGGCGTCGTGCGCGCGCTTCATCGATCGAACCGTATCGTGCCGGTGGTGGGCGACATGGCCGGGCCGGAATCCCTTCGGGAGATGGGACAGGTCATGCGCGAGATGGGCGTGGAGCTCCACGCCTTCTACACGTCGAACGTCGAGTTCTACCTGTGGCAGTCGCGGACCTTCGACCGGTGGATCGACAACGTCCGGTCACTTCCCGCTCGCGAAGGCGCCGTCGTGATCCGAAGCTACTTCGGAAACGGCCGGGGACATCCCTCCTACGTGCAGGGCTACTACGCAACGCAGAGCCTACAGCCTTGGGCCACACTGGCGGCCGGAGGCTTCTCCGGGTATTGGGACACGATCACGCGCGACGTGATCCCGCTCCACTGAGCCCCGCCGAGCCCGAGTCCACACCGTGCCCGAGCTTCCCGAGATCACCGCCTACCTCGAGGGACTCGATCGGACGATCGTCGGGCAGACGCTCGACGCGACGCGTCTTCGGTCGCCGTCACTCCTGCGCACGTGGGACCCGCCCGTCTCGGCGGCGCAGGGTCGTCGCGTGGTCGCTCTCCGCCGGCTGGGGAAGCGAATCGTCTGGGAGATGGAGGGGGGGCTCTTCCTGGTCTTCCACCTCATGATCACGGGCCGCTTCAAGTGGACGAAGGCCGGGGCGCCGGTACCGAAGAAGCGAGCGCACGGAGCGTTCGACTTCCCGAACGGGACGCTGCTGCTCACGGAGCAGTCGACGAAGAAGCGGGCTTCGCTCCACGTGGTGCAGGGGGAGGCTGCGCTGCGCGATCTGGACCCCGGTGGCATCGATCCGTTGACGTGCTCGACCGAGGAGTTCGCCGAGGCACTCCGTTCGACCAACCGCACGCTCAAGCGGGCCCTGACCGACCCGCGGGTGTTCAGCGGTATCGGGAATGCGCACTCCGACGAGATCCTGCTTTTCGCTCGCCTCTCACCGCTCCAGCGCACCGGGAACCTCACGGAGCAGGAGGTCGCTCGGCTTCACGAGGTGGCCAGGTCGTCGCTGACCGAGTGGTCCGAGCGCCTCCGGCAGGAGTTCGGCGACCGCTTTCCGGAGAAGATCACCGCCTTCCACCCAGCGATGGCCGCGCACGGAAAGTTCGGGGAGCCCTGCCCGGTGTGTGGGTCACCTATCCAACGCATCCGGTACGCGGACAGGGAGACGAACTACTGCGCCACCTGCCAGACGGGGGGCAAGGTCCTCGCCGATCGCGGAATGTCGAGGCTCCTCGGCGACGACTGGCCCCGCACGCTGGAGGAGCTGGAGGAGCTGCTCGCCAAGTAGCGCGCACGGCCCCCAGCGGTGGTTGACAGGCTCTATCGAAATTGTATCGTACGATATACCTGACGATGCATTGTACGCCTCGTCGAGCGATATGACGTTTCACCTTGCCGGAACGCGACGCGCTCCGGCACGTGCAAGGAGGGTCGGGATGATGCGGTGCAACACGTGGCGCGGGAGGCGCGGCATGGACTTCGACTGGGTCTTCGACTGGGACCTCGGTATGGGACCGAGGCGGCGGGGCCGCCGCGGCCGTGGACCGCGCCGGCGCTTCTTTCGACAGGGGGAGGTGCGCCTTGCCCTGCTCTCGCTGCTCGAGGATGAGCCGGCGCACGGATACGAGCTCATGAAGAGGTTGGAGGAGCGGTCGGGCGGGATGTATCGAGCCTCCGCCGGAACCGTCTATCCCGTGCTCCAGCAGCTGGAGGACGAGGGGCTGGTCCAGATCGCCGACGAGGACGGGAAGAAGGTCTACCACCTGACCGAAAGTGGGCGCGAGGAGCTGCTCGTTCACCGTGAACGGGTCGACGACATCTGGCAGCGCGCACACGGCTGGAAGGACTGGAGCCAGAACATGGGCCCTGAAACGGCCGAGATCTGGGGCAGTTGGGGCCGCCTCTCGAAAGCGGCGTTCCGGGCTGCTGCCCGCTCCGACTTCGAGAATACGGAGAGGATCCGAGACATCCTCGATCGGGCGCGAAAGGAGTTGGAGGGGCTCTAGGCGAAGGGGCCGGGGCGCTCGGACGTTCGCCGGGCGTCGCCCGAGCACTCGAACGGTCGAGTCGTCCCACCGGTCCGCCGATCGGTGCCTCCGTTGCTCTCTCTGGTCGCGCTGCCCAGCTTGGGAGCTGGGACCACTGACTGCCGCGGGAGGCCAACTGAGCGTTGCCAGCGGGGAAGCACAGCTCGCTGCGGTCGAACTTCGCCCGCTCGGCGACTCGCGCGAGTTCCCCTTCTGCGTGCCGTCGATCGCGACGCTCGACCGTATCGGCTTCGATGCTCCGGTCACGGTCTTCGTAGGCGAAAACGGCACGGGCAAGTCGACCCTTCTCGAGTCCCTCGCGATCGCGACGCAGCTGCCCGCGGTCGGCTCGGCCCGTCCCGCCAGCGATCCGACGCTGGAGCCACAGCGCAGGCTTGCGCGCCAGCTGCGCCTCACCTGGCGAGGACGCACGCGTCGTGGGTTCTTCCTCCGCGCCGAGGACTTCTTCGGCTTTCAGAAGCAGCTCGCGGTCCAGCGCGTGGAGCACGAGCGGGAGCTCGAGCGCATCGATCGTGAGCTCGCCGGCGCGTCGGAGTACGCCCGGCGACTCGCCAGGGGACCCCACCACGCATCGATCGGGGCGATGGACCAGCGATACGGTTCCAACCCGGATGCGCGGTCGCACGGGGAGGCGTTCCTGAACCTCTTTCTGCAGCGCCTCGTGCCCGGGGGGCTCTACCTCCTGGACGAGCCTGAGGCCGCACTCTCGCCGCAGAGCCAGCTCGGTTTCATGGCCATGATCCGAGACGCGATCGAGGACGGCTCACAGTTCGTGATCGCCACGCACTCTCCGATCCTCATGGCGATTCCCCAGGCGCATATCTTGAGCTTCGACGACCCACCGGTGCGACGGGTCGCCTACGAGGAGTTGGCCGCCGTCATCCTCGTGAGGGACTTCCTACAGGCCCCGGAGCGATATCTCCGGATGATCTGGGACGGCGCACATCGCGAGGAGGATACGTGACGCAGCACCGGCCGAACCGATCGTTCCCGGGACGGACTCCGTGGCGAAACCTCGGGTTTTCGCTCGCTCTCATGCCCGCGATTTCGCTCTCGACTCTCGGTGTTCTGGCGCTCGATGCCTCGGCTCAGACGTTGGGTCGAGACCAGCGCAGCGACATCCGGCAGGTCTTCGCGGATCTCGACCAACCCGAGTCCCCGGGCGCCTCGGTGGCCGTGATGCGCGGTGGAGAGGTGATCTACTCGGAAGGCTTCGGCAGCGCGCAGCTCGAGTACGGCGTGCCCGTCACCCCCCAGACGATCTTCCACGTGGCCTCCGTCTCGAAGCAGTTCACCGCGATGGCGGTCCTCCTGCTCGAGGCAGACGGCCGGCTGTCGCTGGACGACGACGTGCGGAAACACGTGCCCGACGTGCCGGACATGGGTGCGGTCGTCACGCCGCGGCATCTCCTCCAGCACACGAGTGGTGTCCGTGACCAGTGGGAGCTCCTCGTGACGGCAGGTTGGCGCTTCGACGACGTGATCACGAAAGAGCACGTACGCCGCCTCCTGGCGCGCCAGCGGGAGCTCAACTTCGCGCCGGGGTCAGAGTACCTCTACAGCAACATGGGCTACTCGCTTTCTGCTGACCTCGTCGAGCGCGTGTCGGGCATGCCTTTCTCGGAGTTCGCCGCGGAGCGGATCTTCCGCCCGCTCGGGATGGAAAACACGCACGTCCACGACGACCACCAGATGATCGTGCCCCGCCGGGCGTACTCCTACCGAGCGACCGATGGAGGCTTCCAGAATGCGGTGTTGAGCTACGCCAATCACGGTGCGACCAGCCTGTTCACGACGGCGGAGGACCTCGTGACCTGGCTCGACAACTTCCGAACCGCGGAGCTGGGTGACTCGACGCTGCTCGATCGCATGACGACCCGGGGTGTCCTCACGGGCGGTGACACGATCGGGTACGCGCTCGGCGTGACCGTCGGCGACTATCGGGGCTCGGCCACCGTGGGCCACGGTGGCTCGGACGCGGGGTTCCGGAGTCAGGTGCTCTGGTTCCCAGAGCACGAGACGGGCATCGCCGTGCTTTCGAACCTCGCCTCGGGCAACCCCGGCGGGCGCGCGCGGCGGGTGGCCGACGTGGTTCTCGGTGACGTGCTCGATCCAGTCGAGCCCGAGCCCGATGGCGGAGAAGCGGCCGTCTCCGTTCCGCTCGAGACACTCCGGCGCTACGTCGGCCGATACGAGAACGACGAGATCTCCCTCGCGCTGGAGATCCGTGACGGCAGGCTCTGGGCGACCAGCCCCATGGAACGGCCCCTGGCCGCGAGGTCCGATCGGACCTTCGACGTCGTGGGTGTCGACGTGAGCCTGGTCTTTCCCGAGGGCCCGGGCCTTCCGGCGTCCGTCACGGCGGAGCTGGGCGGGGCTCCGACGACCGCAATGCGCATCCCCGAGGCAGAGGAGGTCGACGTGAGCCCCTACGTCGGCACGTACTACAGTCCGGAGGTCGAGACGCTCTGGGCGATTCGCAGGGGCGACGAGGGTCTCGAGGTGTACCACCTGAAGCTCGGCACGATCGGGCTATGGCCTGGGGCCGGGCGGGACACGTTCTCCGGCGATCGCTTCTTTCTTCGACGGGTCGCGTTCACCCGAGACTCGGGCGGGGTCGTCGACGGCTTCCGTCTGACCGGCAGCCGCGTGCGCAACCATCGGTTCGTACGCCTCACGACCGAGCTTCCCGGTGGGGGCTGACGGCCCCGGCAGGCCCGCCGAGCAGGGCCACCCGTCCGACGACGAGGCGGGCTTCGACGTGCTCGAGCACTTCGAGCGCTTCTCGCAGAAAAACGACATCTACTCGCGTGCCTTCTGGGATCCGGAGGTCCGCTCGGAGCGGACGGACCGGTTCTTCGAGACGTACCGGACGCCCCTCAAGAAGTGGAAGACGGTCGAGGGCTTCCGTCAGAGGGACTACGCGCTGCGCAACGCATCGTGGCACCTGCCGGACATCTTCGCCGAGCTCAAGGAGGGGGAGAATCGGCGGGAGGGCTTCCTGGATCCGTTCACCGTCCACCGCACGGGTCCTCAGGATCGCGTCCCGGTCGAGTCGCCCGATGAGATGGCTCGTGAGGTCAAACATGTCGCGAAGATCTTCGGGGCCGACCTGGTCGGGATCACCGACTACGACGAGCGGTGGGTCTACACCCATGCGTATTCGCGGCGCGGCGAGACGGAGAAGCCGCAGGAGCTACCGGGCGACCTGCCCAACGTGATCGTGATCGCGCAGGAGATGGACAAGGCACTCATCGACACCGTGCCCTCTGCGCTCAGCGGCACCGCCACCGGCGTCGGCTACTCGTACGATACGCTCGTGCTGCTGGGGCTGGCCCAGTACGTGCAGAACCTGGGCTACCGAGCCGTGGCGACGATGAACGACACGGCCTTGGCGATCCCCTACGCGATCAAGGCCGGCCTCGGGGAGTACGGTCGGCACGGACTCCTCATCACCGAGGAGTTCGGTCCCCGCGTGCGTATCGGAAAGATCTTCACCGACCTCCCACTGACCCACGACCGCCCGAAGACGTTTGGCGTGAGAGCCTTTTGCGGCGAATGCCGCCGTTGCTCGACGGCGTGCCCCGTGAACGCCATACCCGACGGCTCCCCTTCGGACGAGGTCTACAACCGCTCGAACCTGGTCGGGGTTCGAAAGTGGTCGGTCGACGCGGAGCGCTGTTTCCGCTTCTGGTCGAACCAGAACTCCGACTGCTCGATCTGCGTGCGCGTATGCCCGTACAATCGGGACTTCTCGAGCCGGGCGGCGCGCCTCTGGAGGTGGCTGGCCGGCACCCGTGCTCGGCGACTCGCGCTCTGGCTCGCCGACCGGTTCGCGCCGGGGGAACGGGTGAGCCCGGACGATTGGTGGCAGCGAGGGCGAGCCCTTGACTGACCGGCCCAACGGGGGCAGCGAGGGAGGGGCGGTCTCCGGGCACGGCTTCGGCACGGCGCCCGTCTTCCTGGCGAGTGTCAGCACGATTCTCGGCGCGGTCATGTTCCTCCGCTTTGGGTACGCGGTCGGACATACCGGGCTCCTGGGCGCGTTGTTGATCATTCTGCTCGGACATGCCGTGACCGTGCCCACGGCCCTCGCGATCGCGGAGATCGCAACCAATCGCAGGGTGGAGGGCGGGGGCGAGTACTTCATCATCTCCCGCTCCTTCGGCACGACGATCGGAGGCGCCATCGGGATCAGCCTCTACCTGTCGCAGGCCATCTCGGTCGCGTTCTACATGATCGCCTTCGCGGAGGCCTTCCAGCCGCTCGCCCCTGTCTTCCAGGCACGGCTCGGCTTCCCCTTCGATCCGCGCTTCGTCTCCTTGCCCGCGACACTCCTGCTGGCCGGAATCGTCCTGAGGAAGGGCGCCGACATCGGCGTTCGGGCGTTGTGGCTGGTCGTGGGGGTCTTGCTGGCTTCGCTGGCCCTGTTCTTTCTGGGCACGGGCCCGGACGAGATCCGTCCGGAATCGATCGGCCTCCTGTCGGACCTCGGCGATCCGGACTCGTTCATGCTCGTGTTCGCGATCGTATTCCCCGCCTTCACGGGCATGACGGCGGGCGTGGGTCTCTCCGGAGATCTCGCCCAGCCTCGGAAGTCCATTCCGCTCGGCATCATGTCGGCCACCCTCACGGGGATGGTGGTCTACCTCGCGGTGGTGGCGAAGCTTGCCGCGTCGGCGAACTCGCAGGCACTGGCGGCCGACTATCTCATCATGAGCCGGATCGCGCTGTGGGGTCCCATCATCCCGATCGGGCTCGCGTGCGCCACCATCTCTTCCGCGATCGGCTCGATCCTCGTCGCGCCGCGGACCCTGCAGGCCCTGGGGGCGGACGAAGTGGTCCCGCGCCCGCGTCTCAACCGCTTCGTAGCCGTCGGAGTCGGGAACGCCAATGAGCCCCGGAACGCGACGCTCGTCACCTCGGCGATCGCGCTGGGGTTCGTCTACCTGGGGAATGTCGATGTGGTCGCCCGCATCGTGTCGATGTTCTTCATGGTCACGTACGGCGCGCTCTGTGCGATCTCCTTCCTGGAGCACTTCGCCGCCCGACCGTCGTATCGCCCGAGCTTCCGTTCGAAGTGGTATCTGAGCTTACTCGGCGCGGTCATGTGCCTCGTCCTCATGCTCCAGATGGACCCACTCTTCGCGGTGGCCGCGATGATCGTGATGTCGGTCCTCTACTCCGTCATCCGCCGGAGCAGGGAAGGCTCCGACGACCTCGCGCAGATCTTCCAGGGCGTCATGACACAGGCGACCCGGTATCTGCAGGTGCGGCTCCAGAAGATGCCACCCGACGATTGGCGTCCGAGCGTGATCCTGATCACCCCTCGAACGTTCGACCGCTCGGCCCCGATTCAGCTGTTGGAATGGCTGTGCAACCGGTACGGCTTCGGCACCTACCTGCACCACGTCCCGGGCATGCTCGAGGAGCAGAGGTTCGAGGAGAGCCGGGCGGTCCGGGAGCGCCTGATTCAGGCGATGAGCGAGCGAAACGCGGCCATCTACATGGACGCGATGATCAGCCCCTCCATGACGTCGGCTCTGGCCCAGAGCCTGCAGATGCCCGGCGTTTCGGGGATGGCCAACAACACGCTCCTCATGGAGTTCAGCCGCAACGACGGCCCCGCGGTGATCGACGAGGTCGTCGACGGGATGCTGATGGCCGGCGTCCCGCGCATGAACCGGCTGGTCCTGCGTCACGGGGAGAACTTCTTCGGCACGCGAAAGAGCATCCACGTCTGGCTCACCTGGCACGACGCCCGCAACGCCAATTTGATGATCTTGATGGCGTATATTCTGCTGGGCCATCGGGACTGGCGTGGCGCGGAGGTGCGTCTCTTCGCCGCGTACCCGAGGGAAACGGAAGGGCGGCTTCTGATCAGTCAGAAGAACCTGGTGTTCATCCCGACCGACGGCTCGATCGACTTCGAGCGCTTGGTCGAAGTCCGCTCGTCGGACGCCGACCTCGTGATGGTGGGGTTCACCGACGGGCGGCTTCGTCAGAAGCGCGGGCAGACCCTGCTCAGGTTCCCGGAGCTGCGCGACGTCCTCTTCGTCTCCGCCGAAGAGCGGATCTTCCTCGAGTAGGTACGGCCTCCGGCCGGTACGCCCCTCAGCGCACCCTGTCGTAACGCTCCTCGTAGGGCCCCTGTCGAACGATCAGGGCCTCGGTCTCGCCGGAGGCGGCTCGGACGAACTCGATGACGGCCGGCACGGACCGAGGCGAGAAGACGGTCTCGGACTCTGGGAAGATGGGGAGCGGACGGTCGTCGTTCGGCACCGCGATCAGCTGACCCTCTTCGATGGAGACGGTGATCGCCTCCCCGTCCTCTTTCTCGTACCGGCCCACGTAGGCGCCGAGAACGGAGACCGGCAGCTCGATGTAGGTGCGCTCCCTCGGTGGGTCGTAGCCGCGAGGCAGGGGCTCGTCCAAAGAGTCCCAGCCGTACGCCTCCTGGATCCGGCGGCTGATCTCGGCGGCCGCGGCGCCCCCACGATCGCCGTTCGTCATGATGGCGAGACCGTACCCCTTGAGTCGGTGCGCGAGCAGCGTCGCGCGAAAGCCCCAATTCGCTCCCCCATGGCCGAAGTACCAGCCACGTCCTCGCTGGGAGATCGAGAACCCGACCGCGTAGCTGCCCACCCCGACCGGGGTGAGCATCTCCATCACGCTCCCGCGTGAAAGCACGAGATTGGACTCACCCAGCGCCGACTTCTGGACCTCGATCGCGAGTCGCGCCAGATCCGAGGGAGTCGTCCACAGGCCGGCGGCGGCGAGCTCCGGATACACGTGCCACTTGGGTCCGCGGGACATGCCCTCGGCGTCGTGACCGCGCGCGGCGTTGGCGTCCCGCTCCTCGCTGAGGGGCTGTTGGAAGGTGCTATTGCTCATCCCGATCGGTTCGAGAACGAGCTCGTCGAGGATCTCCGGGAACGGACGTTGCAGGGCGTCGGTCAGGGCCAGCTGCATCAACGTGACCCCGCCGCCCGAGTATTCTTCGCCCACATACGGGGCCCGCTCCATGAAGAGCTTCCGGACGTTCGACGGTTCCTCGCCGTCGAGGATCTGGATGATCGTCGGTACGGGCTCACCGGGTTCGTACCCGGGGAACCCGAAGCCGTCTCCGAGGCCGGAAGTGTGGCTGGTGAGCGAGCGCGGCGTGACGGGCTGCTGCGACGTGAACCTGCCGCCCTCCAGCGTCCACGAGGTGAGAATCTCGTTGACGTCGGTGTCCAAGCTGAAGAGTCCGTCCTGGACGGACTTCATCACGGCCATCGCGGCCACCGGCTTGCTGATCGAGGCGGCCTGGAAGAGCGTCTCGGTGTCGACGGGCGCCTGCGTTTCTACATCGGCGACTCCGTATCCCTTGGCCCAGTGGATCCGGAAGTCGTGGATCACGGCCACGCTGACCCCGGGCACACCGAGCTCGGCCATCAGCGCCTCGATCCCCTTGTCTCCGAGGTCGTTCGGCCCGGCCGCGTCTTGCGGTCCCTCGATTGCCGCGATGAGCTCCGTTGCGTCAGGAGACTGTGCTGTGATTGCGTTGGCGCCAACCGTAGCGACCGCCAGGAGGGCCAGGAGTGCGCGCGAGTTCATGTTGTTCGAGCCTCGTCGAGTGCGCGTCGGTCAGGAGGGGACAGGGCGAGCGGATACATGCCGAGCGCGATTTCCCGCTGAGCGCGTCGGTTCTGGAGCTTCATGAGGGCTGCGGCGGCGACCGTCATCGCCCCGGCGGAGAGTGGGGGGATGAGCGCCGTCCACGCCAGGCCCTCCTTGAAGAGGATCATTCCAATCCCATCGAACGGGAGGAGAGGAGCCGAGGGAATGATCTCGTACTTCGCCTGGCCCGGGGGCTACGGCTACCTTCCAGCGTCCCGAGATCCTTCCACCCGGTCACCACTTTGCT
>JBDHDM010000072.1:0-13671 GCA_039591515.1 Gemmatimonadota bacterium | reverse complement strand
AAGGCGAGCAGCGGCGCCACGGCCATCATCGGCCACCATCGGCTCCGCGGTGCCTTCCCCTCCCAGCCCTGCGGGGAGTCCACAGGGAACTCCCATCTATCTACACGGGCATCATACCCGCGAAGGTCTGCGGCAGACATCGTCTACCTCCTATTTCGCCCTGTCCAGCCGAGCTTGGTCGGAAGATCAGGATCCCAGGTGTTTCACCTGGAAGGGGGGCGTTACCGCTGGGGGGTCTGTACGAAGGTACAGATTCCCGTCCGAAGCTCAAGACATTCGTGGCGAGCTCGGAGAGTGGCGTCGGCTACTCTGCGGCGTATACGGACACCACGTTACGCGCCCGCATGCGCTCGAACTTCACGACGCCGTCAATGAGTGAGAAGAGGGTGTCGTCCTTGCCCCGGCCCACGTTCCGGCCAGGGTGGACACGCGTGCCGCGCTGGCGGATGATGATGCTACCCGCCCGCACCGGCTGGCCTCCCGTGCGCTTGACGCCCAGGCGATTCGGATTGCTGTCCCGGCCGTTTCGGCTCGAGCCTACACCTTTCTTATGCGCCATCTGTCGCCTCTATCGAAACCGGTCGACTGCGCTCAGCCGAGCGCCACCTCGTCGACCCTGATCTCCGTGAAACCTTGGCGGTGACCCTGCTTCTTACGGTACCCCTTCCGGCGCTTGCGCTTGAAGACGATCACCTTGTCGCCGCGGCCGTGCCGAAGCACCTCCGCCTTCACCGTGGCACCCTCGACCGTGGGCGTGCCGACCTGCACCGTCTCAGCCCCGTCGCCGGCCAGAAGAATCTGGTCGAAAGTCACCGAGCCACCGGGCTCGACGTCGAGAGAGGGCACACGAAGGCGGGTGCCGGGCTCGGCCCGGAACTGTTTCCCACCGGTCTGGAATACCGCGTACATATGACGTCCGAATTGTTTCGGATTTCGCTGAAGAGCCAGTAAATGTCGAAGTGCCCCGCCTACGGGTCAAGGCGCAGCGCACCCCGGTGGATGCGGCCCGCGGCCCGTCAGGCTGCGTACTTGTCGGTGACGTCCGTCTCCGCGGGGCCCGACAGGAGTCGGAACTCGTCGAGGCGCATGAGCGGATCGTCGCGGAGGTGCAACTCAAGGCGGGTACGATTGCGCAGTCGCTTCATGAGGCCGGGCTCCTCTTCGATGACCCGAAGCGCGATCTCGGGGTGCACGCGAACCACGAGGCTCCGCTCTTCTCTCGAGGCGGCCGCCCGCTTCACCGTGCGCTCGATCTGGCGCACCACGGTGGCGGGAGTATAGACGCGCCCGATGCCGCCGCACGACTGACACTCGGACGTCAGCGCGTTGAACACGGATGGACGCACCCGTTGGCGCGTCATCTCTACGAGTCCGAGGTTGGAGATCTCGAACGTCTTGGTGCGAGCACGGTCCCTGCCAAGGTAGGAGCGTAGCTCACGGAGGACCTTGTCACGGTTCTCCTGGGCTTCCATGTCGATGAAATCCACGACGATGATCCCGCCGACGTCTCGGAGCCTCAGCTGTTTGGCGATCGTACGGGCCGCTTCGAGGTTCGTCTTCAGGATGGTCTGCTCGGGGTCCTTCTTCCCCTTGCCCGTGAATCGGCCGGTGTTGACGTCGATGGACACCAGCGCCTCGGTCGGCTCGATGACGAGGCTGCCCCCGGACTTGAGCGGCACATTTCGACTGAACGCCTTCTGGATCTCCTCCTCCACACCGAACTCGTCGAAGAGGGATGTCGCACCCTCATGGAGGTGGACGCGGTCGAGCAGATCAGGGTCCACACTCTTCACGTAGTCCACGATTTCGTCGTATGCCCGCTTCGAGTCGACCCGAAGGGCCTCGAACTTGTCGCTGAACAGGTCGCGGATGACGCCGCTGATCAAGGTGGCTTCTCGGTGCACCGGCGAGGGCGCATTCTTCTCCGTCGCTTGCTGCCGGATGCTGGCCCAGCGCTCGTGCAGCCGTTGGAACTCACGCTCGAGCTTCTCGGCTGTGACTTCTTCGCCGACGGTGCGCACGATGAGTCCGCCCGAGTCCTTCGGGAGGACCTTCTGTGCCATCCCGCGGAGCTTCGCCCGCTGGTTCCTGCCCTCGATCTTGCGACTCACCCCCACTCGGGATGCGAACGGCATATACACCAGGAACCGCCCCGGGAGGGAGATGTCCGCCGTCAAGCGGGGCCCCTTGGTGCTGATCGCCTCCTTGGTGACCTGCACCAAGATCTCCTGCCCCTTCTGCACGTGATCCTGAATGGGGGGGAGTGTTCGGGTTCGCCGGCCTCGCCCGCCGCCGTTGCTGCCGCCGTTGCCGTTGCCGGACTTGCCCTTGCCCCCTTCGCCATTGCCGGACTTGCCCTTGCCCCGTTCCCCGCCAGACTCCTCGGGCAGGTTCAGGTCGGACACGTGCAGGAAACCGGCCTTGCCGGTTCCGATGTCTACGAACGCTGCTTGGATCCCGGGGAGGACGGCATCGACCCGTCCCAGAAAGATGTCTCCCAGGACCCTGTCCTGGTCGGGTCGATCGAACATGACCTCGACCAGCTTCCGATCTTCACGGAGCGCCACCCAGGCTTCTTGTGGGGTCGCGCTCACGAGGATTTCTCTCCTCAAAATTTCTCTCCAATGTCGGGTCGGTCCGTCACCCCCTTGCCGGCACCGTGCGCGTCCCTGGGCTGCCTCCCGCGAGTGCGTCGGAAGCAGCGGCGGCGACCGCCGGTGAACCGGCTCCGTCCGGGTGCGGTGAGCGGGCGTCGTCCGTATCGATTCGGACGCCCGGCCCCTCCGCGACGGGCCGACGTTTCTCTCAGTTGTCAGGTACCGGCGATCTCCATCTCGAGCGCCGGCTCTGCTACTGGCGTGGGATCGTCCAGGACCTCTTCCAAGAGCTTCCTGGCGATGACCAGCCGTTGAATCTCGTTCGTTCCTTCACCGATCTCGCAGATCTTCGCGTCACGCATCATCCGCTCGACCGGGTACTCACTCGTATACCCTGCCCCGCCCATGACCTGGATGGCCCCGAGCGTCGCACGCATCGACAACTCTGAGCAGAAGTACTTGGCCATGGCGGCCTCCTTCGCGTACGGCTGACCTCCGTCCTGCAGCCACGCCGCGTGGTAGGTCAGGTGCCTCCCCGCCTCGATGTCCGTCGCGATCTCCGCCAGCTTGAACTGGACCTGTTGGAAGTCCCACACTCGCTGGCCGAACTGCTCGCGCGACGTCGTGTAGCGCACCGCCGTGTCCAGCGCCCCCTCGGCCAGCCCGAGCGCCAGGGCGGCCACGCCGATGCGACCCGAGTCGAGCGTCTTCATGAAGTTGATGAAGCCCTGGCCCTCCTCGCCGAGGAGGTGAGCCTCCGGTACCCAGGCGTCCTCGAAGTGCAACTCGCGTGTGTCCGACGCACGCCAGCCCATCTTGTCTTCCTTCTCCCCTGCACGCACACCCTCGGTGAAGGGCAGGTCGCCACGGTGCCCGCATCCCACGGCCTGGGCGCGCTCCGGGTCGACCGTCGGTTTGCACACGATGAAGCTGCTGATCCCCTTGGAGCCGCGCCCCGGCTCGGTGACGGCCGTCGCGACGAAGATCTCTCCCACCCCGGCGTTCGTGATGAAGATCTTCGAGCCGTTGAGCCGGTATCCGTCCCCGTCCCGCACGGCGCGCGTCCGCGTGCCAGAGGCATCCGATCCGGCGCCCGGCTCGGTCAGGCCGAACCCACCGAGCACCTCGCCCGACGCCAGCGGCGGAACGAAGGTACGCTTCTGTTCCTCGGACCCGAACGAGAGGATGGGGGATAGGCCCAGGGTGGTGTGCGCCGAAACGGTGATGGAGTGGCTCGCATCGAACTTGGCGAGCTCCTCGATCACCAGGATGTAGCTCAGATAATCGAGCCCCATGCCTCCGAGCTCTCTCGGCACGGGAACGCCGAACAGGCCCATGTCGGCCATGGCCCTGACGTTCTCCCAAGGGAAGTCGCCGGTCTCGTCCAGCTCCCGGGCGACGGGAGCGATGGCCTCCCGCCCGAAGCGTTGAACCCGCTCCCGGAGCGCGAGGTGCTCAGCGTTCAAGTATCTATGCATCAGCGTCCTGCAATGCGGCTGTCCAATCCCATCCACACCGGTCGCACCGCCCACAGGCGGCGGGACCCTCCTCACCAAAATAGTGCAACAAAGCGCGGGAACGGCATGCTCGTGTCCGTGCATACGCCTCGACCGCGCGGATCTTCGCTCGGACGGCACGCCGTCGAGCCCGGAGCCCCGACAGGTTGATGTGGCGCACGACCTCGAACGATCTCTTGATAGACCCGACGGCCCCGTGCTCGGTTCCATCGGCCTGAATCGCACCGGCCCTCTCCAGCGCCGCGAGGGGCCCGTGAGGCTCCCCGTTGATCCAACGGTGCGGCACGCCACCGAGCGCCCGCACGACCCTCGGATCGTCGGCCCTCAGGGTACCCCCTCCCGCGGCGAGCTTCCACAGAGCCCTGTGCATCCTCCTCAGCCTGATCACCGGCGGCTGTGCGGAGTCGAGGAATCCGTCCGCGAGCCGCCGGTCACCCCGCCCGTGAAGCGCGATGCACCGTGACTCCAAGCCGTCTCGACCGGCCCTGCCTGCCTCCTGATAGTAGGCCTCGAGCGTGGCCGGAAGCTGCACGTGCACGACCACCCGCACGTCGGGCTTGTCGATGCCCATGCCGAAGGCATTGGTCGCCACCACGGTTCGCACACGGCTCTGCATGAAGCGCTCCTGGACACGGGCACGTTCAGCGCCGAGCAGGCCCGCGTGGTAGGCATCACATCGGACACCACGCGCGGCCAGGACATCACGAACCTCCTCGACCGACCGCCTCGTCGGCGCATAGACGATGACGCTGCCGGTCGTGTGCCGGAGGAGGTGATACACCTGTCGTGCACGACTCCCGACGGACCCGACCCGCATCACGGCCCACCGCAGGTTCGGTCGGTCGAACGAGCGCACGACCTCGACAGGCATCCGAAGTCGCAGGTTCTTCCGGATGTCCTTCCGCACCTCCGGGGTCGCGCTGGCGGTAAGCGCCAGGGTCGGGCATCGGACTCGCGAGAGCGCGTCGGCGATCGTGCGATACGCCGGCCGGAAGTCGTGCCCCCACTCGCTGATGCAGTGGGCTTCGTCGACCGCGATGAGGGCGATGCCGACGCGGGAGGTCAATTCCCGGAAACGGGGAGTCTCCAACCGTTCCGGTGAGACGAACAGGAGATCGAGCTCCGCGCGAAGCACCCGTCGGAGCACGTTCCCCCGCTCCTCGGTGGATTGGGCCGCACTCATCGACTCCGCCGCCAAGCCGACCGCCCGTGCGCGGGCGACCTGATCCTGCATGAGGGAGATGAGCGGCGTGACGACGAGTGTCAGGCCCGGCAAGATCTTCGCGGGTACCTGATAGCAGAGGCTCTTGCCCCCTCCGGTCGGCAAGATCCCCAACGCGTCTCGGCCGTCCAGCACCGCCCGCACGAGGTCCTCCTGGCCGGGACGGAAGCTCGGATAGCCGAAGGTCCGGCGGAGGACCGCCACGGGATCGGGGCGCATCCTGAACGAACGCGCCGGGACGGGGGCGCCCGAATGACGCCCGCGGCCTCAATCCGCGTCGTGGTCCGGGTCTTCGGACCCACCGGGAAGGAAGCGGAGCAGGACGCCGACGACGAGCAGCACGAGGGCTGCCCCCGTCACCCGACGATCGTCGAGGTAGATCCCCGCCAGAGCAACGACCGCGGCGACCGAGAACAGGCGGATCTTCCACTCCAGGAGAGGGTCGTCCCTACGGCGACGATCGGCCAGAAAGGGCATGGCGGGAGGCCTTCGTCGGCTCAGGAGTCGGTGGACGGGGCGGACCCCGGTCCCGCCTTCTCCAGGAAACGTCGGACGCCGGCCCTGCACGCCTCGGTCATCCGGGCCTCGGCATTCACCCGTGCTGCCCTCTCGAGACCGGCGTCGAAGTCGAGCGAGTCGAGCTCGTAGAGCAGGCGCTTGGTCATCGAGATGGCGGAAGCAGGCTTCTTCGCGAGCCCGAGGAGGTAGCGCTCGACTGCCTCGTCGAATTCCCGCTCCCCGAGCACGCGGTTCACGAGCCCGATCCGATGGGCCTCGGCGGCATCGAAACGGTCACCCTGGGTCACGAGCTCGAAGGCGACCGCCTCCCCCACCTTTCGGCGCAGGATCGTCATGACGAGGGCGGGCACGAAACCCAGATGGACCTCTGGGTACCCGAACTCGGCGTCCTCGTGGGCCAGCACGAGATCACACGCCGAAGCCAGGCCGCAGCCACCTGCGAGGGCGCGGCCCCGGACCACACCGACGACCGGCTTGGCGACGTCGCGCATGGCCGCGAACAACGCCCCGAGTGACCGCGCGTCCTCGAGATTCTCCTCGGGGCTCATCGTCGCGATCCGCTCGAGCTCCGCCAGGTCGGCCCCCGAGCAGAAGTCGTCTCCGGCCCCGGTGAGCGCGACGACCCGTACGCCGTCGTCCGCTTCGGCTCGGGCGATCCCCTGCTTGAGCGCCGCGACGAGCGCCGCGTTGAGCGCGTTCCTCTTCTCCGGCCGATCCAACGTGAGCGTCATGACCCCGGCATCGACCGAAACGCGCAGGACCTCCACCGACATCAGCGTGTCCCCGCGCCTGGCTCGAGAGACGCGTCCGGTCGCCACCCCTCGGGCACGCGCCCGCGCCCCGCGACCTCCTCGGCTACCTCGTCGGGCACCTCGACCTCCATCCGCAGGAGCGCGGTGCTGAACACCTTGCCCTGCGCGTCGTTCATCAGAGACATGGTCCCGCCACCCCCGAGCGCCCCGTGCAGCAGGAAATTCAGGGCCCCCAGGTTGGGGAGCTCGAAGCGCTCGACCGCCCCGCGGACCATCGATCCGAAGTGGCGCTTCACGGCCTCCGGCGTGAGCTGCTCACGCAACAGCGGGTAGTGTGCCTCGTCGTAGGCGATGATGCCGACGTTGGCCGTGTCACCCTTGTCGCCTGAGCGGGCGTGGGCCAAGTGGACGAGTGGAATCCTCTTCATACGTCCCGCACCTCCACCCGGAGGGCCGACTCGACCTCGTTCCTCTGCACAAGCGCAGGCCAGTACGCCATGATCTCCTGGACTCGGGGACGCCCGCCGGCGAAGCCGGTCACGGACGGTGGCCCGGTCAGCACGAGGGGGGCGATCTCACGCGTGAAGCGCTCGACGGCCCCACGTTCCGCTGCCCGGACGCCGACGCGCAGCTGGACCTCGGGAAGATCCGGCGGGGGCTCCCCAACGAGCGGGCCGTGGGTCGAGTCCCACCCCACGAGCTCCGTCCGGACCTCGTCGAACACGAGCCCGAGTCGATCGAGCCGCTGTCGGAGAACGAGATCCGCCGCTCGGGCCTTCGCGGCGGCATCGGGCCAGGCGTACGTCAGCGTTCCGGTCGCCTTCCATCCGGCCGCATACGCCACGGAGACCTTGAGGAAATCCGTGCGGGGCCCTCCGGTCACGCCGAACACCCGAACGCGATCGCTTCCGAGCTCTTCCAGCGCGATCTGAGTGAAGTCCGCCACCACGTCCGGGGTGATGTACTCCCTCGGATCACCCATCTCGTAGAGGAGCTGTTCGGTCACGGAGGCCCGGGTGACCCGGCCGCCGCTTCCCTCGTGCTTCGTCACGACGAAGCTGCCGTCACGGCTCACCTCCACGATCGGGAAGCCTACGGTCGCCATCTCGGGAATCGTCCACCAGTCGATCAGGCAATTGCCGCCGGTGCACTGCGCCCCGCACTCGTTGATGTGGCCGGCCACGACTCCGGCCGCGACCCTGTCGTGATCGTCGGGCGACCAGCCGAATTCGTGGATGAGAGGCGCGTAGGTGAGCGCCGTGTCCGTGCTCCGCCCCGTGACGATCACGTCGGCTCCCCTCTCGAGGGCCTCGACGATGGGGGCCGCGCCGATGTACGCGTTCGCGCTCTGTACGCGGTCCCGGATGACGGAGAGCGGCTCCCCGGTCTCCATGTTCGCGAGGTCGTGGCCCCGGGCGATGAGGTCGTCGAGCCGCTCGACGAGATCGTCCCCCGTGACCAGGCCGACCTTCGCCCGTCCGCCTACACCGGCCCTCCGGCCGGCCTCGACGAGGGCTTCCGCGCATCCGGACGGATTCACGCCACCGGCGTTGGTCACCACCCGCACGCCGTCGGCGACGCAGCGGGCGAAGATCCGCTCCATCAAGGGCACGAAGTCCCGAGCGTACCCCGCGGCCGGATCCCGGGACCGCTGCTTCTGCATGATCGACATGGTGACTTCTGCCAGGTAGTCGAGCATGAGGTAGTCGATCCCGCCTCCCTCGACTTGCCGTACCGGCGCCTCCAGGTCGTCGCCCCAGAAGCCCTGACCGCTCGCCACGCGTACGACCTCGTCCCGGCTCAACGGGGCACCTCGAGGATCTGAAAGGGGCCGATGTGCGGCCCGGGATTCTGTCGCGCGGCGCGCAGGAGGAGCCCGAGCGCGGGCCGCAGCTCTTCCGCCAACAGGACCTCGTCCACGAACCCCCTCGCCGCGGCGAAGCGGGCGTCGAGCTGTCGATCGTACTCCGCGCGCACCTCGTCCATCTTGGTGGTCAACGATTCGTCCGGGATCTTCCCTTCCTCCTTGAGCTTGTCGAGCTGGGCGCTGAAGAGCGCCATCACGGCGCTACCGCCCTCCATCACGCCCATGCGCCCGGTGGGCAGAGACAAGATGAAGTCCGGGTCGAACCCCTGCCCGGCCATCGCGTAGTATCCGGCCCCGGACGCGTGGTTCATCGTCAGGACGAGCTTGGGAACGGTGGCCGTCGCCATGGCTTCGACGAACTCGGCCCCGGCCCGGATGATCCCCGAATGCTCCGCCTCCGTCCCGACCATGAAGCCCGAGACGTCCTGCACGAACAGGATCGGCGTGCCGTGGCGATTCATCGTTTCGATGAAGAAGGCCACCTTGCGAGCGCTCTCGGTATACACGATCCCGCCGAAACGCGGCGGACCGCCGGTCGCGGTCTTGAACATGCCCCTGGCGTTGGCGATCACGCCGACCGGTAGCCCGTCGACGAATCCGGTTCCGCAGATCATCTCCGGCGCGTGCCCGGGCTGGAACTCGTCGAGCTCCTCACCGTCGAGGATGCACTCCAGCACGTCTCGCATCTCGTACGGCTGCCGGTGGTCCGCCGGCAGGAGGTCGTACAACTCGTAGGCGAGGCGTTTCGGTGGCGTGGCGAGCCGGTCGGCGGGCTCAACCTCCACCGGAAGCTCTCGGACCAGCTGCCTGAGCTTGGCGATGCAGGACTCGTCGTCCGGTACCATGTAGTGGGCGACGCCGCTGACTTCCGTATGCACCCGGGCACCCCCCAGCTCCTCTGCACCGACCGACTGGCCCGTCGCCCCCTTGACCAGATTCGGCCCGCCGAGGCCCATGAACGAGGTGCCTTCCACCATCAGGATCACGTCGGACAGGGCGGGAAGGTATGCGCCTCCCGCAATGCAGGGCCCCATCACCGCCGCGAGCTGTGGAATGCGCAAGTAGCGACGCATCACCGAGTTGTAGTAGAAGATGCGCGCTGCGCCGTACTGCCCCGGGAAGACCCCGCCCTGATACGGCAGGTTCACGCCGGCGGAATCCACGAGATAGATGATCGGGATGCGGCAGCGCATCGCGATCTCCTGGGCACGAAGGATCTTCTTGATCGTCTCCGGCCACCACGATCCGGCTTTCACCGTGGCGTCGTTGGCGACGACCACGACCTCACGGCCCTCGACGCGGCCGACGACGGTGACCACGCCGGCGCCCGGGGCCCCACCCTCGTAGAGGTCGTGTGCGACGAGCATCCCGATCTCGACCGAGGGTGAGCCCTCGTCGAGCAGGAGGTCGACGCGCTCGCGAGCCGTCAGCTTGCCCTGCAGATGCTGACGCTCGACCCGCTCCGCCCCTCCTCCGAGGCGGAGACGGCTTCGTAGCTCACGAAGCTCATCCGACAGTGCCCCCAGCCGGCCGGTCGTGTCGGAGGTCACCTCGCTCACGAGATCGCGCCGTCACCGTGGTCCGGACGTGTCGCCCGGGTGGCCGGAAGCACCCGCTCGCTCAAGCGGACTGCCGGGCTTGGAACCACTCGTTGACGTATTCGATCGCCTCGGTCGTCGCCGTGCCCGGCCCGAAGAGCCGCCCGATCCCGCGGGCCTCCAAGGCGAGGACGTCCTCCTCGGGGATGATTCCTCCTCCCGTCAGGAGAACGTGGTCGGCCCCGGCCTCGTCCAGGAGCTCTTTCACACGTGGAAACAGCGTCATGTGGGCGCCCGAGAGCACCGACATCGCCACGACGTCGACGTCCTCCTGAACGGCGGCGCTGACGACCATCTCCGGCGTCTGATGCAGCCCCGTGTAGATCACCTCGAATCCGGCGTCACGAAACGCGCTCGCGATGACTTTCGCGCCACGATCGTGCCCGTCGAGCCCCGGCTTGGCCACGAGGATTCGGATCTTTCGGTCTTCGGACATAGGGGTTCCGTGTCGCTTCGTCCCGAACGGCCGACGGCCGCGCGGGGAGGGTTGAGGGCCCGGTCGCAGGCCGCTGCAGGGTGTAGACCGCTAAAAGAAGACCGGCTCCTTGTAGGCGCCGAACACCTCCTCCATGGCGGCCCTGATCTCATAGAGCGTGCAGTACGCACGGGCACAATCCAGAATCCGGGGTACCACGTTCTCCTCGGTCCGGCACGCCTCGGTCAGCGCCGCGAGTACACGCTGGACAGATTCGTCGTCCCTCGAGCTCCGCATGGCGGCCATCTTCTCCACCTGCCGCCTCTCGATGGCGGGATCGATCTTGAGCGTATCGATCTCGAGCTTCTCGGAGCCCTCGAGGAAGTGGTTGACTCCGACCACCGGTCGGTCTCCGGCTTCCACTTCACGTTGCTGCCGCATCGCGGACGCCGCGATCTCCTGTTGGAACCACCCCTGTTCGATGCCGGGAACGACGCCGCCCATCGCGTCGATCTCCTCGAAGAGGCCGAGCGCGTCCCGCTCGAGCTCGTCCGTGAGGTGCTCGACGAAGTAGGAGCCGGCAAGCGGATCGATCGTATTCGGCACACCCGATTCGTATGCGAGGACCTGCTGAGTGCGCAGCGCGATGCGGACGGCCTTCTCGGTCGGCAGAGACAGCGTCTCGTCCATCGAGTTGGTGTGGAGTGACTGTGTTCCGCCGAGGGCGGCGGCCATCGCCTGATACGCGACCCGTACGATGTTGTTTTCGGGCTGCTGCGCGGTCAGCGTTACGCCGGCGGTCTGGCAGTGTGTCCGAAGGCGCCACGAATCCGGATCCTTGGCGCCATACTTCTCCTTCATGCCCCGGGCCCAGATGCGCCGGGCCGCTCGGAGCTTGGCGATCTCTTCGAAGAAGTCGTTGTGGATGTCGAAGAAGAAGGACAGACGGGGCGCGAACGCGTCGACGTCGAGTCCGCGCGCGATGCCGCGCTCGACGTACTCGAAGCCGTTCCGCAGGGTGAAGGCCAACTCCTGGGCCGCCGTCGCCCCGGCCTCGCGGATGTGGTAGCCCGAGATGGAGATGGGGTTGTACTTCGGCGTATTCTCGCTGCACCACTCGAACATGTCGACGATGCACCGAAGCGCGGGCTCCGGAGGAAAGACCCATGCGTGCTGGGCTTGGTACTCCTTCAGGATGTCGTTCTGGACCGTGCCACGGAGCACGGCGGGGTCGACACCCTGCCTCTCTGCGGCTGCCACATAGAAGCAGAAGAGGATGATCGCCGGCCCGTTGATGGTCATCGACACCGAGACGCGATCCAGCGGGATGCCGTCGAAGAGCCGCTCCATGTCGGCGAGCGACGAGATCGCGACGCCGCAGACGCCGACCTCGCCGAGCGACCGGGCGTGGTCGGCATCGAAGCCCATGAGCGTGGGGAAGTCGAAGGCGACGCTCAGGCCGGTCTGGCCGTGCTCGAGGAGGTACTTGTAGCGTGCGTTGGTCTCTTCCGCGGTGGCGAAGCCCGCGAACTGGCGCATCGTCCACAGGCGCGTGCGGTACATCGTCGCGTACGGGCCGCGAGTGAAGGGGTACGAGCCGGGGAAGCCCAGCCGGTCGTCGCCGTCGGCGGCGGCCGCATCGGGGCGATCGAGCTCGGTATAGAGCGGTCGGACCTCGCGCCCGGACACGGTCGTGAAGAGCGTGTCCCTCTTGGGCACGGCGCCATACTGGTCTTCCCAGGTCGCCAGACGGGCCCTCAGCTCGGCGATCTCCCGGTCGCGGTCGTGGACCGCCTCCTGGAGCTTTGCGCGCTCCAGGAGTTCCTCTTCAATCGTCGACATCGTGTCGTTCTCCGTCACCCGTCCCAAAATCGGCTCATCTTTAGAACATATCGCCCTGCGCGGACCGAGCGCAGGGGTGCCATCACCGGAGCAGGGCCTCGAGAATCCTGTCCGCTGCCGAATACGGGGTACCCTCGCCACGGGCGATTTGATCGACTCCGGCCGCCAGAAGCTCCCGGGACACCTCCGAGGTCCACGCCACGCGCCTGACCTCTCGGTCGACCACGTCCCGGATGCGGACGGCCGCCCGATTTCGGCGTCGAGACTCCAGCGAGCCCGTCCGCACGAGCCAATCCCGGTGCCGCCCGATCGTCTCCAGCAGCTCTTCCAGACCTTCACCGGTCAGGGCGTTGGTGGTGAGCACCGGGATCTCCCAGCCGTCGACCTCCGCCGGGGGAGCGTCCGTGGTACGCTCCTTCCTGGTCATCCGGCCGAGATCGACCCCATGGTGCGCCGGAATGTCCCTCATGGCGGCACCGGCCTTGAGGTGCAACGCCTGCCGTAGCTCCTTCACCAGCCGGGCCGAGCCGGGGCGGTCCGCCTTGTTCACCACGAATACGTCGGCGATCTCCATCAGGCCCGCCTTCATGGCCTGAATGGCGTCTCCGGACTCAGGCACGAGCACGACGACCACGGTGTCCGCTGCGGCCGTAATCTCCAGCTCCGTCTGGCCCACCCCCACGGTCTCGATGAGGACTCGATCGAAGCCGAAGGCGTCCATGAGGTCGACGACCTCCTTGGTCGTCGTGGCGAGTCCCCCGAGCGAGCCGCGCGTCGCCATGGAGCGGATGAAGATCCCTGGATCAGTCGCGATGTCGTTCATCCGGATACGATCGCCGAGCAGCGCCCCACCCGAATACGGCGAAGTGGGGTCTACGGCGACCACTCCCACGTGCTCGTCGAGCTCGCGGTAGCGGGTCGCGATCGAGGCGACCAAGCTGGACTTGCCCGCACCCGGAGGCCCCGTGAACCCGACGCGGCGCGCGTGGGGGCCGCCCGCCATGACCGTGTGCAGCAGGTCCTGGAACCCGTTGCGCTCGTTCTCCACGATCGAAATGGCTCGGGCGAGAGCCAGCGGCTTGCCTTCACGGAAGTGAGCCAGGAGCGATTCGTGCTCCGGCGAGAGAGGGGCCGTTTCGGTCATGGCGTCGGCGATGCGGTTCGGCGGGGTGGCGTCACGTTCGGTCCGTCGGTCGGATGCCGCGGGCGTGCCGGAGAGGGTTGGCGAGAAGGTGAGTGGGGATGAAGAGCACGATGATGAACATCACGAGGGCGGAGATGAGCCCCAGGCCCAGCAGCCACCAACTTCGCAGCGCGATGAAGAGGATCGACGTGATGACGG
>JBDHDM010000071.1:0-14795 GCA_039591515.1 Gemmatimonadota bacterium | reverse complement strand
CGTGACGCGGTTGCTAAGCTCACAGTGGGCACAGCGTTACACCGCCTGACCCCACCAAACGACGCCCGCAGGACATCCCGTGGCGCGCCGCTTCGGCTTCGAGAAACTCGGCTCCGTCACGGGATCACCTGCGCGACGAGGTATTCTTCGATGAATCTGCAGTTCCGCCTCGGCCAAGCCTACGACGCGATACGTGGCGGGGACGCAAGCGTCCTGCTTCGGAGGGCGCGGAACCGGCTCTACTCCGACACGCTCAGGGTGGGTATCCGAAAGGAGCCGACCGACGAGGATGAAGCTCAGGTCGCTACGGCGGAGCACCGAATCCGTATCGCATCGGTCGCCGACATCGAGGCGGTGCTCGATCCCCGGCGCGGCGGCGCGACCGACGCCAACGAGCTCTGGCAGCGGCGTCTCCGCCGCCATGTCGCAGCGACGGCTGGACCCGGCCGCTGCTACGTTGCCGACTGTGGTGACCTGGGGCCGAGCTTCATGCAGTATGTCTTCTTCCCGGAAGACAACGACCTCGTTCAGCGGTCGTTTCCCGACCTCGGCCCCCGCATCGAGCCGGGCGAAGCGATGGTCGACTACCTCTACGTGTCCCCCGACGCCCGTTCGCTTCCATTCCTGATCTCGGGCCTCCTGCAGGTCGCTGTCGAGGCCCGGCGGCGCGGCGCGACTTCCGTCATCACGTACACGCCGATCGGTAACAAGGCGGCCTTGGCGTCCAGTCGTCTCGTCGGCTACCGCCCGTTTGCGTTACGGCGATCCGGATATCGACTGTTCCGTCGGCGCGTCTCGTACGAGCCGTACACAGAGGCCGTCAAAGTCCTCTAGGACCGGGACGCGGCAGCGGGTGCCATGACGATGCGTGCCCTTGGAGCTTGCGGGGACCGCGAGGCCATTATTAGCGTCGACCAAGATCGATCGGGGCCCGGCGTCAGCACGACGCACCTCACCGTGTGCCACCCGCCACGACGAGGAATCGCAGCGTTGCTTCGAGGAAGAGCAACGCAGGATGTCGATGCATCGCCGCCCGAGTGCAGACGATCGTCTCTTGCAGGCCACTGGGAGCGTGTATGAACCTGAGGTTCCGCCTCGGCCAGGCGTATGACCGACTCGGATACCCTCAGGATACAGGTCCGCAAGGAGACGACCGACGCGGACGCAGCGCGGACTTCAGACGCCGAGCACCCCATCCGTATTGCAGCGATGGCTGACATCGAGGCCGTGCTCGATCCGGAGCGGGGTGGCGCCAGGGACGCCGGTGAGGTCTGGCAGCGCCGTCTCCGCCGTCATGTCGCTGCAACCGTTGGACCCGATCGCTGCTATGTCGCCGACTTCGGCGAGCGGGGGCCGAGCTTCATGCAATACCTCTTCTTCCCGGAAGACAACGATCTGTTGCAGTCGAGGTTCCCCGACCTCGGCTCCCGCCTCGAGCCAGGCGAAGCCATGGTCGAGTACCTCTACGTCTCCCCGGATGCCCGATTGCTCCCATTCGTCACCAGCTGCCTCGCTCAGGTCGCCGCAGAGGCCCGTCGGCGCGGGGCGTCGTCGATCATCACATACGCACAGATCGGAAACAAGGGCGCGTTGTTCTCCTTCCAACTCGCCGGCTTCCGTCCCTTCGCCATTCGGCGCTCCAGGTACCGGTTCTTTCGTCGAAGCGTCTCGTACGAGCCGTACACGCAGAGCTCGTCGAATCCGCGATCGTCCCCAGGCGCCTAGGCGCGACGGGCGGTCCCACGTGTCGCGTTCCCTCGAACCGGCCCACGACCTGCCGCGGCCATTCACTCCGGCGCGGAGGCCGAGTCTCGAGACCGGTCCGTCCTGACCCTCACGCCACGGAAGGGAATACCCTTGCAGCCGCGAGGTCCCTCATAGGATCTATGTATGTAGTCGTGGTGAGGGTAATCAGGGTTCATCGGATGCGAGGAGAATGGAGACAGAAGCACCCGATAGGGCGCCCCCGGTGGGCGACGCTCACCGGATCGAGTCGGTTCTCTCGTGTCAGCGACGGAAGCGCGGCAAGCACCCCGCCCTCGAGTATCGATCGGAGCAGCTGAGCTACGGTGAGCTGTACGACGCCTCGGTCGCATTCGCCGATCGATTGGCTGCGGCCGGGGTCCAGCATGGAGACCGGGTTCCGATCTACCTCGACAAGAGCTTCGACTACATCATCGCGCTGTACGGCGTGTGGCTGGCTGGTGGCATCGCGATTCCCATCAACGAAGCACTGGTGCCGGCGCAGGTGATGCACATCATCCGGGACAGCCGGAGCAAGGTGCTCGTCTCCAGCGCGGCCCGGATGTACAAGACCAAGATGCAGGACCCCGACGGGGTCACTGTGCTGAAGGTAGAGGAAGACCCTCACGAAGCTCCCACGGTTCGGCGCCGAGAGCCGCCTCGAGGCGAGGACACTCCGGCCGCGATCCTCTACACGTCGGGATCCACCGGAAAGCCCAAGGGAATCGTGATCTCCCATGCGAATCTCGTCGCCGGGTCGGACATCGTTACGGAGTACCTGGGCATAACGGAAGACGACAGGCTCCTGAGCATCCTCCCGTTCGGCTTCGACTACGGTCTGAATCAGCTGTTGGGTTCCGTCTATAAGGGCGCGACACTCGTCCTTCAGCGTTCCCACCTGCCCGCCGACATCTGTCGGACCCTCGTCGAAAAAGCCGTCACCGTGATGGCGGCAGTCCCTCCACTGTGGATTCAGCTGGCCCAGAGGCACTCCCCCTTCCTCGGGGCGGACCTTCCCGACCTGCGCATGATCACGAACACCGGCGGCGTGTTCCCCGTCGACCTGACAAAGGCGTTCCGTGAAGCGCATCCGCACCTGAAGATCGTCCTCATGTATGGCCTGTCAGAGGCGTTCAGGTCGACGTACCTGCCCCCCGAGGAGATCGATCGACGACCTGGGTCGATCGGTATCGCCATTCCTCGCACCGAGCTGCACGTATTGGACGAAGAGCTCAACCCCTGCCCACCACACGTGAAGGGAGAGCTCGTTCACCGGGGACCGACGGTGGCTCTCGGGTACTGGGAAGCACCCGAAGCCACAGCGGCCTGCTTCCGGACCTGTCCACAGATCACCGGGAGCGAGGAAGAGCGGGTGGTGTTCTCTGGAGACCTGGTCCACCGCGACGAGGAGGGGTTCCTGTATTTCGCAGGTCGTCGGGATCAACTCATCAAGAGCATGGGATATCGTATCAGCGTGGACGAGGTGGAGGAGCTGCTCCTGGGCTCAGAGAGGATCGCCGAGGTGGCTGTGAAGGGAGAGGCCGACCCGGATCGGGGCATGGCGATCATCGCGCACGTAGTCCCCAGCGCTCCGGAGGTCGATGAGTCCGAGTTGAGGGCGTACGCTCGAAAGGTCCTGCCCACCTACATGCAGCCCAAGGGCTTCGTGCTCAGAGACCACCTGCCGCGCACCAGCTCCGGGAAGCTGAACCGCAAGGAACTGTAGCCATGGTCCACGCCATCGACACCACGATTCAGGGGCTGCTTCGGGAGCAAGAAAGGCTCGACGAGCTCCGTCCCATCGCTGCACAGCGTTTTGGTCCGCGTCTCTGTGATCTCGCCTACGCGAATCCCTACGACGGCACGCCGGAGGCGGTACTTCAGGCCATCCACTCGGCACTGGATTCCAACCGGCAGCTCACGTTTCAATACACCCCCTACGGTGGTGCGACGCTCACACGACGGGTGGTCGCGCAGGACCTGAGCCGGATCTCTGGGTTGCCCTACCAGTGGAGGGACGTCGTGCTCACCCCCGGGGCAATGGCCGCGCTCAACATCGTGTTCCGTGCGCTGTGCCGGCCCGGCGATCAGAACGAAGTGATCGTCATGACGCCCTGCTGGCTCGATTACCCGGTGTACCTGGAGAACCTCGGGATCCGCGGCCGCTTCGTGCCACTGAACGAAGAGACGCTGCGCCTCGATCTCGACGCGATTCGAGCGGCCCTGAATCCACATACCCGTGCGATCATCTTCTCCCAGCCGGCCAATCCGAGCGGAATCATCTACGACGCTTCGGAGCTGCAGGCGTTGGGGCAGCTGTTGGACACCCATGCGCCAGACGTCATGGTGCTCTCCGACGAAGCTCACAGGGACTTCGTTCCGCAGGGCACTGCGATTCCGCTGCCGGCGCAATACTACGCCAATTCCTGTGTGCTCTATTCGTTCGGGAAGCGCTTCTTGATGCAGGGTCAGCGCACGGGATACATCGCTGTATCCCCCCGAATGCCCCAGAGAGAGGCCTTCGCCAAGCAGCTCACGCAACTGTGCCGCGTCACGGGCTTCTGCACGCCGACGGCGCTGATGCAGCTCGCGATCCGCGAGCTCATCGATCTCGACATCGATTACTCGCCGATCCTGGCTCGCCGTCGCCGGCTCATCGATGCCCTCAGATCCGGTGGATATGAGGTGCCGGACACCCCGGCCACCTTCTTCGTCTATCCCAAGACACCCATGGAGGACGACTTCGCCTTTATTTCCCGGCTCGCCGAAGCGGGTGTCTTGGCCATTCCAGCCACCGTCTTTCACTCGACGGGCCGCTTCCGACTGTCCGCCACGGCCAATGAGGCTCAGCTCGAAGAAGCGGCTCGAGTCATGAATCGTGTCCTATCGGAGCTCAGCTAGATGATGAACGGCCGAGTGCAGGTGGCGAACTTCATCTGGCACGGGGAACGGGTCTCCGACGAAGAGGCGTGGCTCGAGAGCAGCGACGACGAGCGCTCCAGATTCAGCGGTCAGTTCGCGTTCGAAGGCGCCGATCGCCGTGGCCGTTCCGTTCTGGCGCGTGACCGCCTGGGAGTGAACAAGCTCTTCTTCACCCTGGCCGGCGGCTCTCTCCAGTGGTCGAACTTCCTCC
This sequence comes from Gemmatimonadota bacterium, assembly GCA_039591515.1. Lineage (GTDB taxonomy): Bacteria > Gemmatimonadota > Gemmatimonadetes > Longimicrobiales > Gaopeijiaceae > UBA2589. Next base: position 9,919 of record JBDHDM010000071.1, on the reverse strand, counting down.
TGGATCTTCGACGCGAGGGGATCGGGCTGGACCAAATCTGGTCCGTGCCCAGTGGGCATTCCGTGCACATCGGCGAGACCTCCGAGGATTTCGAGCTGAGAAAGCACGCCTCGCTCCCCTATCACCAGGGGGGTGAGGCCGCGAGTCCCGAGCATTACGCGCGGGACATCCGGGCCGGTCTGGAGAGGACCTTCGAGCGCATCGCCGGTGCCTTGGGGGACCGCCCGGTCTTTGTGACCATGTCGGGAGGCCTCGACAGCACCACCATCGCGTCACTGGCGCGGCAGTATCTGCCGGATGTTCAGGGCGTCACGTTCTCTCTGACGGATCACCACGACGAGGAGGACAGTGAGGACGCGCGATTTGCCATGCGCGTGGCCGAAGATCTCGACATCCCCATCCGCCTGGTCCGCTGCACGACCGAGTCGATCATGGAGCTCCTGGACGAAGTCCTCCTGTACGGCCAGGACTATCGGGACTTCAACGTGCACTGCGGCCTCGTGAACGCCGTCCTCGGCCGAGAGATCGCCGCGACGCTCGCGTCGACGGGGCCAGAGCCCGGCAACGCTCCGGTCCTGCTGACGGGGGATACCATGAATGAGCTGATGGCGGACTATTCGGCCGTCGACGTCGACGGGCGGCTCTTCTACGAGCTGCCTCGCCTGGACAAGGGCCGCCTCCGGAGATTCCTGGTGAATGGGCTGGACTCCGGAGACCGCGAGGTGGGGATCTTCGCCCGCTACGGCCTGGACACGATTCAGCCGTATGCCCTGTGTGCGGAGCTCTACACGGCTCTCCCGGGCAGCCTGATCGCGGAGGAGGATTCGAAGCAGGCCTTGGTGAAGGAAGTCATGGGCGACCGAGTGCCGGAGTATGTCCTCCATCGTCCCAAGGTCCGCGCCCAAGCTGGCGATGCCGCAGCCGGGCAGGGCATCCTCGGCGCCTTCGCGCGCGCGGGCATCGATCAAGCGGAGCTCACTTCACGCTTTGCCCGGCTTTTCGATGCCACACTCGACGAAACCAAGCAACTGATCCGAACCGGATTCTACCGTTTCCCGAACAGACTCCCCGGAGGGCAGACCCATGCAGGTCTCTGAAGCCACATTGACCGCGCGGATCGAGAAGTTCATTCGCGAGCATTTTGACGTCCCCCCGGAGGATCCCCATTTCAATACCGGGATAAACCTGTGGGAGGAGGGGTACGTCGACTCCGTGGGCGTGGTCGAGTTGATCGCCTTCCTGGAGACGGAGTTCGGCGTAACGATCCCGGAACGTCACCTCTTCTCGCCGGACTTCACGAAGGTCGAGGGTATCGCCCTGATCATTCGGGAACTGCAAGAGGAGCGAGGCGGGGGCCCCGGGGCTGGCGACGGGGCGCTGGGTACGGCCGCGGAGGTGGGGTGAGCTGCCCCGTAGCTTAGCGGCTGTCGGCCGGCGGGCCATTCCGCAGCGTGATGAACTCCCCCAGACCGGGACGACCGGCGGCGCTCATGAGTGACACCGGTCAACGACGAGCCGATGCCGCCCGGTCCACGCCCCGGCCTTTCTGCATCGGCTCGACGAGGCGATCGCATGGTCGGTCTGGGCGTGCCGGGACGTCGAGCGCGCTCGCCACCGCGGTCGCAAGCTGACGGCCTCGTCGGATCTGCCGGGCACCTCCGTATCGGCACCGACTTGAACGTCGGGGCGAGCGGTCGAACGCTCCTGGCAGTCGTCGCGTTACGCTTGCCGACGCACCCGACGTCTTGTCCTCGACGTCGAGAGCGGCCGGTACGCGTTCCTGGGTCGTCCATCGCCCGATGATGGCCGTAAGAACAGTATTGTGTCGGGTGAACGATGTTCGGCATTGTGAATGAGTAGCGCCTGCGCGCTCAGGCAACGTATTCACGACAAATACAGGTCAGCCCCCCCGGTATGGCTGGGAACGAGATTCGGATCTTCTCCACGGCGCCGCAGTCCAAGGACGTGGCTTCCCGCGAGTACCACCAGCGGATCGTCGACGTGGCCAGGTGGAGCGAGGACTTCGGTTGCGACGGGATCCTCGTGTACACCGACAATGGCATCGTCGACCCGTGGCAGGTCGCGCAAATTGTCGTGGAGCACACGGAGTCGCTGGCACCGTTGGTGGCCGTTCAGCCCGTCTACATGCACCCGTACTCCGTCGCCAAGAAGCTGGCCACGTTTGCGTATCTCTACGGCCGCAGGCTCTGGATCAACATGGTCGCAGGTGGCTTTCGGAACGACTTGATCGCCCTCGACGATCGCACGCCGCACGACGATCGATATCTGCGGCTGACCGAGTACACGACGATCATCCGCCGGCTGCTCGAGGGACGAGGGCCGGTGACGTTCGAGGGGAAGTACTACCGGGTCGAAAACCTGACGATGTCGCCGCCCATGCCGGAGGGGCTGTTTCCCGGGATCACCGTGTCGGGATCGAGTGAGTCGGGTATGCAGGCCGCAGCGGACATCGGCGCCATCGCGATACGGTACCCCAAGGAGCCAGCTGAGGAGAAGGGCGTGCCGCCGCAAGCCAAGTCTCCGGTGGGCGTGCGCGTGGGCATCATCGCGCGTGACACCCAGGAGGAAGCCTGGCGCGTGGCGCTCGAGCGCTTCCCTGACGACCGAAAGGGTCAGCTGACTCATCAGCTGGCGATGAAGGTGTCCGATTCGTTGTGGCACAAGCAGCTCTCAGGCAAGGACGACAGTACCGCGAGGGGGACGAGCCCCTATTGGCTTGGCCCCTTCCACAACTACAAGACGTTCTGCCCCTACCTAGTCGGCACGTACGACGACGTAGCCGATCTGGTCGGTAGCTATATCGGGTTCGGATTCGACACCTTCATTCTTGACATCCCTCCCTCTCAGGAGGAGTTGGAGCATACCCGCACAGTCTTCGACAAGGCCACAGCGGTGGCTGGTCGTTCATGATGTCGGGGCGTATCCAGGACCTGGTGTCCGCTCAGGCGGCGACGACCCCCGAGGCTCGTGCGCTCGTCCTCAACGACCAGACGGTCACGTATGCTCAGCTCGAGGAGCAGACCAACCGACTCGGCCGGCTGTTGAAGGCTGAGCGGTGCAGCAAGGGAGACCGAGTCGCACTGTTCGTGCCCAAAGGCATTCCGGCCGTAATCGGGATGCTCGGCTCGCTGAAGGCCGGTTGCGCGTACGTTCCGATCGATCTCGAGAGCCCGCCGGCTCGCAGTCGGCGCATCCTCGATGCCTGCGATCCCACCGCTGTGATCGTCGCGCCGGAGGGCTTCCGACTGCTGAGTGACTGCATCGGCGATGGTCCCAGGTCCTTCAGCGTGATCTCGACCCGGTCGCCGGAAGAGGTCGACACTCCGTTCGATGTGGATGCCGCCTTCTCGGAGCTCGGCTCGTTCGCTTCGGACCATCTCGAGGCGGAGACCTCCGACGACGACCTGGCACACCTCCTCTTCACGTCGGGCTCGACCGGCACGCCCAAGGGAGTGATGATCACGCATCGCAACGTGGTCACGTTCATCGACTGGGCGACCCGGTACTTCGAGACCTCTGTGGGCGATCAGATCTCCGGCCATCCCCCGCTGCATTTCGACCTCTCCACGTTCGACATCTTCGGCTCGCTGAGCCGTGGCGCGACGCTCCATCTCGTCCCTTCGCAACTCAATCTCGTGGCGTCGCAGCTGGCGGGGTGGATGCGGGAGTCGCGTCTTACGCAGTGGTTCAGCGTCCCCTCGATCCTGACCTACATGGCCAAGTTCGACGTGGTGAAGCACGACGACTTTCCGGACATGCAGCGGTTGCTGTGGTGCGGCGAGGTGCTCCCGACGCCAACGCTGGTCTACTGGATGGAGCGTCTTCCGCACGTGTCGTTCACGAATCTCTACGGGCCGACCGAGGCGACGATCGCAAGCAGCTACTACAGGGTGCACAGCGTACCCGGGGACGAGCGCGAGGACATTCCGATCGGGTCGCCGTGCGACGGCGAGACGCTGCTGGTGCTCGACGACGACCTGTCTGAGGTTCGGGCCGGCGAGACCGGTGAGATCTGTATCTGCGGCGTCGGCCTGAGCCCGGGATATTGGCGTGACCCCGTGAAGACCGGCCAGGCCTTCGTTGTGGATCCGGGCGATCCGACACGTCGCATCTACAAGACGGGCGACTTGGGCCGGGTCGACGAGAACGGGCTCTTCCGCTACATCGGCCGCAAGGACAGCCAGATCAAGAGTCGCGGGTACCGCATCGAGCTGGGTGAGATCGAGGCCGCCCTCAACTCCCTCGGCTGCCTTCGGGAGTGCGCCGTCGTCGGGGTCGAAACCGGCGGCTTCGAGGGAACGATGATCTGCTGCGCGTACGTTTCGGATGGAGCCGAGGAGCTGTCGTCGCCGAGCCTGAGGCGGCAGCTGTCGTCCCTCGTCCCCCGCTACATGCTCCCCGCGCGCTGGCACCGCTACGATCGGCTACCGAAAAACGCAAATGGCAAGATTGACAGACGGAAGATCCGGGAGACGTTCGAGAGTGATTCTTCGAACGACTCGGACGAATTGGTTCGGTCGCCCGTCAACGCCGAGGCGACCCCATGAATGAGAACGTAGAGCGCATCATGGCGCTGTTCCGTGACCGGCTCGCCATCGAGGTGATGGACGCGGACACCGATCTGGTGGTCGAAGGCCTGATGGACTCGTTGATGCTCGTGGACCTCCTGACGCTGCTGGAAGAGGAGTACGAGATCACGATCGGTCTGTCGGATCTCGATATCGGCAACTTCCGCTCCGTCGCGACGATCGCGCGGTTCGTGGAATCGCGGACGACGGGGAGCGCCAACGCGTCTAGCGGTCGTCCTGACCACCAGCCCGCCGTCTGACGGGTCCGGACGGTCCATGACACGTCCGAACGGCGCCGATTGCGCGGCTTGCTCCGGACGTCCGACGTCGGTCCATTCGATAGGCTAGCGTTTCGTGAGAATCCTGCTTCTCGCCGAGGAAGCTGCGGGCCTGCGGGCCTTTCGGGCCATCGCCCGGCGCGACCTCGAGCTCGTCGGGGTCGTGACCTCCCCGGCGACGGACGGCGCCCTGTCGAGCCTCGAGAACGCGGCACGTCAGGGCGGCTACGACGTGTGGCGTCCCACCGAGACCCGTAGCCCCGACTTCGGCGACAGAATTCGCGAGACCGGGGTCGACGTCCTGCTGAACGTCCACTCCCTCTTCATCCTCAACGCCGCCGTCGTGGACGCCCCGAGAATCGGCAGCTTCAACCTCCACCCGGGACCGTTGCCGCAGATGGCCGGCCTGAACGCTCCGAGCTGGGCGATCTACCTGGGAGAGAAGGAGCACGCAGTCACGCTCCATTGGATGCTCGCCGGAATCGACACGGGACCGGTCGCGTACGCCGCTAGGTTCGACCTCGGTGAAGACGATACCGGCCTCACGGTCAGCAACACGTGTGTCAGGCTCGGCGTGCCCCTCATCGAGAAGCTCCTCGACGTAGCCGAAGAAGATCCCGGGGCGATCCCTGCGCACCCGCAGGTGGGACAAAGACGCGTGTTTCGGCGCGACCAGGTGCCCAACGAAGGGCGGATCGACTGGACCGCAAGCGCCCGGACGATCACCGCGTTCGTCCGTGCGGCCGATTACGGACCGTTCCCTTCGCCGTGGGGCTACCCGAGATCCTACGCCGGCGAGGCTGAGATCCGCATCGTGAAGGCCCGCTCGACCGGAGAGGAGACGCCCGCGGCGCCGGGGCAGGTCCTCTCTTCGTCGGCCGACGGTGTCGCGGTCGCGTCCGGAGACGAGGTCGTGCTCGTCCAGACGGTGACCGTTGGCGGGCGCGCGGTGGATGCAGGGGAGGTCGTTGCGGCAGGCACGATGCTCAGATGAGCTCGTCGTCTTCAAGACAGAACGGCGCGCAGGTCGGTCGGCCAGTGCGGGCCTAGACGTCCACGTGCGCGAAGGGGACGGGCAGGACCCCGCTAGCCCCTCAGCTTTGGGCCCATTGACATCGATAGAGCCGACAGGATCGACGGCTTGATCCCCATCAGGTGTCGGACGCGATGGTTGAGGGCGAGCGAAGACAGGACGATCACGCTCGCCACGGCGATGCCCACGCCCTCCACACCCCAAGCGGGTGCGAGGACCATGACGACCGGCGCGACGATCACGAGGGACGCGCCGTAGACCTTCAGGGACTCCCTTTCGTGCCCGCCGACGGTCAGCAGGGGCAGGACGGGTCCCACCGACGACCGGAGCACCTGCGCCACCGCGATGATCAGCAGCAGGGCGTACCCCTCGACGAACTCTTCGCCGAAGAGCCCGAGGACGAACCGGCCGAAGAGCCAGAAGCCGAGCAGAGCGCCGAGAGACGCGAGAAAGGTCAGCAGTGTCGCGCGCTGGGAGTACGACTGCAGCGCCGCACGATCCTGGAGCGCGGCCGCCTGCGCGATGCGAGGGAGTGTGAAGGAGTCCACTGCGAAGAGGACGAACGAGATCAAGGTCGCGATCCGGTACCCGATCGTGAAAATCGCGATCTCCTCCGGCGCCAAGTAGACGCCCGCGACGATGATGCTCAGCTCTGGCAGGTAGTCGCGAAACAGCGAGATGATCAGGAGGGCCAGCGACGTTTGCGTCCAGAGCCCCCGCTCGAAGCGAGGCGACACCCCGGCCAGATGGCGTCGTAGCGGCCTCCCTGCGACCCAGGCGAGCGTCACCAGCGCCGCAGCCATGCTTCCGAGCTGGAGTAGCATCACGCCGGAGACCCCGATGCTCGGACCCATCCACCAGATCAAGCTGACGGAGCCGAGGAAGAGGGCCGGGCGAAGCACGGTGTTCGGGATGAACGCAGCCCGAAACCACGAGTACGACAGCGCGAAGCCGAAGAGGTTGCCGCAGCCCGCCACGATCGGGACGGTGGCGAACGCGATGACCATCGGCCAAGGATCTCCCCCCGAGCGCCCCAACAGCAGGTACGCGCCCACTCCGCCCAACACGGCGACGGCGATGCTCACCCCATAGACCGTCCGTGTCGTGAACGTCACGAACCCTCGGATCGTGGACCGGTCGTCGAGCGCGATCCCCTCTCCAATGAAGCGGACCGATGCGCTGTTGTAGCCGAGCCCGGCGAGCCGAGCCACGAGGATCATCCACGAGTAGGCGAGCAGGTAGCTGCCGAGGTCCTCGGCTCCCATCCAACGGGCCAGGACCCACTGCGTGAGGAGCGCCAGGACAGCGCCGACGACGCGGCACGCGAAGATGAGGCCGGAGCCGCGCACGAGCTGGACGACGTCGCGGTCGAGGACCTTCGCGAGCCGCCGACGGACACCGAGGCTCGGCGCAGCCGGGACGGGACGGCGCTTCACATGGGTTCCGTCAGACTTCGACACCGTGCCCGCGCCCGCGGTCGGCGGACAGGGCCACGCGCTCGGGTAGCGCGCCATTGAAGAGTCGGTGGTACCGACTCCGGGGGTCTTCGATATCCCGCTCGAACGTCTTGAGCGGGAGGTCGCTCCAACGGTTGACCTGACGCGCTCCTCGGAAAACGAGGCCGGAGAGGAGGTAGAGTACCAAAAGCGGAGGCCTCGCCAGCAGTGCGCCGAAGTAGGAAAGATAACCTGTCAGTGCTTCCATCGGTTCTCGGTTTCGCTGATGTCGACCGAACGCATCGGGTGACCACCCTGTAGAAATGTTTCCTCTTCGGACCCGTGAGCGCCAAGTATCTGTCTTTCACACCAGCCGACGCGCCACGTCGGCCGACCCTTGCCGACCGCCCTGAGGCCGGGCGTTGACCCCACCGCTTCGCGTGATCCATGTCCTGGAGGGGCCACTTGTCGCCGACGTCGTGGCCGAGTTCAACGAGCCGCGTTCCTATCGTTCGAGAATCGCTTCGACCCGTGCGACCACGTCCTCGAGGTGGTACCGGCTCAGCTCGTCGCCGGGGTCCGCCTCGTTGGCCGCGGCCCGAATCGTGCCGAGCTGCGCCCGCGCGAGCGGCCGGATGTCCGACTTCGTGAGGTCCGGCCCATCGTCTTCGTCCTCCCTGTCCTCCATGAGCCAGGCCAGCCGGCCCAGATAGGCCCGTTGCAGGCTCCTTCGATACGTGGAGACGGGGTCACCGGTGCCGAGCTCGCTCCAGACCCCTTCCCGTAGATCCTCGAAGAACTCGTCGAGGGTGTACGCATCTTCGTCGACGAGCGCGGCCTCGGTCATCCGCTCCATCCTCGCCGGATCCAGGAGCGCGTTCACGTTGCGGGCTTGGATCGCCTCGATGCGCGCAACCGCCCCGGTCCCCTCGATCCGGTTCAGAATCTCCGGCTCGTTGAGCCAACCGACGTCCGTGAACACGTGCTCGACGATGAAGGCCACGGCTTCCCGCTGCCGATCCCCGGACACGGGCTCGTACACCGCCCCTCCCTGGTCGGTCGCCTTCATGTTCTCGGTCACCCCGCCCACGACGGTTCGTACGTGTCCGGTATAGCGATTCCACATCCCCACAAGCTCGCCGTACAGCTCCGCGAGATCCCCGTAGTCCTTCCCCTCCGCAGCGGTCCAGGCCGGGAGGTTGGGCAGGACGCGCTTCAGGTTGGCGATCCCGTACTGGCTCGCACGTACGGGGTCGTCACCGAGGTCTTCGGTCTGGATCTCCGGGCTGTTGTTGGGCTGGCCCACGGGCCCGAATCGGTAGAACGGATCGCCGGCCCGCTCGAGGATCCAGGCGTCGAGTGTCGCCTTTTCGTCCTCCGGGGTCCTGGCATCGGGAAGGACCCGGTACCCCCAGTTGATCGCGTAGTGGTCGTACGGGCCGATCTTGCGAACGAAGCGGGTCACCCCGTCCCCGGGCTGTGCCACGTAGTTCTGCCGGGCGTACTCCATGATCGACGCCGCCACCCCGAACTCTTCGGTGAAGGAAGGGGAGCGGAGCGAATCCACCGGAAAAGCCGCCGACGCGATCCAGTTGTGCGGCAGGCCGAGGGCATGCCCTACCTCGTGCGCGATGACCTGCCGCATCGTCTCGCCCATGAGCTGCTCGGGGATGTCGAGCGAGCGAGCATCGGGATTGGCCGCCCCGGTCTCGATCATTAGTCGGTTGCGGTACGATCGCATGTGGTTGTGATACCACACGATATCGCTCTCGATGATCTCTCCGGTGCGAGGGTCGGACACGCTGGGCCCTTGGGCATTCCGGGTCGTGTTGGCCGCCCACCGGACGACGGAATAGCGCACGTCCTGCGCGCTCCACTCGGGGTCGTCCTCGGTCGAGGGCGGGTCGCGCGCGATGATCGCGTTGGAGAACCCGGCGGACTCGAACGCCGCCTGCCAGTCCTCGACACCTTGTTTCACGTACGGGACCCATCTCTCGGGCGTCCCCGGGTCGATGTAGTAGACGATGGGCTTCACCGGATCCACGAGATCTCCGCGCCGATACGCGTCCGGATCACTCGGCTCGAGCCGCCAGCGACGGATGAACGTCTGCGTGGCCGCCTTCTGCTCGTCCAACCCGAAGTTCGTTTGCGTGATCGAAAACCACCCCACACGGCGATCGGCGTATCGCGGACGGAAGGGCTCCGCTGGAAGGAGCACCATGGACTGGTGCATCTCCATCGACATCGTGCCCGACCGCTCCTGTGCCGGAGGCTCCGAAGCCTCGTAGGTCATGGTGTGGCGCACATCGACGTTGAGCGGGAACGAGCGCGCGTAGTTGATGAAGCTGCGATCGCGATCCAGCGCACGGACGCCGAAGTCGGTGCGCTGACTCCGGCGGAGACCCGTCAGCGCCGGCGTGTCGGAGAGGTAGAAGTCCGTCACGTCGACGACGAGCGACCTCCCTCCCGGACCTTCCACCTCGACGTCGAAGGCTCCGATGATCGGGCCGAAGTTGTTGGCCTCGACCGAGATCGACACGGCCGTCGTATCGTCGGCTACGTTCGCATAGGAGACGGCGCGCA
>JBDHDM010000070.1:0-13832 GCA_039591515.1 Gemmatimonadota bacterium | reverse complement strand
GGTGGAAGCGGGGCTGCTGCGACGCACCCTGGTTGTTGCCGAGCGGGGTTGAGCCGGAAGCGCGGGCTCTGGGGCTCGAATGGCGGGGGCTCGGGCGAACGCGACCTCAGGCGAAGTAGTCGGCGGCCCGCACACCGTATCGGGCCGGGTCCGTCACGCGCACGATGGATCGCGGGTGCCGGCCCTCCTCATCCGTGTCGGCGAGGTCCACCAGCGGGGCCGGCTCGAGCCAGGCGCCCTCGTCGTCGCACAGGACGCGCACGACCGGTCGGTCGATCAGGGAGGGATCGGGATTGGCCGCGTGGACGATCGCGAGCTCGTGGGTGTCGAGAACCACGCAGCTCCCGACCGGATAGATGCCCAACAGGTTCGTGAGCGCCTTCACGATCACGGGATCGAAGCCGAACGCTTCGTTTTCGCGGAAGTCCCTCAGCACCTCGTCGGCCGGCCGAGCCTTGGAGTACGCACGCTCGTTGGTGGCGGCGTCGAAGGCCGCCGCGACGGCGATGATCCTCGAGAAGATGGACGGCTCGCGCGGGCGGACCACGTTCGGATATCCGCCCCCGCCGGGCACCATGTGGTGCTCGTAAGCGACGATCATGCTCCGGAGCGGGACCTCGCCGAGGTCTCGAAGCTCGAAGATCCTCATGGCTCCGAGCCAGGTGTGGGCCTCCATGCGCCGCCGCTCTTCCTCGGTGAGCGCCGCGCCCTTGGTCAGGATCTCCTTCGGGATACGGCTCATGCCGATGTCGTGCACGAGGGCCGCATGACCCAGGTCGTACAGCGCCGCTTTGGAGAGCCCGAGTCTGCGACCGAGTGCCACGCAGAAGATGCACACGTTGACCGCGTGGGTGAACGCGTACTCGTCGAAGTCCTTGATCGCGCTCAGGCCGCCCAGGGATGTCTCGTCCGTGAGCACACCGTCGACGATGCTCTGGACGGCGTGTTTGACCTGGCGGACGTTGGCCACGCGCCCCATGCGGGTTCCGTCGAACAACTCCTTGGAGACGTTGACCGACTCCTCGTACGTACGGATCGCAGACGCCCTCCGGTCCTCCTCACCGGGGACCTCGGCCGTGCCGTCGACGTGTGCCTGGAGCTCGATGGTCCGGATGCCCTGGGACGCGAGGGTCTGTCGAAGACGCTCCGACCGGGACGGGTCTCCGTCCGGATCCGAGATCCGGACCACCAGGGGGAGAAAAACCTGCAGGTCGCGGCGCGTCGGCAGGCCGCGGAACGTGATCCCACCGATGCCGGCCCCTCGAAGCGTCTCGAGCACGTGCGCGTGAAAGACGAAGTTCTCGAGGTCGCTCTCCAATCGCGACCCGTTGAGATACAGGACGCGACGCACGATTCGGAGCTCGAGCCGGCCCCGCTCGTCGAGCACGGGGTCGATCGCCGCCCGCAGCCGATCGAGCGCGACCCGAGTCTCACCGGCCCCGATGCCGCGATGACGGATCGTGCGCAAGGCTTGGTACAGGGCCTCCAGGAGACCCGAAGGGGGTCGGGGGGCCTGGATCACGACGCGGTCCTCTCGGCCCGAAGCGCCGAGCCCGCGGCGCTCCGGACCAGCGGGTCCTTGTCCGTCGCCGCGTTCTTCAAAGCGAATCGGGCCGCGGGGGTGTCGATGAGGCTCAAAGCCAAGGCCGCGCACGCCCGTGTCATGGGTGACGCTCGTCGGGCGAGTCCACCCTTGCCGAGCAGGATGGGCTCGAGCGTGGCCACCCCAGCCGGACCCGCGGCCACGGCATAGGCGGAGAACAGAGCCCTTCGCTCCGAGAGATCTCTCGACTCGAGGTCGGGGGAGGCGATGGCGGCCGCCAGCTTGGTGGTCGCGGGGCGAAAGTGACGCTGCGCCAGTGCATCGTAGGCCTTCTTCCGCACCTCGGCGTCGACGTCGTCGATGGCTCGGGCCATGAGCTTGAGCGATGCCGGCGTGGCGATCGCCGCGAGGGCAGACACGGCCAGACGCCGGGTGGCCGGGTCCACGTGCTCGAGGGCCGCCGAGATCGGCTCCGCGAACGCCGGGTCCTGGACTCGGCCGGCAATGGCGAGCGCGCGCTGCACCACCGCACGGTCGGTGGCCGTGGTCATCTTCTCGAGCGCCATGGGCCACTGCGTGAAGAAGGCCTCGAGCGCCTCGAGGAGAGCCGACTTGGCTTTCGGTCTCCGCAGCTGTCCGAGCCACACGAGGACCGATCCAATCGCGTCCTGGCGCAGCTCCTGCAGCAAGGCTCCCAATTCCTCCGGCGTGGGCTCGACGGTGCCGTCGTCGAGCACGTGGAAGAGTTGCCTGAGGGCATCAGCGTCCGAGATGCTCGCTCGTAGCTGATCGAGCGCCTCCCTGTGACGAGGCTCGAAGGTGGTCGTTCGTGTGATCCCTCGGAGCTCCGAGGTCAGGTACGCGACCGCCGGAAAGCGACCGGTCCCGAGCAGATACGGAAGGACCGCGCGCAAGACTCGAATCACCTCGTCCCTCACGTCCGGCTCGGCCCGGAGCTCGAGGGTGTCGAGCAGCAGGGCGAGCACACTCTCACTGTGGTCCTGCTCGTATTCGCGGTCGATTGCCGACTTGAGGTAGTCGATGTCCGCGGCGTCGAGAAAATGGGAGGCGGAATCGAGGTCGTCTTCCCGATGCGTGCCCGGAGCCGGGGCCCGCAGGTCCTCTTGGATCCGCTTCCGCACTTCGGACGGCGAGAGGCGTGCGACGTCGGTCCCCGGCGTCCGTGACGCAGACGGGGTGGGTGTCGCGGTCGGCGGCCCGGGAGGCAGATCCTGCGCCGCTGCGGGGGGCGCGGGTGTGGGGATGGCCGGGTCGAGTACCGGTCCGACCGTGTATTGCACGTGGTGCAAGTCGGCTCGGAAGAGCATGAGCACGAGGTCCTGATCGCCGTCCTCATCGAGCCGCCGCACCCGGTGGACGAGCTCGAGAAAGCGGGCCATCTCTTCGCGCTCGACGCCCGGCACCAGGCGCAATCCGTGGATTCCAGAGGCGAGGAGCGAGGGCACGAGACCGTGGGCGTCGTCCTCCCCGGTCAGGACCGGCTCCCCGTTCCACAACACTTGGTCGCCGGCGAAGCCCAGATCGAGGACGGGCATGCGGCTCCAGATCGGGGCGAAGGCGAGCTCGAGCTCGGTCCGAGCTCTGACGAGCTCGGCGTCCTCGACCTCCTCCGATTCATAGAGCCGAAGCAGGTCCTCGGCAGCTCTGAGCAGCACCTGTACGAGAAGTTGCTCGGTGCTGGGGCGTAACGGCATCAGACCTCGTCGGATTCACCACCGGGTCTCCGAAACATGCCCTGGCCCCGGAGCACCTTCAAGAACCTGGATCGACCTCCAACTTGCACCGTCCGAGCACCGAGCGCACCGTGGACCGCGACGTAGGGGTGGGGAAGGGGTCGAATCCTTCGGAGCATGGTGACGCTCGTATGGACCGTCGGGGGTTCTTGAGGGCCGGGGCCGGCTCCCTTCTGGGCGTCGGGGTTTCGGGATGCTCCACCGCCGGGGGGCGAGCGATCGGGACCACGCGTCCGGCTCGAAGAATCGTCCCGGTGCGAGCCTCGTGGGACCGCGTGATCCGAACGACCGTCGGCTTGAGGCCATACCGCCCGTCCGGATTCGTGCTCGAGGCCGAACGACTCGGTGAGAAGCTCCTGGTGCACAACTTCGGACACGGTGGGTCCGGGATGTCCTTGTCCTGGGGAACGGGACAGATGGCAGCCGAGCTCGCGCTGACCGGAGAGGACCGGAGGGCGGCGGTGGTCGGTTGTGGCGTGATCGGGCTCACCACGGCGCGCCAGCTCCAGCGGCGCGGCTTCGAGGTCACGATCTATGCCGCGGACGTCCCTCCCAACACGACGTCCAACATGTCATTGGCCGGATGGACGCCGACGTCGGGTCTCATCGATGGCGACCGGCGCTCACCTGCCTGGGATGCGCAGTTTCGGAAGGCCGCGCGGATCGCGTATCCGGAGCTCCAGCTCCTGGTCGGCCGCGGGTACGGCGTCTCGTGGCTGGAAGGGTACGCGTTACGCAACGAGCCACCTTCGGATTCGCGGGAGGGGCCTGAGCCGCTCCTGCCCGACGACCTGCAGGCGCCGGCCACCTTGCTCGGGCCGGGAGATCATCCCTTTCCCACCCGGTACGCGGTCCTGAGGCCCTCGCTTCGGATCGAGCCGGCGGTGTACCTGGACAGGCTCGTCTCGGACGTGCGCCAAGCAGGGGGTTCGATCGTGATCCGTCGGCTCGAGGACCGTCGAGAGCTGACCGGGCTCGCCGAGCCCGTCGTGGTCAACTGCGCGGGGCTGGGAGCCGGAGCCCTGATCGGTGATGAGGAGATCATGCCGCTCAAGGGCCAGCTGACCCTGCTCATGCCACAGCCCGAGGTCGACTACTCGACCTTCGGCGCAGCATCGCCGGTCGCGGGTGGCTTCGTGCACATGTCCCCGCGGCGCGACGGCATCGCGCTCGGGGGCACGAGCGTGGAGGGCGACTGGTCGCTCGATCCCGATCCCGACGCCCGGAGCCGGATCGTCGAGGCCCACATCGACCTCTTCGCTCGCATGGGCTGACCCGGGAGCGTCCTGCTCGCGCGCCCGCAGCCCGCCCCATATCTTGGCCTGATTACGCAGGTGCCCTTCCGCCCAGGAGTACTCGATGGAGCAGCAACAGCCCGTGGGCGTGCTGGAGCAGAAACACTCCAGACGAACCTTCATCAAGGGTGTCATCGCCACCGGCGCGACGGTGTCCTCGACCGGCTATCTCTTCCGCGGCAGCCCGCTCTTGGGTGCCGCGACGTTCCAAACGGCGACCGAGCGCCTGATCACCTTGAACGTCAACGGCCAGGATCGGCGCGTGGACGTGCTCCCGCACGAAACGCTGGCCATGACGCTTCGCTACAAGCTGGGGCTCACCGGGACGAAGCTCGGCTGTGATCGGGCGGAATGCGGCGCGTGTACCGTCCTCATCGACGGTGTCGCGCAGTACGGGTGCTCCACGCTGACCCACCAGCTTCGGGGGAGGGCGGTGACGACGATCGAAGGCCTGGAGGACCCCGACACCGGGGAGCTCAGCGTCGTACAGCAGGCCGTGATGGACGAGGGCGGGTTCCAGTGCGCCTTCTGCGCCCCGGGATTCATCATGAGCATGACGGCAATGATCGCCGACAACCCGAGCCCGACGCGGGAGGAAGCTGCCCATGCGCTCTCGGGCAACCTCTGTCGCTGCGCGGACTACGACAAGATCCTCAACTGTGCGATGCGGGCCGCTGAGCTCGCACGCAGCGTGTAAGGGGGACCCATGGCCGAGAAGCTGATAGGAACCGACATCGCGCCCCCTGATCTCCACGCGAAGATCACGGGCCGCGCCAAGTACGCAGAGGACTTCCGGGCACCGGGAATGGTGTTCGCCAAGCTTCTATTGAGCCCGATGCCCCACGCGCGGGTGCGGCGCGTCGACGCGAGCCGCGCGCTCTCGATGCCGGGTGTCATCGATATCCTTCGCGCCGATGAGGTCCCGGCTCGCGAGGGGCCGCGTGAGGCGGTCCTGACCGACAACCCCCGCTACGAGGGTGAGCCGATCCTGGCGGTCGCGGCTGTGGACGAAGAGACCGCTGCCGCTGCGATCGAAGAGATCGAGATCGACTTCGAGCCGTTCCCGTTCGTGCTCGATCCCCTCGACAGCCTCCGCCCCGGGGGCCCCAACCCCTACGTGGAGGGCAACCAGTTCTCAGGGCAGGACGGCTGGAGCGAGTTCAAGTGGACCGAAGCCGACTTCGCGACGATCGATGCGGGTGAGATGCCGGATCCGGAGTGCCCGGTCGAATGGACGAAGGGCGATCCGGCCGCGGCGTTCGCGGAGTCCGCGCTCGTGCTCGAGGAGACGATCGTCCACCAGTCGCTGACGCACCACCCGATGGAGCCACGCTCCAACATGGCGTACTGGGAGGGAGACCGGCTCTTCGCCTTCGTGTCCACACAGAGCTCCCAGCAGACCAAGTTCGCCCTCGCGGGCGCGCTCGACATGGATCCCGAGAACATCACGCTCGTCTCGGAGTACGCCGGCGGCGGCTTCGGCTCGAAGATCGCGGGCACGACGATCATGCAGCTTCCGGCGATTTTCTCGCAGAAGATCGGGCGACCGGTGATGCTGCGAGTCACGCGCTACGAGGAGAACTACATCGGACGTGCTCGGCCCGGCTTTCAGTCTTGGCTCAAGATGGGCTTCCTGGAAAACGGGAAGTGCAACGCCATCGACCTGATCATCGTTCAGGAGAGCGGCCCCTACGGGGCGGGCGACTTCAACACCGCGGGCATGATCGCCGACCTGACGTACACGCCGCAGAACATGCGCTTCCGCGCCGTGCCCATGTACACGAACACTCCGCCGAAGGCGGCGCAGCGTGGACCGGGTGGTGCGCAGATCATCTCCATGATGGAGCCCATCCTCGAGAAGGCGGGACGCGAGCTGGGTATCGACCGACTCGAGATGCATCTCATCAACGCGCCCCGGCCGGACGTTCGCTTCGGGCCGCGCGACAACTCCCTCACCAGCGTACACACGGTCGAGGCGCTCGAGCAGGGCGCGGAGCTCTTCGATTGGGCCTCGAAGTCACAGCTCTCGGGGCAGCGCAACGGCTCGAAGGTCACCGGGGTCGGGATCGGGCTCTCGCCCTACACGGCGGGCTCGCGCGGCCGGGACGGCATGGTGATCATCCGGCCCGACGGCAGGCTCTACGTCCACCAGGGGATCGGGAATCTCGGGACGCACTCGATCGCCGACACGGCCCGCCCCGCTGCCGAGCTCCTCGGCTTCAACTGGGAAGACGTGGTCATCGTCTGGGGTGACTCGAGCCGAGGTTATCCTCGCTCGACGGTGCAGGCGGGGAGCCAGACGACGACGGCCCACACCCGGGCCAACCGCGCAGCCGCGGAGGACGCCCTTCGCAAGATCCGGGCGGTCGCCGCGTCCTCCATGGGAGGTTCGCCGGGTGCCTACCGCGTCGACGACGGGCGCGTGAGCGGGCCGGGTGGGACGATGACGCTCGGGGCGGTCGCACAACGCGCGATCGCCATGGGCGGAGAGTACGACGGCCACGTGCTGCCGGACGACATCCACGCCCAGACCGTGCCCGCGGCCCAGATGCTCGCGGGTGCGGGCCTCATGGGCATCGCCCGCGACAACTTCGGCGGCGAAGGCAACATCTACTCCTGGGTCGCGGGCTTCGCCCTCGTCGAGCTCGACGAAGAGACGGGTGTCGTCGAGCTGAAGGAGTACGTCGGCGTCACGGACTGCGGGACGGTGATCCACCCCCGAAGCCTCGGGGCGCAGGTTTTCGGGGGGAGCATCCAGGGCATGGGCATGGCCATGACCCAACGGTGGGTCTTCGACCCGAAATGGGGCGTGCCCTTCGCCAACCGCCTCTACACGGCCCGACCACCAGGTATCCTCGACGTGCCACCCGACCTCAAGTGGGGGGCCGTCGGAATCCCCGATCCGCAAGACCCCATCGGCGCCAAGGGCATCGGAGAGCCTCCGGTCGGGGCAGGAGCGGCGGCGCTGACGTGCGCCGTGGCGGATGCCATGGGGGGGCGGTGCCTGTGCCGTACCCCGCTCACTCCGGACATCCTCCTGGCAGAGATCGAGGGCCGGGAACAGGGTTTCGGGCGCCTCGACCAGCACATCGGCTAGGGAGACGGAAGAATGGCGAAGATCAGAGACATGATTCCGGCGTTCGAGCTCCTGCAGCCGACGAGCGTCGAGGCGGCGATGGACCTGCTCGACGAGCACCGCGAGGAGGCTTGGGTACTGGCGGGCGGGCTCGATTCGTTCGACTGGTTCAAGGATCGCATCAAACGGCCCTCGGTGGTCGTGGACCTCGGGGGTATTCCGGAGCTCACCGGCATCTCGGAGATCGAGAACGGTCTCGTCATCGGGGCGATGACCAGCCTCACCGAGGTCGAGCGTCACGAGCGCATCCGGGCCGAGTACTCCGTGGTGGCCGACGCGGCGCGGCACGTTGCGACACCCCAGATCCGGAACCAGGGCACGCTGGGCGGCAACGTCTCTCAGGACACCCGATGCTGGTACTACCGGAGCGGGTGGCCGTGCTACCGTGCCGGAGGCAACACCTGCTATGCCGCGGCGCCGCAGGCGATGAATCGGGAGCACTGCATCATGGGACGCAGTCGCTGCGTCGCCGTGAACCCCTCGGACACCGCGCCCGCCCTGATCGCGGTCGACGCGAAGATGATCGTGGAGAACCCGGGCGGTCCCAGCGTCTACGACGCGGAGGACTTCTTCATCGGGCCCGCGATCGACATCACGCGCATGACGGTCATCACGCCGCGTGACCTGCTCACTCGGATCCAGATTCCGGCGACGTGGGCCAACGCGGAGTTCTACTACGAGAAGGTGCGCGACCGAGCCTCGTGGGACTTCCAGCTCGTCAGTGTGGCCGCCGCTTTCCGAAAGGCGGGCGACACCATCGAAGAGGCGCGCATCGCGGTCAACGGGGTCGCCCCCTATCCCGTGCGCGTCGAGGCTGCCGAACGGATCGTCGCGGGAACCAGCGGTGATGAGGCGACCGCGGCCGCGGCCGGAGAGGCCGCCATCGAGGGTGCCCGTGCCTTGCGACACAACGATTACAAGATCCCGATGATGCGCAATCTGGTCCGAAGGGCCGTGAGGAGTGTCGCCTGATGAACTTCTGGAGAACCGCGGACAATCCGTGGGGCGAGGAGGTGCTCATCGGCATCTCGTGGGACCTCATGTGGCTCGCCATCGGGGCTTCGGTCGTCTTCCTCATCGGCCACGCCGTGTGGCTGCGCACACGACCGGCCGAGGCCCACGAAGCACCGTCCGAGGCGGAGACGTCGGGTATTCCCGAGCAGATCGAGCGACACAACCTCGGATCGCGGCTCTTCCATTGGACCATGGCCGCCACGATGCTCGCGCTTCTGATTACGGCCTTTGTCCCGGTCATCGGCTGGCAGTTCCCCTGGGTGACGATCCATTGGGTTGCCGGGGTGCTGCTGATCGCCACCGTCGTGTACCACGTCATACGCGCGATCGGCTGGCAGGACTTCTGGTCCATGTTCCAGCTCGGGGTGGCGGAGGGCACGGCGCAGGTCCGTCACGTCCTGTCCGCGAAGGCGCCCGCACCTCCGAGGGCGGGGAAGTACCCGTTCGACCATCGCATGTACCACCACGTGATCGTGGTGACGACGCTGGCGGCGATCGTAACGGGCCTGCTCATGATGGTGCGCATCGACACGCCGTTCTGGACGCCGAACCCGTATCTTCTGAGCGACGCGACGTGGGGCGTGATGTACGTCGTCCACGGGGTGTCGGGCGTGGCGTTGATCGTCTTGGTGGCGGCGCACATCTACTTCGCCGTCCGGCCCGAGAAGCGGTGGATGCTCTGGGCCATGGTCAACGGCTTCATCGACCGTGAGAAGTACCTCGAGCACTTCGATCCGTCGAAGTGGGATGTGACGGGCGGCTCGGCTCCGACGTCCGTCGAGGGTGGAACCGGCGCACTGGCCGATGCTTCTGTCACGGCTCGCAGGGACGACTGACTCCGCCTAGGCGGTTCGGGGGGCCGGGCGCGACGGCGCCCGGCCCTTCTTCATATACCTCTGCATCCGCGATCTTCCCCAGCAGACACTCTGAACGGAGTCCGCCGTGACCTCGGCAGTCCAAGACGTGAAATCGCGCATTGAAGCGATCGAGCGGAGCTACGAGTTCTTCCTGGCCTACGCGGCCCAGGGGCTCACCACCGACGAAGGCGCGAAGAGCGGGGCCGAGCTCCGGTCCGTCCTCGACCAGATCGACGGCGCGTTGGAGGGCTTGGGAGACGCCGTGGCGTCCGCGGTCGGCGACGCCGAGCCCGCCGACGCATGGCGTGCGATGGTCGAGGTGGTCCGGTCCGACGCGAGCGCTGCACTCGCGGCCGTCCGCCTCGTGGCCGCGCGCCCCGGGGTGAGCTCCCGGCTGATCGACAACCTGAACGCGAACATCCACCTGCGCGCGCTCTTGACCGACTTGTTCCTGGTCGACGAGCTGGTGGGCTGAGACGAGCCTCGTGGGCGCGACCCTGCTCGCCTACTTGATGGCCATGGTGCTCGCCATCTCGGGGGCGCTGAAGCTTCGGTCGGCCACTCGCCTCGGCATCGGGATCCTGCCGGGTCCGGTCCTCGAGCTGTTCGCGGCGCTCCTCCTCGCGGCGGCTCCGCTCATGGCCTGGGGATTGCCCGCTTGGCTTCTGGTGGGAGGCATCGTGCTGCTCGTGGCGTCGTCCACGCATCACGCGTTCCTGCTCCGCGCCGCGCGTCGCGGTCGAGAGGCGTCGGAGGCGCGGCGTCTCGAGGCACACTTGAAGTACCCCAAGAGCTCCGATCGTGGAGATGATCTTCGATGAGCATCCTGCAAAACCTGGGAAACCTCGGCGAGTTCGTCGGCGCCATCGGCGTCGTGGTGTCGCTCGTCTATCTCGCCCGGCAGCTGGTCCAGAACACACACTCGGTGCGCGCCGCGTCCTTCAACTCGATGGTGCAAAACAGTATCCGGCTGGCGGAGCACTCGTTTCGAGACAGCGAGTTCGCGTCGTTCTTGGAGCGTGCCGAGCGCGAGCCGTCGGCGCTTTCTCCCGAGGAACGGGTCCGGTGGGACGCGTACATGACCGCCGTGTGGCGGCACTTCGGCAACCTGCAATACGCACATCGGGTCGGGACGCTGGACCGCGAGATGTGGGGCGCATACCGCGCGACGCTGAAGGACCACCTTCGGACGCCGTCGTGGGCCTCTTGGTTCGAGGAGCATCGTCATCTCTTCAGTCCGACCTTGGGCGCGCAGGTGGACGAGGCCGTCAACGAGATCGCGCAGGAGCGCTCGGGCAGCTGAGCCGTCGGTCGCGCCCCAGGCGGCTCCCGCGCGACCGCGACTCTTGATTGGGCCCTTCGCCGGTCTCTACGTTTGAACCCTGGGGTAAACATCCGTTTCACACCCCCAGGGACCGCGAGGGGGGGGCGCCCGATGTCGGTACGCTTCCGGATCCGCACGTCGGCGGGTCAGGAGCTGTCATTCGCGTCGCAGGAGATGTTCGAGGACTTCGTCCACTCGGGCGAATTGTCTCCCGACGACCTCGTCTACGACGGCGAGGACGGTTCTTGGGCGCCCGCGCGCACCCACCCGATCGTGCTCGACATCGAGTACGGCAATGCGGATGCTGCCCCGGCCGCCGTGGAGCTCGTCCAGGAAGAGGGGCGGGCACCTGCCACCGACTCGCCGGAGAGCGGTGTGGCGGAGGACGAGGAGCCTGCCGCGGAGGAGCCCGCTGCCGAGGCCGGAGAGTCGACGGCTCCCGTGGCGGAGGACTTCGGACTCGACCTCGTCGCCCCGGCGGAGATCTCTCCCCAGGAGGCCTCGAGGCAGTTCGTCGAGAGGCTGGAGGCCGAGCGGGCCCCGGAGCTCGAGCTGGAAGGATCCGAACAAGAGGTCTCAGGCTTCACCACCCCGAGGTCGAGCACGGTGGCTCGGATCACACCGGTGCCCAGGAGACCGGTCGGCGGTCCGCCTGCCAGCGCGCCCGTCGCGTCTCATGCCCCGGAGCCTCCCCGCCCGCGTCCACGACGCATCTCGGCCCTTCGCCGAGCCCCGCCGCGTCCCGACCGAGCCGGTGGATCGCACGGCCAGTCGACCGCGGAGGCTGGAGGTGGGGCCGCATCGGTATTCGGGATGGCCGTCGTCGTGGCGGTGCTGGGTGGGGGCGGTTATTTGGGCTTCCAGCTGACCCAGAACGGTGCGGTTGCAGAGGCCGCGCCCGCCGATGCGCCGGTGGCCCCCATCAGGGTCGAGCCGGCGCCGACTCCCCCGTCTCCCGACCCGGTCATCAACCCCAACGAGGCTTCGGTACGCGAGCGGGCGCGGGAGCGCTTTCTCGCCGCGACCCGAATCGAGTTGCGCTCGCTGGTGGAGATCCCGGACGATTGGCCCGGGGGCCGCTATCTGGCGCTGCCGTCCGCCAGCCCGGCAGTGCCGAGCGTGTGGACCTTCTACCTGACCATGGTCCGTCGGGTGCGGGCCGGTGATGCAGCGAGGTATCGAGCCGCCTTCGAAGCGGCTCTCGACGATGCGGCGATCAGCGGAGAGGATCGACGTATTTGGTCGGCACGCGCCGTGTCGGACTTCCGGACGTCTGCGGCACGCCGAGACGCCCACTACGATCGGGTGGAGTCCCTGGCCACGGTCGCGATCCAGAGCCACCACGCGCTGCTCGAGGCCGAAGGGCTTCTGATCTACGATGGACCCGAGGATGGTCTTCCCACGGAGATCCTCGGAGCCGGTGTGACGGGTCGGGATTCGGAATCGAATCTCCTCCTCCAACAGGTGATCGATCTGCTCAGCACGGCGCTGGAGGCGGACGGACGTGGTCCGCGCTCGGGGGCGAACGTGCGCGCCTGGGTATGGGACGGACTGTTGGACGCGGTCGCAGGCTGACGGGGTCCCCCGGGCCGCGGCTCGGGGCTGTGGAACTTCGGACGCGACGGCCATAGCTTCACGCGGCCGTCCGATCGGACCTCTCCAATCCCCTCGCATGCCCCCAGCCGCAACGACGCCTGCCGCGAGCGACATCCGTTGGGCCAAGGTCGTCGACCACACCCGGTGCATCGGCTGCCACGCCTGTACGACCGCGTGCAAGTCCGAAAACGAGGTGCCCCTGTCGGTGACCCGAACGTACGTGAAGTACGTCGATACCGGTGCCTTCCCCAACGCTCGGCGATCGTTTCAGGTCACCCGCTGCAACCAGTGCGCCGACCCCCCGTGCGTGGCCGCGTGCCCCACGGCGGCCATGCATCAGCGGCCGGATGGAATCGTCGACTTCGACAAGTCGATCTGCATCGGCTGCAAGGCGTGCATCGCTGCGTGTCCGTACGACGCCATCTTCATCAATCCCGAGGACCACTCGGCGGAGAAGTGCAACTTCTGCGCGCACCGCATCGACGTGGGGCTCGAGCCGGCATGCGTGGTGGTCTGCCCGACACAGGCTCTGATGGTCGGCGACATGAACGATCCGCTGTCCGCCGTCGGTCGCATCGTCCAACGCGACGCGGTGGCTGTGCGTCGACCCGAGAAGGAGACGCGCCCGAAGCTCTTCTACAAGGGAGCCGATCAGGTGACGCTCGACCCCCTCGCCGCTCGCCGTCCTTCGGGCGGGCTCTTCATGTGGAGCGAGCAGGGCAACGTGCCCCACCAGGTCCATGGCGGTCATCCCGGGCCTCACAACAGCTCCGCCGCGGCCGTCCTGAGCTACGACGTCCTCCACAGGGCGCCGTGGGACTGGAGGGTCAGCGCGTACACCTTCACCAAGTCCGTTGCGGCAGGGGCCTACCTCGTCCCCCTCCTCCTCGGGGTGTCGGGACTGCTGCCGATGACGACGACCCTGTGGGGCTTCCAGGCTCCCATGGTAGCCGTGCTCGGCCTCCTGGTCACCGGAGCCCTTCTGGTCTGGGACCTGGAGCATCCGGAGCGCTTCTGGATGGTTCTCGCGAAGCCGCAGTGGCGCAGTTGGCTCGTGCGCGGCGGGTTCATCATCACGGGATACGGCGCCGTGCTCGCCGCTCACCTCGCTGCCTCGTTCGCGGGTCGGGCGGACGTGACTCCCTTGCTCGGCTGGCTTGGCGGCCCTCTCGCCGCGATGACGGCGGTGTACACGGCGTACCTCTTCGCGCAGGCCCGCGCACGCGATCTCTGGCAGAGCCCGCTGCTACCCGCGCATCTCCTGGTTCAGACCTTGGTGGCCGGCGCGTCCGTCCTCGTATTCTTGACACGTG
>JBDHDM010000069.1:0-13918 GCA_039591515.1 Gemmatimonadota bacterium | reverse complement strand
GGCATCGACCTCGTACGTCGCATCGAGGGCGTACGAGCCTTCGGGGTCGTCTTTCCTCTCGTCACGAACGCGTCAGGCACGAAGTTCGGGAAGTCGGAGGCGGGCAACGTCTGGCTCGATCCTGAGCTGACGTCGCCGTTCCGCTTCTACCAGTATTGGATCAACGTCGACGACGCCGATGCCTTGCGGTACTTGAAGTTCTTCACCCTCCTCGACGCGACCGGGATCGCGGAGCTCGCCGATGCGCTCGAGTCGGAGCCGCACAAGCGGGCCGCCCAGCGGGCGCTGGCCGAGGACGTGACCCGGCGCTTGCACGGTGAGACCGGGCTCGCCGCCGCCGAGCGTGCCACACGCGCGCTGTTCAGCGGTGACATCGAGGGCTTGGGTGCGGACGAGATCGCCGACGTGTTCGCGGACGTTCCCTCTTCGGAGGTTGCTGCCGAGGCGCTCGGGGGGTCTGGACTTCCGGTGGTCGACCTTCTCGTGCAGTCGGAGCTCGCGTCGTCCAAGGGTGACGCACGCAGGTCCATCGAGGGAGGCGGCGTGTACGTCAACAACCGGCGCGTCGACGACGTGGCGGCGGTGGTCACGGCCGAGGACGCCATCGAGGGCCGCTTCCTCCTCCTCCGGAAGGGCAAGAAGCGCTACCACCTGGTTGCCCTGCGCCGCTAGGCCGGGTCGGAACGAAGACGGGTCCGGGGCTCGCGCCCCGGACCCGTCGGCCCATCGGTGTCGGGCGAGCGCTCAGAAGCCGATCGACCACCCGAAGTTGAAGCCCCAGTCCATGCCGATCTGCGGTGCGTTCATGTCGTGGTGGAGCGTGTAGACGGCCTCGGCGGAGAGGCGGTGTCCGGCGAAGCGGTTGCCCTCCGGAATCATGAAGTTGACCCCCAGCGGCAGGTGCGCGCGCTGGCCGGAGAGAATCGCCCCGGCGTTGTGCGGATCACCGAAGAAGTCGAGAGCGGTGTCCTGTCCGTCGATGTTCCGATAGTTCTCCCAGCGGACCCCGGCGGAGGCGCTGAGGAAAGAGTTGAACCGGTACGCCGCCCAGCCGTTGGCCTCGTACTGGTCCCCCGGGGTGAAGCCGGCGTCGTTCTCACCGAAGTCCGTGCGGAGACGGAATTGCGCGCCGAGGGAACCGAACTCGTTTTGGACCCCGCCGGAGACGCCGAGGATTGCGCCGAAGGTCCCACCGCTCGTGCGCATGTCGTAGGGCAGGTGGACCGTGGCGCCGTTGCGATCGCCGTAGGTGATCGACTTGCCCGTCGGGATCACGGCCCCACCCTGGACGTGCAGCCTGTAGGGGCCGCTGCCGAAGATGTTGTAGAGCGCTCCGACCTCGACGTCGCCGAGCTCTTCGACGGTGTTTCGCATCACGGAGCCGCCGCTGACCCACGTGTCGCGCTCGAGAACCAGGAACGACCCACGACCGACTAGCGTGAGATTCTCTGTGACGCCCCACGCCAAACGCAGCTCGTGGCGGATGTCCTTCCGCGTGATCGGCACGTCGTCGTAGGTGTTGAGCAGATCGGACGCCGAGGTCGTGTCGGTGCCGAGGTACATCTTCTCCCAGTTCGTCTGGTAGTAGCGGTACCCGATCTCGAACTCGCCTTCGTTGGCGGTCCGGGCCCCGAAAACGCCCATGGGCGCGTGGGCGTCCGGGCGATCCGACGTCCACTGCCACTCTGCGGGGCCGGCCATGGGGTTCTGTGCGGCGAGCGGCGAGGCCACCGCCAGGAACGCCATCGCGATCAGGCTCTTGCGAACCATGGAATCTCCTCCGACGAGTACGGGGCGCACCATGCGCTCCCCTTCGGTGTCGCTGTATGCGGAAATGTAGGATTCGTCGCGCGTTCCGCCATTCCCCCACCGTCACGAGCACTTGGAAAATGTCCGGGGGATCGGCAAAAAAACAAGTGTTTATTTCCTGTCGAATCCCACGTTTTCAACGGATTCCGACAGTATGCGCTGCCGGACTTCGGTTCAAACCGGAACCTGATGCACGATGAGTGCCGGATCTAGCGTCGGACGAGCCCGGGGAGGAGGGCCTCCGGGACGCCGAAGCCGTCGACGAGCTCCAGGGCGTTCCCGGCCACCTCTCGGCAGAGCTTCGTGACCAGTCGGCGAACTGCCCGCGACTTCCCCGCTTCGAGGTAGCCGGCCTCCAGAAACCAGCCCCGATCCGCCTCGAGCCTGGACAACGCGTACAGGGCGGCCAGAGGCTGAAGGGCAGCCCGCACGGTTTCGTGGTCCGCCTCCTCGACACCGGTCTGGAACGCTTCGAGCACGACCCTTTCGACGTGCGCGCGCGCGAGCGCGATGAGGTGATCCTGGACTTGGTTGACGGCGTCGAACGAGTCCGTGCCTTCGCGGATGCGGGAGCGCATGCGCTCGGCCACCGAGCGTAGCAGCCGGGCCTCGCGGTACTCGAGCGCAGCGCGATGCAGCGACGGATCGAGCAGGTGCGCCTCGTCGGTCCGCCTGGTGACCACCGGATTGAGCTCCGAGAGCGACGTTTCGGCACGCTCGCTCAGGTAGCGGACGATCCCTCGGAGGTCGAGGCTCGTGACTTCGTCGCGGAAGCGCGAGAGGAGCCCCTTCGCTGCGAGCTGGTAGAGGACGTCGTTTGCCCCCTCGAACGTCGTGAAGACATCGGTGTCGGCCTTGAGCGCCGCGAAGCGGTTCTCGGCCAGGTAGCCCTGTCCCCCACAAGCCTCGCGACAAGCGCGCAACGTCTCGGTGCAGTGGTTGGACGCCCACGCCTTCAGGCCGGCCGCGAGGACTTCCAGCTCCGCTTCCGGCGCGGGTACGTCTGCCTCGGCGTCCGAGGCGCCCGTGCTCCGCCGGCCGCGGGCCATCCTCTCTGCCGCCTCCGCGTATCGAGCCTGGAGGCGGCGGGCCGCGAAGTGGAGCCCGTAGGTTGCCGCGAGCCTCGGCATGAGCGCGCGTTGCACGGCCGTGTAGGTCAGGATGGGGAGCTCGCTTCCGTCGGCTGGACCGAACTGACGGCGGTTCGCCGCGTACCGGACCGCGATCGTCAGGCCGACCTTCGCTGCGCTCACCGAGGCCGACGCGATGCTCACGCGACCCGCGACCAGGGTTCCCAGCATGGTGAAGAAACGGCGTCCCGAGCTCGGAATCGGACTGTGATATCGGCCCTGCTCGTCGATCCTCGCGAAACGGTCCAGCAGGTTGTCGACCGGGACCCGCACCGCGTTGAACCAGATGCGCCCGTTGTCCACGCCGTTCAGGCCGAGCTTGAGCCCGCAGTCCTCGATGCGCACGCCCGGCACGGGTTTCGCGCGGGCGTCTCGGATGGGGACGAGCACGGCGTGGACCCCGTGGTCCTCGTCTCCGACGACGAGCCGCGCGAACACCACGGCGAGGCGGCCGTGTCGCGCGGCGTTGCCGATCCAATCCTTGCCGGACGCCTCCGTGGGCGAGTCGACGACGAGCTCGCGTGTCGCGGCATCGTAGGTGGCGGTCGTCTCGAGATCGCGCACGTTGGAGCCGTGTCCGGTCTCCGTCATCGCGTAGCAGCCGGGCAGCTCCAGTCGTCCGACGGCTCCGAGGTACGCCTCGTGGTGCCGCCGCGTGCCGAGCTGGAGGATGCTCCCCCCGAAGAGCCCGAACTGGACGCCGAACTTCACGACGATGCTCAGGTCCCCCAAGGCGAGCGTCTCGAAAGCCGCGACCGCCGCGCCGGGGTCTCCGCCCCCTCCGAACACCTTCGGGTAGCCGAGCGACCCGACCCCTTCGTCGGCGAGCAAGCGTACGGCGTCGAGGACACGCTCCCGGTACTCGTGGTGAGGAAGACCGAGCGGAATCGTCATCTCGGGGCGGGCGAGCAGGTCCCGCGCGTGAGCCCGTACCGCGGCGTGGTCACGCTCGAGGAGCTCTCGGAGAGCATCGGATCGTGACGCGTAGCCTTCGCCCGTCGGGTCGGTCGGATCCGGCGGGGCCTGGCTCGTGGATTCGCCCGCTCGCCCGGGGCTGATGCCACGCAGGTTGCGCGCGGTCTCGGCGGGGGGCAAGCCCAGGCTTCCCTCTGCCTCACGAAGAGCGGAAGCAGCACGCTCCGTGGACCAGAGCGCCGAGGTCTCCGCCGATCGCAGGGCGAGCCCGAAATCGCTCAGCGAGGCGAGAGCCGCCGGTTCGTCCCCCAGCTGTGCCGAGCGGAGGAAACGATGAACGCGGGATAGCTCCGTGGGCGTCGGGGGTGCAGTGGGCTCGGTCCAGCTGTCCAGGGACTCCGCGGCCTCGGCCGAGAGCCCTGCCGCGATCGCGACCGAGCGGAGTGTCTGGACGTCGGCCTCCCCTGCGATTCCGTCCTCCCACATCGCGGCGACGAGGGGCAGGATCGGAACGATCTCGGGATGGACGGAAGCGAGGGGGACGGCGTCGTGGGCCTCGGCCATGGATCCGCTCCGGGAGTGAACGATCGATGCTGACCCTTACCCGGCAGCGTCAGCTCGGCTCCAGCCTCACGCTTGAGCCGATGCGATCGAAGCCGCGATCGAACGTCGCGATCACCTGATGACGTAGGACCGCGTGCCCGGACGCTTGTGCCGTCAGCTCGTCACGATCCCCCACCGGAGGAGGCCGATCCAGGTGCCGCTCTGGATCCCGTCGCGGTCGAGGTCGGCGTAGCCGACGTGCACGGTCACGAAGGTGAAGCGGCTCAGGTACCACTGCAGGTTTGCCGAGTACTTGTGCATGATTCCGCCGGCCACACCCGCGTCGTTCGCGTCCATGTACGAGTAGCGGGCGGACAGCTGCCACGCCCCAACCCCTCCGATGCCCGTAGGCGATTCCGGATCGAGCAGCGACACCACGCCCCAGCGGCGATCGTAGGAACGGCGCTCGCCCGTGATCGTCCAGCCCGCCTGCATGTGCCATCCCCACAAGTCGGGGCTGCTGCCATTGGGCTGTCGCATGTCGGTACGGATGATCTCGCCCGAGAGGTTCCACGCCCCGTGAACGAAGGCGGCTTCGAGCCCCAGGTTCACCGCCCCGTCGATATCGATGGGTCCGGTATCGATGAAGTTCGGGGCGAAGAACGCCTCGGGTTTCGCGGTGATCGATGACGTCCGGGTCTCGGGCACCCACGTCTTGTTCAGCGACCCGCCGATGTGGAGCAGGGGGCCGCCGTCGGCTTCTCTGTCGATGGGCAGCCCCGTCACGCGGCCGATGAGCGAATACGGGTTCTTGAGGAAGGAGAGGCCGCCCGGGCTCAACCAATCGTTGTAGTAGCCCACGGCCCACTTCCATCGAGCCTGGGCGTTCCAACGCTCGAGCAGGATGCCGTCGTTGCGAGATCGCGTCACTCCGTCGATGTACGCGGGTCGCTCGTGCGACGGATTGTACAGCATGCTCTGCACGCGATCGTGAGAGAACGGCTCCTTTTGCTTGCCGACGTTGACGCGGAGGTCGGTGCCAACCGGCACGGTTACCGCGAGATCGAAGACGGCGAACTCGTCGTCCGTCTGCTGCTCGAAGCCCCGGTCGAAGCCCCGGTACGCCGCCGCGAAGAGGTAGTCGTACGACTTTCCGAGGACTCTGACCTGTCCGGCGAAGAGCCCCCGCAGCCCGCGGATCTCACCTTCACGCCCTTCGTTGAGGTTCCCGAAGTAATCTTTGCTGGCCTGATCCTGGTTGTAGCTCGTCACGTCCATCACGATCGCGAGGCCGAAGACGACGTTCAGCCAGGGGGTCTGGAAGTAGTTCCAGAGCGAGTCGGGGAATTCCTCTTGGGCGTGAGCCGGGGTCGGCGCGAGGGCGAGGAGCGCGACGATGCCGACCGCGCCCACCCGCGCGGTTCGACTCGCTCGCCCGGTGCGTACGCTCACGTCAGAGGGCCAATCGAGCGCGGATTTGAAAGTACGTCATCGAGCCCACGTCTTCGTTGAGGGAAGGGTTGAAGACCCACTGTAGGTTCGGCGTCAGCGCGATCGCATCGCTGATGTAGAAGCGGAAGTAACCCTCGAGCGTCGTTTGGCTGCGCAGGCCGTCGGCCGGAGGGCTCAGCCAGCTGAGCGTGACGCCGGTCACGTCCTGGCTTCGCAGGCGGTATCCCATGCCACCGGTGACGAACGCGTCCGCCACGGCGTTGGCACCGCCTCCGTTGGACACACCCGCCAGGAAGAGCGGCACCCACCTTCCGATCGTCCAGTTCGACGCGAGGGTCACACCGTGGCTGACGGTCGAGGCGATCGAGCCGTCGGGGCCGTCGTACTCGTCGGCGTGCCACGCGGTGACCGAGACCCGCTTACCGTAGGGGTTGTCGGGATCGGGGAGCCAAAGCACCTCGGCCGACTTGAAGAACTCGCCGTCGAAGAACTGCTCGCCACCGAACTCCCAGAAGTCGTCGTTGTACGGATCTCCCTTCGGATCCGCGATCACGACCTTGAGCTGCATGTTGTTCCCGATCCAGGTGCCTGCCCCGATCCCGATTCCCGGATTGGGCAAGCTCACGACCGGAGCGAAGACGCTTCCCAGTCCCAGGAAATCCGTGAGCGGGTTCATGAGCTGGTGATGGTTCAACCAGTCGTCGGGGAAGATCTTCCCGGCGATGATGCCCGCGCGGCCACCGAAGAGCCCCTGGGCCCAGTACAGCGTCATCAACCGGAATGGCGCGTCCGTGAAGAGGACAGCGGTCGGCGCCATGGATCCCGTCTGGAATGCGAGCAGCTGTGGCGATGTGGTGTAGCTGCCATAGACGTGCCGGCTGTCGACCCGAGTTACGAGCCGGCCGACATTGCCGGACTCGGCCCCGAACAGATCCCAGGAAGCGGAAGCGACGAAGATCCCACTCGCCGAGCTCTTCTCCGCATCGTCGATCGACTCCGAGGCCCGCGCGTACATCGTCTGGTATTGTAGCCCGTACGTCAGCCCGGTCGCCTCCTGCACCTCACGCTTCTTCGCCTGCCAGGGGTCGAAGAAGTTGATTGGCCAGCGCCAGAACGGGTCCTTGTCCTCCGAGTCGGCGACCATCGTAGCACGGGTCCCCGCTGGTCCTTCGAAGCCGCGGCGGGCACGGGCCGTATCGGGCTGGGCTTCTTGCGCTGCGAGCGGCGCTGCGAGGAGCAGCGCCGCGAGCAACGCGCTCGCGCTCCCGGTCGCCCGGACCGTTCGCGGTGATGGGCGTATCGTGGTCACGTCGCCGTTGTTTCGAGGATTGGGAACGTCGGGTCCTTAGTTGCCGATGGGCTCGTAGTCGAACTTCTGCCCACCGACTGCCGCCTCGTACATGAGGCCGCCCTTGGCCAGCGTGAACACTGCGATCTCGTTGCTGTATCCCACGTCCGCCGAGGCGCCGGCCGTGACCGCGACGGCCGAGACCTGGGCGTTGAACTCGAAGTTGCCCGCGGTGAAGTCGTCGAGCGCTCGAGCGGTCTCGAAGAAGATGACCTCGATGAATTCCTGACCGCCGGCCTGGAAGCCGATGGAGATCTGGCTGAGCGTGACCTTGCCGATCGCGCTGCCGCTGCGGAAGACGAGGCCGCTACCGCGTGCGCCTCCGATCCCGAGCCCGGCCTTACCCACACCGGGGAAGACGGCGTAGCCGGCCGCGCTGTCGAAGTACGACGCGATACTGGGATCGGCTTCCTTGACCCGAGCGATGGCTTCCTGGACCTCGTCGGTGTCTTGCGCGGAGGCCACGCCCGGCGTGGCGAGGAGCAGCGTTGCCGCGAGGACGGCGAAGGGAGTTCGTGCGGGCATCAGATCAATCCGTGGGTTTGGGGGGGTGATGAGTCGGCAGCCTAGCCGCCGCTCTCGGAGGAAAAGGAGAAGGCGTACTTACCGCTGAACTGGAAACGCTCGAAGCTGCCCGAGGTTCCGTCCCGAAGCTCGCGCTCGGCGTGCATGAACTCGACACCGAAGTCGAGGGTCGGTACCGGCGAGTAGATCACATTGATCGAGGCACTCCAGGCCGACTCGTTCACGCCAGAGTCGGAGGTCGACGGGCTGTTGTCGGCCTCGAAAAAGGAGTAGTTGGCGTTGGACCGCCACTGCTCGTGCCACAAGTGACGCACGCCGACAAAGCCATTGAACGATGGAACGGGCTCGAGGGCTTCGTCGGCCAGGATCTGGGCGCCGTTGATGAAGTTGAGCGCAAGGTAACGCCCGAGGCCGGTGCCGGCCGTCGCCTGGAACCGAACGTCGTCGCGCGCTCCCAGGTTCACGAGCCCACCGAGGGTAACGCCTACACCTGTGGCCGTTTCATTGTGAATCACGTCGTCGGTGTCTTCGAACTCGTGATTGAGCCGCCGGAGAATCCCGGCGGCCGAGACGTGACCCCAGTCGTCCGAGTGGTTGTAGCGCACCACGAAGTCAGGGCTGAGCGCGTTGCCGCTGTCCTGCCTGCCCGCGGCCTGCCACGGCGTCAGCGTCGTTTCCGACGTCTCGATCGCGGCCTGGAAACCACCCTTCGTGAAGCGCACCTGCGGCTGACGAACGAAGACCATGCCCTCGGCCGTGCCTGCGAAGTCCAGATCCTCGACGATGTCGAGGACCATGAAGGTGCTCCAAGTTTGACCGAGGAGCCACGCGTCGTATTCGAAGAAGGCGTGGCGCAGCCGAGGGTTGTACGAGTTGCTCACCCGCTCGTCGCCTTGGCCCGCGAGCAAGAAGTCGAGCTCGAAGTAGGAGCGCACGCTCTTCCCGTTCGAGAGGGCGGTGCGTGTGCCGAGGTTGAAGCGCGACTCCTTCGCGTGATAGTCGAGCGTACCGAACGTCTCGTTCGTCCCCCCCACCGGAATGGCTCCCGGGAAATGGATGTCACGCAGCACGCTCGTGTTGTCGACGGTGCCGTTGTGGAAGTCGCTCGCGATGGCGTCGAACTTCACGTAACCACCGAAGGTGAACGTCGTCTCCTGTGCGGCTGCGGACACGGGGTCACCTGCGGAGATTGCGAGGGTCAGCAGCGCGGCGCCAAGCGCTGCCTGCACGGTGCCGTTCCAATGTCGTCGCGTTGGGTTCATCTCGATCCTCTGGCTCCGCTGCTACCAGGGCCGCGTGAGCACCGGCTGAATCTGTAGTCGCAGCTGCCAGTCCGGACCGAAGGGGTCCGGTTGACTCAGGTAATACCAGAACTGCCCGCCGACCTTCACCGGCGTGTCGCCGACGAAGAGGGTCCGAAACGGCCCCCCTCCGATCGGGAAGGTGAAGTCTTCGGAAGTCCAGTTGTACGAGAACGGCGGGTTGGCTACGAACTGCCAGCCTCCGCCGAGTCCCTTCGCGAAGACATACTGGCCACCGAGTGTGCTCGATTTGTCTTCACCCTCCAGCTCGAAGGACTGCGTGAGAAGGAGCAGGGCGACGCCCCACGGCTTCATCAGACCGACCGCGACCTCAGGGCCCAACGAGAAGTTGGCACGGAGGTCCGCATCCGTATGCGTCGGAAGGGTC
Organism: Gemmatimonadota bacterium; assembly: GCA_039591515.1. GTDB lineage: Bacteria > Gemmatimonadota > Gemmatimonadetes > Longimicrobiales > Gaopeijiaceae > UBA2589. The sequence goes on along the minus strand of JBDHDM010000069.1, from coordinate 4,507 downwards.
CACACCGTCCCCCCGATCAGGATCAAGCCGCTCGACGACGTCTTTCCCAGTGAGACGTCCATGGAGATGTTACCGAGGTTGAAGCCCGACCCCTCGAAACCGGCCCCGGTGAACTTCGGCGAGGTCAGCACGAAGGGGATGAGCGGACGGACGAAGAAGTTGAGTCCGCCTCCCAGCTCGAATGGCGCGGGGGGCTGGAAGGAGTACGTCCACGCGGTCTGATCGCCCGCGCCGGGCAGATCGCCTTTGTACTTCGTCACGTCCAGGAACGACGTGAGCGAGAAGACCGGGGCTGTGGGGTTGGAAAGCTCCCGGGCTACCTCATCGGCGTCGCGTTCCTGTGCGGAGACCGACACCGCCACGAGAGATCCCGCGAGGGCCAGACTCGCGAGAAAGGACCGAGGGTTCACGACGGGGAAGTCCATTCGGGATGCTCCATGGATGACTGCCGTTGGAAGTCATCGGAAAGGTATTTCGTTCTGAGCTGATGGGGTGCCCGTTTGCGCCAACCGAGCTGGTGCAGAAGACGAGACCAGCCGTGTCAGCGCCCGCATTTCGTCGATTCGAAGCAGAGTGTGTCCCCGTGGGCGGGAATCGCACCCGTTCGATCGAGTATCCCGTCGAGGAGGAGCGTCGCGATATCGATCCCGCCGTCATCCACGGTGACCAGAGTCACATGGTCCGCCGAGCGCCCCAGATCCGGTAACTGAAGACCGCCCGTCGTTGCGAGCTGGATGTAGTCGCGTCCGTGACGCTCCTCGTATCCGTACGCCTGGACGTGTCCGCTGAAGACGGTGTAGGGACGCTCCGCGAGCGCGGCCTCGATCGCGGCGAAGTTCTGCTCGGCGTCTCTTTGCCACGCGGGCTTGTGGGTCAGCACGAAGGTCCACCGGGCGTCCATATTCGCTGCGATCGCGTCCACAAAGTAGGCGGACTGGGCTGCCCCGATCGTGCCCGCCGTGCGCTCGGGCATCGTGGCGTACGGTGTGGATGCGAACGCCTCGGGCCCTTCTTCCGAATAAATGCGCACGGCCTCCGTACGCTCTGCCTCGATCTCCGCCATGCGCTCGGGTGTGTTGTCTTCGGTGTCTAGGACGAGGAAGAGGACGTCGTCGTAGCGGAACCAGTAGTAGGTCGGCCCGTAACGGTCGGCCCACACGCCGCGGAGCGCCTCGCCGGTCAGGTCGTGGTTGCCCCCCACATAGAAGATCGGCGCGCGGGCCCGGCCGGCCCGCCGGTCGAAGGCATCCCACTGGGCGGCCAGAACCGCTGGGTCGTCGCTGTCACCCTCGATGAGGTCCCCGACGTTCACGATGAGTTCGGGTCGCAGGAGGTTGAGCTGTTCGACGGCGACGTCGAATACGCCGGGGCGCTCGCCACCCGTGAGGTCCGCGAAGAGCGCGAAGGTCAGGCGATCATCGGCAACGTCGGGTGAGTCGAAGTTCTCGTGCGTCCATGGGACTGCCGTACCCGGGACGTCGTGGCCGAAGCGAGGTGGCGCCTCCGCCCCCGGAGGGGCGCAGGCACCCCCCGTGAGCAGGAGCAGGGCTGACCCGAGAAAGGCGGACACCTTCCCGTCGCAGGTTCGGCTTCGCCACGCGGGACGCACGATCAGTTGAGCGTGTTCTTGAAGATCGTCCCGTCCTTCATGACGAGGACGATGTTCGCATCGTAGTCCACCAGGATCGACACGTCCTCGGTCGGGTCGCCGTTCACGAGGATCAGGTCCGCATACGCGCCCTCCTCGATCACACCCAGGGGGCCGTCCTTGTAGGGGTTCTTCGGGCCGGACTTCGCGAGCCAGCTTGCGGCATACGAGGTGTTCTGGCGGAGGATCTCCGCGTCGTCGAACCAGCGCTGGCGGACGGCCAGGTCTTCGTTGGTGATCGGGATCATGGTGAACGGCCACATGTCCGCACCGGCGAACGTCTCGACTCCGTAGTCGCGCACCCAATTCATCATCCGGTCCGCGCCTTCGTTAACCTGGCGGCCCTTGCGGATGTTTTCCGCCGAAAAACCGGGGATGGCTTCCGGGTTCTGGAACTGGTCGTAGGAGACGTAGGACTGGAGGGACATCACTGCGCCGACCTCGACCAGGCGCTGGATCGTCGATTCCTCGATCAGGAACCCGTGTTCGATGCATCGGCCGCCTGCATCGAGGACCCGGTTGATCGAGACATCGTTATAGGCATGGGCGCACACGTACGTCCCGAAGTCAGCCGCCGCTTCCACCGCGGCCCGGATTTCGTCTTCGGTGAAGGTCGTCGCCTCGAGTGGGTCCAGGTTCGACGCGACTCCTCCTCCGACCATGAGCTTGATGTGTGTAGCGCCCTGTCGAAGTGCGGTGCGGACTGCCGCTCGGACCTCGTCTTCGCCGGTGACGATGATCCCTTGTCCGTTCCGGTGGAGGACTCCGTCCTTCGGATCCTCCGTCGTCAGGGACAGGTCGGCGTGTCCCGAGATCGCCGAGAGGGCGCCACCGCTCGAGTACAGGCGCGGCCCGGCGACGCGTCCGGCGGCGATGTTGCGCGCGAGCCCAAGGCTTGCCCCGCCGACGTCGCGGAGCGTCGTGTACCCCATCTCCATGTAGAGCTGCATCGACTCGAGCGCGGCGGCGCCGGCCGACGCGAGGTCCATCTCTTCCCGTGTCAGCGGCACGCCGAACTTGAACATGACGTGCGTGTGCATGTCGATGAGGCCGGGCATCAACGTGCGGCCGTCTCCGTCGATGACCGTGGCGTCACCGGCGGCAATCGACTCGGACGAAACTCCCGCGATGAGATTGCCCTCCACGAGTACGCTCATCCCCGTGGCAAGTCCGTCCGACGTACCGTCCCAGACGCTCACGTTCGTGAAGAGCGTACGGTCCTGTGCGTGCGCCGGCGCGCCGAGGGCGAGAGCCGTCAGCGCGCCAGCGAGCAGCCTCAGCATCAGTTCATCTCGTCCTTATGGACCTGCCCGTCGATCATCACGAGGTCGACGTTGCCCGAGTCCACGAGAACTTCCGTGCTCGACGTCGGATCCCCGTCGACGAGGATCAGGTCGGCGTAGGCGCCTTCCTCGATCACGCCGATGGGTCCGGCCTTGTAGGGGTTCTTCGGGCCGGTTTCCATCAGCCACCGGCCCGCAGTCGACGTCGCGGCACGAAGAGCCTCGACCGGGGAGAACCAGCGCTCGAGCTGCGTAATGTTCAGGATCGCGTTCGGGAGCAGATCGAAGGTGTACATGTCACTTCCCGCGAACAGCTGGACGCCCTTCTCGGCCGCCCACTCGAACATCTGATCGGCGCCCTGGTTGACCTGGATGCCCTTAGCCACCTGCTCCGGGCCGAAGCCTGGGATGCCCGCGGGATCCTGGAAGGCCGTGTAGCTCATGAACGCCTGAGCGGAAAGCACGATGTCCTCGGCGACCATTCGCTCCATCGTGGCTTCGTCCATCAGGAAGCCGTGCTCGATGCACCGGACGCCCTGATCGAGGGCCATCTGGATGTGTTCGGCGTGGTACACGTGGATGCAGACGTAGGACCCGAAGTCCTCGGCCACCTCGACGGTTGCGCGAAGCTCCTCGGGCCGGATCGTGATCGACTCGAGCGGGTCGTACGACGACGCGACGCCACCCCCGACGAAGACCTTCAGGAACTGCGCTCCCTGCCGAAAGTTGTACCTGGCCGCCTCGCGATACTCGTCCGGGCTGTTGGCGATGAGCGAGTTGCCCATCCGCGTGTGATTCGACACCGCACCCAGTGGGGCCGTCTGCGGACCCCAGTCCGCGTGTGCCGAGTAGGAGGAGATGCAGGCTCCGGAGCTGTAGTAGCGTGGCCCTTCGAGCGCTCCGGCTGCGATCGCACGAGAGAGGCTCGCTGGGCCGCACATGTCCCGGAGCGTCGTGAAGCCGTTCCGCACGTACGTCTGCATACCTTGGTGCGCCATCGCGCCGGACGCGGGACCGTCCCAGACGTTCTCGTGGTCGGGGAGGCCCTGCGGGAACATCAGATGCGTGTGCATGTCGATGAGGCCGGGCATCAGCGTGCGGCCTCCGCCGTCGACGACAGTCGCACCCGATGACGAGAGTCCGGAGCCGACACCGACGATCATGTTGCCCTCGACGAGGACGTCCGCGGCGGTGCGGCTGTCGGAGGTGCCGTCCCACACCTGGACGTTGGTGAAGAGGGTGCGGGTGGGTGCGTCCTGCGCCGCGATCGGAGGAGCCAGGAACGTCGCGAGGGCCGCGAGGCCCGTCAGGCAGCTTCGGAGGTTGGTCATTTGATGTCTCGGGTGCGTGTTTCGGTAAGTCAGTTCAGGGTGTTCTTGTAGATCGACCCGCCCTTCACGACCAGCGTGATGTGCTCTGGCCGTACGTTCGTGATGTCTTCGAGCGGGTTACCATCGAGGAGCACGGCGTCACCCCAGGCGTCGATCTCCACGACGCCGAGTCGATGCGCCTTGTAGAGGTTCATCTCTCCAGCCATCTCGACGATCTGCCCGGCGTTCGACGTGGCCATCTTCAT
>JBDHDM010000068.1:0-14075 GCA_039591515.1 Gemmatimonadota bacterium | reverse complement strand
GCGAACACCATGTTCATGATCACGCCGGCCGAGATCACGAGCGTCCGGGCCCAGACGGGTTTCTGGTCGAAGTCGCGCTCGCTCGGCTCCCGACGGGGCGGCATCCCTTCTCCCTCCGGCCCACCTTCGATGCGCTCCATCACCTCGTCGTCCATGCCGCCCATCTTGACGTACCCGCCGAGAGGAATGGCACTCAGAACGTATTCGGTCTCGCCACGCTGCACGCCGAACACCTTCGGCCCGAGCCCGATCGAGAAGCGCTGCACCTCGATACCGACCGCCTTGGCGGCCCAGAAGTGCCCCAGTTCGTGCACGAAGATGAGCACGCCCAAGACGATGATGGTGGCCAGAATGGTCATGAAGTCGTCCCAATATTCACGTCCCCGAGCGCCGCGACGGCTTCGGAAGCCACGGCTCGGGCCGCCGCGTCTGCGGCGGTCACGTCGATCATTTCAGTGAGGTCCGAGACTCCGATGCGCTCCATCGCCGTCTCGACGACGGCTGCAATCTCGGGAAAACGGACGCGCTCTTCCAGAAACGCCTGCACAGCAATCTCGTTCGCGGCGTTGTACACCGCCGGCGCGCATCCGCTCCGTCGGCCTGCCTCGACCCCCAGAGAGAACATCGGGAACGCCTCGTGATCGATCTCCTCGAACGTCAGGGGAGAGGCGGTCACGGGATCGTAGGTGCGCAACACCTCGTCCGAGACGCGTATCGGGTAGTTGAGCGCGTAGAGGATGGGTAGCTCCATGTTGGGAAAGCCGAGCTGCGCCAGCACGGAGCCGTCCACGAACTCCACGAAGGAGTGAATGATGGACTGGGGGTGCACCACGGCGTCGATCGCATCGTATCCGAGCCCGTAGAGGAAGTGGGCCTCGATGACCTCGAGCGCCTTGTTGGCCAGCGTGGCGGAGTCGATGGTGATCTTGGCCCCCATGTCCCACGTCGGATGCCGGAGCGCCGATGAGGCCTCCGCATACCTGAGCTCGGCCGCCGATCGACCCCGAAAGGGCCCTCCGGAGGCCGTGAGGACCAGGCGGTGGACCGCATCCGCTCCGTGCCCCTCCAGGCATTGGAGAATGGCGCTGTGTTCGGAGTCGATCGGGACGATCTCCCCCCCGCCCTGCCGCGCGGCCTCGAGCACGATCGGCCCGCCGGCCACGAGCGACTCCTTGTTGGCCAGTGCGAGGCGATGCCCCGCCTCGAGCGTGGCGATCGTCGGGGCCAGCCCCGCCGCCCCGACGAGCGCGTTCAGCACGACGTCGACGTCCGGACGGGACGCGATCTCGAGCAGGGCTTCTGCTCCCGCGGACCAGGCGGTCCGGCCTGTCGACGACGGGATGGGCACCGAGGCGTCGCACAGCGCCGCGGTGTCGGGTCGGAAGCGACGGACCTGCTCGGTAAGCACGTCCACCCGTCGGTTCGCGGCGAGCGCGACGACCTCGAACCGACCTGGATGACGGGACACCACCTCGAGTGCGCTACGCCCGATCGATCCCGTCGAGCCCAAGATCGCGACCCTGATCATCGCAGCGCCCCCAGCGAACCCCTCACCACTGCCCCCCCAGCACCACGAGCAGCACGTACGCGGCGGGGAACGTGAAGATGAGCGAATCGATCCGATCCATCACACCACCGTGGCCGGGGAAGAAGGTGCCCGAGTCCTTCACACCCGCCTCCCGCTTCAACAACGACTCCACCAGGTCCCCCAGAACCGCCGCCACCCCGAGTACACCCCCTGCAAGAGCCACGGCGCCGATGCCCCCGAGATCCAGCTCCGGTAGACGCATCGTCGCGATCCGATGCCATATTAACGAAGCGGCGGACGCTCCGGCCACACCGGCCCAGAAGCCGATCCAGCTCTTATTGGGGCTGATGCCCGGTGCGAGCTTCGCACGCTGCCGTCCCCACGCGGACCCCGCAAAGAACGCGGCGGCGTCACCGACCCAGGTCGCCGCGAGGGGGAGCGCCACGACGAGCAGCCCCGCCCAAGGGTCGTTGGACCCTCCCCAACTCATTCGGGACGGCAACCCATGAAGGAGAGGCACGAAGGCGAGCGAGAGCCCCACGTAGAGTGCCGCGACCACCGTGACCGACGCCGCCCGCAGCGGACTGCCCTCCGGGCCACGACGGAACATCACGGCCAGCATCACCAGTGGCGTCGCGACTCCGATGAGCCCCAGGCCTACGGGCGCCAATCCGACGAAACTCGGTCGCCACGCCGCGAGCAGGACGAAGGCCGCTGAGAGAGGAACGCCGATCCACCCGACCGGTTCCACGTCGTTCCGAAGCGCGAAGCGATAACACTCGTGGGCCCCCCAACCCGCTATCAACGCGAGCGGGCCCGCGATGAACCAGCTTCCCAGATACACGAGGCCCAGAACGGCGGGAATCCCCACGGAAGCGACCGCGACCCGCTTGCCGAGCTCACTCATCGAGGCCCCGAGCCGTCATGGATCACGGCGCCGCGACCCGGCCGAAGCGACGCTCGCGCTGCTGATAGTCGAGAATCGCCTCGAAGAGGTCGGATCGGTCGAAGTCGGGCCAGAGCACGGGGCTCACGTGGAGCTCCGTGTAGGCGAGCTGCCACAACATGAAGTTGCTGATGCGGTGCTCGCCGGACGTGCGAACGAGCAAGTCCGGGTTCGGAAGGCCTCGGGTGAGGAGTGCGTCACCGAACCGGTCCTCGTCGATCTGCGACGGGGTCAGGTGCCCGTCCCGCACCTGCTCGGCGAGTTGCTTCGCGGCGCGCAGGATCTCCTCGCGCCCGCCGTAGGAGATCATGAGGTTCAGTCTCAGCTCCCCACCGCCACGCGTCCGTTCCACGATCGACTCGATGGCCGACCGGGTCCGGTCCCCGACACGGTCCAGCTCCCCCAGGACGTGTACCTCGACGCCCTGTCGCCGTAGCTCCTCCCGCTCCCTCCGCGCGTAAACCTCGAGCAAGGTCATGAGAGCCGAGACCTCCTCGGCGGGGCGCCGCCAGTTCTCGGTCGAAAACGCGAAGAGGGTCAGGATCTCGACGCCGGCTTCGATCGCACCCTCCACGGTCTCGCGGACGGCGCCCATACCTTCCCGATGCCCGAGGTGTCTGGGTAACCCCCGTTCCCGCGCCCAGCGGCCATTGCCGTCCATGATGACGGCCACGTGCCGCGGTACAGGACCCTGGAGGCGGATTCGATCGAGCCGATCAGCGGACATTGCGGGGGAGGTCGATGCGGCCTGCGGCGGGGCCACTAGATGGCCATGACCTCTGCTTCCTTGTGCTTCAAGAGATCGTCGACCTTGTCGGTGTACTCGTGCGTCACCTTTTCGAGCGCATCTTCCCTTCTCCGCCCCTCGTCCTCGCCGATCTCGTGCGCCTTCACGAGCGAGTGGATCTCCTCGCGAACGAGCCGCCGCGCGTGTCGGATGGAGATCTTGCCCTCCTCGGCCATCTTGTGGAGGAGCTTCACGAATTCACGCCGGCGCTCCTCGTTGAGAGGCGGAATCGGGACCCGGATCAGGTTCCCGTCATTGGCGGGATTGAGCCCGAGATCCGCGGTCTGAATCGCCCGCTCGATGTCACCGATGAGGGACTTGTCGAACGGCTGGACGACGATGAGGCTGGCCTCCGGAGTGCTCACCGTGGCCACCTGGTTGATCGGCATCTTGGAGCCGTAGGCTTCAACGCGAACCGTGTCGAGGAGGGCCGGCGTCGCCTTGCCGGTCCGCACCGTCGCGAACTCGCGCCGGATGGCCTCCAGTGCTTCCTCCATGCGCTTCTTGGCGTCTTCTACCGTGGGCATGCCGACCTCCACATCCTGGGTTGTTACGAAACTAACGTGCCGACCCGCTCCCCCCGAATCGCGTTCGCCACGGCACCACGATCCCCGAGGTTGAGCACGATGATCGGCAATCCGTTCTCCTTACAGAGAGCGACGGCCGCCGCATCCATCACGGCCAGCTCGCGCTGCACGACCTCCTGAAAGCTGATCGTTGGAATGAACACGGCATCGGGATCCTTCACGGGGTCGGCCGTGAACACGCCCTGGACCTTGGTCGCCTTGATCACGACGTCGGACTCCATCTCGATGGCACGGAGCACGGCTGCCGTATCGGTCGAGAAGTACGGATTGCCCGTCCCCCCCGCAAACAACACGACGCGCCGCTTCTCCATGTGCCGGATCGCGCGGCGTCGGATGTACGGCTCCGCGATCTGTGCCATCCGTATGGCGGTCATGACCCGGGTCTCGACGCCCTTCGTCTCGAGCAGATCTTGCACGGCGAGCGCGTTGATGACCGTGCTGAGCATGCCCATGTAGTCGGCCTGCACCCGGTCCATCCCCTCCTGGGATGCGATCGCGCCCCTCACGATGTTCCCGCCTCCGATCACGATGCCGAGCGACACCCCCATCTCCACGAGCGACCGGATCTCGTCGGTGAGGACGTCGACGACGGAAGGCTCGATCCCGAACCCGCGATCACCGGCCAGGGCCTCACCCGAGATCTTGAGAAGGACCCTCCGGTAGCGCAGCTCCGTCCCGTCGCCCATCAGGCCTCCTCTGGTATCGTTCGTCGTGTCGTTCGTCTCGAGCTTCGTCCCGGGAGCGTCAGCGTTCGCCGACCTTCATGCGAGCGAAGCGGGCCACCTCTACCTTTTCGCCGACCGTGGACGACAGCTCGGTCAAGAGCTGCTCGATCGTCTTGTCGGGATCCTTCACGAACGGCTGCGCGAGGAGCGTGCTCTCCTTGAAGAACTTCTGAATACGTCCTTCGACGATCTTCTCCGCGATCTTGGGCGGCTTCCCCTCTTCCTTCGCCTGTTCCAGGTACACCGCACGCTCCCGGGCGACGAGCTCCGGATCGATCTGATCAGGCGAGATCGACAGCGGGTTCGTCGAGGCGATGTGCATCGCCAGGTCGCGAGCGAACTGCTTGAAGTCGTCCGTATTGGCGACGAAGTCCGTCTCGCAGTTCACTTCGACGATGACCGCGGTCTTGTTGTCGAAGTGCACGTAGCTTCCGATCGTGCCCTCGTTGGCGGACTTCTCGGCCCGCTTGGCCGCCTTCGCGGCACCCTTGGCCCGAAGGAGATCGACGGCCTTCTCCAAATCTCCGTCGGTCTCGGTGAGCGCCTTCTTGCAGTCCATCATCCCCGCGCCCGTCATGTCGCGGAGCCTCTTCACGTCTTTTGCGCTGATCATCGTCGCTTCACCCATCGGAATGCCTCATTCTCCTCATGCCGGCCGCAGCCGGGTCGTGAAAAGAGGCGACCGGACCAACTCGGACCCGCCGCCTCTGGCAACCCGGGGGCCAGCCACCGGGTCCTGAAATCCCCGCATCGATCGGGGGGCGGGGGAACTCTCCCCCGTCGTTACTTCTCTTTGCCGTCTTCGGCGTCCGCCGCCTCTTTGCCGTCTTCGGCGTCGGCCGCCTTTTTGCCGCCCGCCTCGGTGTCGGCCTCGGCTTCGGGCGCCTCGGTACCGGCTTCAGCTTCGGGCGTCTCGGCGACCTCCTCCGACGCCTCCGGGGACGCGGTGCCCGTCTCGGCGGCCACAGCGTTCTCGGCCCCGCCCTCCTCGGAGACCTCCTCGCCCTCTTCACCCTCCTCGTCCTTCCGGCGCGCAGCGATCACCTCGGGGCGCGGACGACGCTTGCGTCGCGGCCGGCGGCGCTTCGGCGCTTCCTTCTCCGTGGTCTCACCCGTCTCCGTGGAGTAGGTCGTCGCCTCGAGCTCGTCGATGCGCCGGCGCTCCTCGTCGGGGACCTCCTTGCGGGCCTCCGAGATGGTGTCCGCGATGGCCTTGGCGATCAGCGTCACCGAGCGGATCGCATCGTCGTTGCCCGGGATCGGAAAGTCGATCGGGTCGGGATCGGCGTTGGTGTCGGTGATCGCGATCACCGGGATCCCCAGCTTCGAGGCCTCCTTCACGGCAATGGACTCGCGTCGCGCATCGACGACGAAGATCGCACCGGGAATCCGGCCCATGTCCTTCACGCCTACCAGGTACTTGTCGAGCTTGATCCGCTCACGATCGAGCATCAGGCGCTCTTTCTTCGTGTAGAACTCGAAGGCGTTCTCTTCGGACCCCCGCTCGAGCTCCTTGAGTCGCCGGATCTGCTGGCGAATGGTCTGGAAGTTCGTCAGCATCCCCCCGAGCCAGCGCTCCGTCACCCAATAGGAGCCGCAGCCCTGGGCCTCCTGCTCGACCACGCCCCGGAGCTGCTTCTTCGTGCACACGAAGAGGATCCGCTCCCCGCGGAGCACGATCTCCCGGATGGCCTGCTGGGCGACCTGGAGACGGTCGAGCGTCTTCCGCAGGTCGATGATGTGGATGCCGTTTCGCTCCGTGAAGATGAAGGGCTTCATCTTCGGGTTCCAACGGCGGGTCTGGTGGCCGAAGTGGACTCCGGCCTGGAGAAGCTCGTCGAGACGGACGTCGGACATGTCTTGTACTCTCGTGGGGCCGATGTACGCCCCGGTCAGGATGCGGCCACCGCAGTGCGGGGGCCGAAAGTGGTGCTCTTGGGTTACCGCTTGGAGAACTGGAAGCGCTTGCGGGCCTTGGGCCGGCCGGGCTTCTTCCGCTCGACCTGTCGGGCATCACGCGTGAGCATGCCCCGCTCGCGGAGCACAGGGCGAAGCTCCTCGTCGTGCGTCACGAGCGCGCGCGAGAGCCCCATGCGGACCGCATCCGACTGTCCGGTCAGGCCGCCGCCGTGCACTCGCACGGTCACGTCGAACTCGTTCTCCATCCCCGCCAACTTGAGGGGCTCCTCGATGCGGATCTGGTGCGTGGGCCGGGGGAAGTAGTCCGCCATCGATCGGCCGTTGACGCTCCACTGCCCCGTTCCGGGGCGCATCAAGATGCGCGCGACCGAGCGCTTGCGACGCCCCACCGTCTGAATCTGGTTCTTCACGTCAACTGCCATGTCGCTGCCGTACCTCGTCAGATGTCCAGGGGCTCGGGCTGTTGGCCCTGATGGGGGTGCTCCGCGCCCGCATACACCTTCAGCTTCTTCCGAAGCACGCGGCCGAGTGCGTTCTTGGGCAGCATGCCCTTCACCGCGAGCTCGATCACGCGCTCGGGGTGCGTCTCTATCATGCGCCGGAACGGAATGTGCTTGTCCCCGCCCATGTATCCGGAGTGGCGGAAATAAGTCTTCTGGTCCGCCTTCTTCCCGGTGAGCCGAACCTTCTCGGCGTTGATGATCACGACGTTGTCACCCGTGTCCAGATGCGGCGTGAACATCGGCTTGTGCTTGCCGCGAAGCACCCGGGCCACCTCGGAGGCGAGTCGTCCGAGCGGCTTGTCCGTCGCGTCGACCAGCCACCAGTGGTGCTCGATGTCGACGGCCTTCGGTGTATAGGTTCTCATGCCACGTTTCGACGTGAAAGGCGCTTCCCAAAAGAGCTATCAAAGCTATCCGCGATAAAAATAGGCGTCAACGGCCGATCGCCCTCAGACGGCACGGGTCCAGCCGGGGCCAACGCGGAAGCTCGGGACCGCTACCGGTAGGTCTCGAGAAAGCGCGCGCGGGAGGCGTGGCGGAGTCGGACCAATGCCTTCTCCTTGATCTGACGCACCCGCTCGCGTGTGATGCCGAGGATCTCACCGATCTCCTCGAGCGTCATAGGGTCCTGCTCGTCGAGACCGAAGTAGAGGCGCAGGATCTTCGCCTCCCGCTCCTTCAGCGTAGAGAGCGCTTCTTCGATCGTCGCCTTGAGCGCGTGCTCGAAGGCTTCGTCCTCCGGACCGGGCGAGTATTGGTCGGGGAGATAGTCGAGGAGTCGGTTGTCCTCCCCGGGCGTCATCGGCGCGTCCAGCGAGAGATGCGAGTGCGAGATGGCCAGCGTGCGCTCGATCTCTTCCTTCGAGACGTCTAGGTCCTCGGCGATCTCGTCGACGGTCGGCTCACGCCCCAGCTCCTGCAGCAGGTTGGAGCTCCGACGCCCGATCCGATAGAGCGCCCCGGCACGATTCAGCGGGACCCGAACGATCCGGCTCTGCTCCGCGAGCGCCTGGAGGATCGCCTGCCGGATCCACCAGACCGCGTAGCTGATGAACTTGATTCCCTTCGTCTCGTCGAACTTATGCGCCGCCCGTATCAGCCCGAGGTTGCCCTCGTTGATGAGATCCGAGAGGGGCACCCCTTGGTTTTGATACTTCTTCGCGACGGAGACGACGAAGCGGAGATTCGAGCGCACGAGCTTGTTGAGCGCTTCTTCCTCGCCCTTCCGAATGAGCTTCGCCAGCCGGGCCTCTTCCGCCCGGTCGATGAGCGGATACTGGCTGATTTCCTTCAGGTACTGATCCAGCGAGCCTTCCTTGGAGGAAGCCCTGCGTGGGGAGAAGGTCATCTCGTTGCGCAGATACTTATTGAGGGGAGTGGGGCGCAGACGGCTACCAGTCGAGTAACGCTCCGACTAGGATCTCAACGATCGGCGAATCGCGCAATGGCTATGGAGAGCCGATCAATGAATGACCGTCCCCAGGCGACCCCAACGCACATCCGGCAGCCATGGTTGCGGTACGTCGAGGCCGGGCTCGTGCGAATAATAGACGAGCCAGGGCCGACCACGGATCTGATCGCGCGCCACGAAGCCCCAATAGCGCGAATCCTCACTGTTGTCGCGGTTGTCACCCAGCACGAAGAACCGTCCCGCGGGCACCACGATCGGCCCCCAGGTGTCACGCGTCGGATAGTACTCGGGCGACAGGGACGCGATGAGGTGATGAGACTGCCACTCCATGTCCGGGTGGACCGCATCTCCCCTGCCGTCGACATGGCGCGCATACGGCTCGTAGACCGGTGCACCGTTCAGATACAGGCGCTTCTCCCTCATCTCCAGCGTGTCGCCCGGGAGCCCAACGAGGCGCTTCACGTAGTTCTTGTCCGGCTCGTGTGGCGGGTGGAAGACGATGACGTCTCCGCGATGGGGCTCGGCGAGCGGCGGGAGGGTCACATCGAGGCCGGGGATCCGGGCACCGTAGACGGCCTTGTTGACCAGCAGGAAGTCGCCGACGAGAAGGGTGCCCTCCATGGAGGACGTCGGGATCTTGAAGGCCTCGATCACCGAGGTCCGGAGAATCAAGAAGAGGGCGAACGCAATCGCGATGGACTTGAGCCAGTCCGTAAGGCCCTGGGAAACGCGCGTGAGACGAGGGTGCCGCTCAGACCGAAGCATCCTGGCCACAACACTCTCGTCGTGCTCGCGTTCCAGCACCCCTTCCTCGCTTCTCAAGCGCTATCCGAGCCCCGGCTCCGACCGTGCTCTCCATCACCCTGTCCCCGGAACGGCCGCAAAGTCAATACACGACCCTCCCAGGCGCGTTCCTGCTAGCCTTCTCGAACAAGCCCGAACCTCTCGATCTTCTTGTAGAGGTTCGACCGGGGCATGTCGATCCGGCGCGCCGTCTCCGCCACGTTCCAGTCGTTTTCCCGGAGTTTTTGCAGAATATACGCTCGCTCCGCGCCGTCCTTGAAGTCGGAGAAGCTCTCCGTCGCCAGCAGCTCGCCACCCAACCCCGCCCCCGCGGAGCGGCCGGTGGCGAGCAGATCGACATCCTCCACGCGCACCAAGTCGCCACTGGCCAAGATCAGGAGACGCTCGACCGTGTTTCGAAGCTCGCGCACGTTGCCGGGCCAGGTGAACGACTGCAGCCGTTCGATTGCCGCCGTCTCGAAGCTCCTCGGTGACATCCCCTCGCGGCGAGCCATCATGTCGGTGAAGTGCTGCACCAGCATCGGGATGTCGTCGCGGCGCTCGCGCAGAGGCGGCATCTGAATGGGCACGACGTTGAGCCGATAGAACAGATCCTCGCGGAAGTTGCCCTCGTCGATCTGCTTTCCCAGGTCGTGATTCGTGGCCGCCACGACCCGGACGTCGACCTCGATCGCTTTCGAGCCGCCGACGCGCGTCACGACGCCCTGCTCGAGGGCCCGAAGCACCTTTGCCTGGGCATCCTTCGACATGTCGCCGATCTCGTCGAGGAAGAGCGTACCCGTGTCGGCCTGCTCGAACTTCCCCGCGCGGTCGGCGACGGCGCCCGTGAAGGACCCCTTCATGTGGCCGAAGAGGGCAGATTCGATCAGCTCCGACGGGATGGCAGCGCAATTCACCTCGACGAAGGGACGCTCCGCCCGCGGGGAGAGTCGGTGAATGGCCCGAGCGACAAGCTCCTTGCCGGTGCCGTTCTCCCCGGTGATCAGCACGCGGGCATCCGTGGGGGCCACCCGCTCGATCCGTTCCAGGACCTGTCGGATCGGATACGAGGTCCCGACGATCTCGTAGCGACTCTCTACTTGGCTCCGCAGGTCGGCCATGCTCTGCGTGAGACCCCGCAGCTCGAGGGCTCGACGCAGCGTCACGAGCAGCCGGTCGGTGTCGAGCGGCTTTTGCAGGAAATCGTAGGCGCCGCGCCTGGTTGCCTCGACGGCTGTGTCGATCGTTCCGTGGCCCGAGATCATGATGACGAGGATGCTCGGGTCGTCCTCGCGCAAGCGCTCCAGGACGTCGAGCCCGTCCAGGCCGGGCATCTTCACATCCAGGAAGATCGCGTCCGGGCGGAAGTCCTTGGCCGCTTCGATGCCACCGAGACCGTCTTCCGCCGCGCGGACCTCATGCCCCTCGTACTCGAACACCTGAACGAGCGCCGTGCGGATGCCGCGTTCGTCATCGACTACGAGCAGTCGTGCCATCGGAGTCCTTTGTGCCGAGAGATCTCAGGGCGACCGGAGGCCGTCACTCCCATCTACCTGCTGGGCGGCCTTTGGTTCGATCGGGAGGATCCTTACTACGCCACCCTCGACGGTTATCCGTCCCCTTTCGAGGGGCCAACGAGCCCGAAAGGCCGGAACGGTCGGACCGGCGGCGACCGACCCGGCGTCATCGGCGCTCTCGACCTCGACCGTGCGACTGCTGGCGAGACCGCCGGACGCCGTCACGAGAACGCTGACCAACCGACCCGGCAGGGCCACGCGCTCCACGAAGACCTGCTCGATTCGGTACTCGATGTCGGAGGCGGACGCGTGGGCGAGGTGCCCCCGCACCTCGACGTCGGCCATCGCGGGCAGATTCTCGAGGGATTCCGTGAGGAAACGACCGGAGGGAAGCAGCTCGGGCGAGACCCGTGCCCAGACGCGGACCTCGTCCTCCACGACCAGCACGTACGGCTCCTCCACCCCCGGCGGAATCATCCCGGTGAGGACATGCCGCAGCAGTGCCGTGAGCTCCGACGACGTCAGCTCGACGGTCCCGTCGTCCTTACCCTCCCGCACGAGTCGCAGCCGCTCGACCACACGCTCGGCCACCTCGGGTCCTGCGTCCACCGGCCCGTCCGGGCGGAACGAGGGCGCGTCGCCGCGACCCGGTAGCACGCTACGGCCCGAGACCAGGTAGAGCGCCCCTCCGAGTCCGACGATCACCAGAATCAGCGGCCGGGTGAGGCGAAGAACCCGACCGACCCGACCCAGGCGGGCCCGTCCCTCTCCGCCCCAGCTCATTTGGAGCCCAGGCGCGCGCTGGCGAGTACGGAGTATCGGGAGCCCTCGCGCGAGAGGTGGCTCCGCATGATGTCGAGCGTGTGGACTCGGATCTCACCCTCGAGCTCCAGGCCGGCCAACTGTCCGTCGAGTCCTCTGAAGACCCCTGCTCCACCCGACGAGTCCGCCCGACCCACCGTCACGTGCGGGTGGAACGACCGGGTCTCGGACTCGAACCCCACGTTCCCCAGCGCCCACTCCAGATCCTGCTTCATGCATCGGAACTCCGGGGTGGCTTCGACGCCCATCCACAACACGCGCGGGCGCCGGACCGTCGGAAAGGCGCCGAACCCCGTGATCCTCACCGAGAACGGGCGGTTGGCGGAGGCCGCGCGCGCGAGGGCCCGCTCGATCGCTTCCACACGTTCGCGGCGTACCTCGCCCAGAAACTTGAGCGTGATGTGGAACATCTCCGGATCGATCCAGCGGACCGGAAGCCCGTCCTCGCGGAGAGCCCGCACCGATCGGTGAATCCGCATGCGCTGCTTCTTCGGGATGTTGATGCCAATGAAGAGGCGCATGGACCGGTGGGAGCGCGGGGGCGAATCGGCATCCGTGGAGCATCGGATCCCTGTCGCAACCTAGCAATCCGTGACGACCCCACGCCACACCGCGATCAGCGCAGGGCCATCGCGTGCGCCCTCGCCCACGCCCGCCTGCCGTGCCCCGGCGGGAGGAGAGTCCGCCTACTCCGACTCCGGATCGGTCGACCCGTCGACCACGCCGGGCTGCGAAAGCACTTCCCGGCTCAAGTTCACGCGCGTCGTAGGATAGGCCAACGTGATATCCGCATGAGCCTCGAAGGCGCCGAGCACCTGTTGCCAGAGCCTGCTGCCGCTCCGACGTCGCTCTCGGGGCCGGCACAGGTACCGAAGCGTGAGCAGAACCCCGCTGGCTTCGACAGACACGTAGACCACGGGCGTGAGCTTCCGATACCGAATCAGGAAACGCTGCTCACCGCGCTGAGCGGGCTTGTGCGCATCACGCGTGATGTCGACCGCCAGATCGGCCGCGATGTCCTCGAGAATGGCCTTCGCCTTCCGCCAATCACTCTCGTACGTGACCGTCACCGGCAGCTCGTTCCATAGGTACGGGAAGCCGGCCACGTAGTTGGCCAGGGGCTCGGTGAAGACCTTGGAGTTCGGGACATGGATGAGCCTGCCGGTGGCCTGGTCCGCGCTGACCCAGTTGCCGATCTCCATGATCGTGAACTGAAACAGACTGCGATCCACCACGTCACCGGCGTGAGCTCCGATCTGGACCCGATCGCCGAGGTCGAACGGACGGCGCCAGACGATGAACAGCCATCCGGCCAGGTCCGTGACGATGTCCTTCAGGGCGATCGCGAGCCCCGCCGAGAGGAGCCCCAGGAAGGTCCCGAGCGATGGGATCGCGGTGAACCAGATCTGGGTGAGCAGCAGCGCGGCTACGACGAAGCCCGCGCTCGCGGAGGACTTCGCCCAGCGGTAACGCAGCGCCGAGTCCTCGACGCGCCGGTGGACCAGGAGCAGGATCCCGCGCCGCGCCAAGAAGACCAGGATCAACACCACCCCCGAGAGGATGACGTTGGTGAGCGTATCGGGGCTCATGCCGCCGATGAGCGCCGCTGCGCCCTCCGTTCCGGTGGGAACCTGAGCGGGTAACCTCAAGGTGACCCCCTAACAGCCGATTCGCGGCGCGCGGGTGAGCGGGGGCGCCACGTGGCTTCGGTTGTGATGACGACGACGGACCCCAGGATGATGGCCGCCGCAAGGACCGAACGAAAGCCCAATGGCTCATCGGCCAGGGTCCACCCGAGCAGCATCGCGACGACCGGGTTCACGTACGCGTAGGTACCCACCCGCGCAGGCTCGACGACCTTGAGGAGCCAGATGTAGGCGCCGTAGCCGATGATGGCCCCGAACGTGATCAGGTAGCCGAGCGCGAGCCAAGACCGGAGCGAAACGGCGTCGAGCGAGAAGCCGTCCGCCTCGCCGGTCACGAGAGCGAGGACGGCGAGCACCAGAGCCCCCAGCAGCATCTGCGTGGCCACCTGCATCTTCGGTCTCGGCGGGTCGACGGCGTACCGGGAGTAGAGCGAGCCCGCCGCCCACGACAGAGAACCGCACAGGACGATCGCCCCGCCGACGAGCTCCATGGAGCCCCCGGCGCCCACTCCCGGCGAGCCGACCAGCACCGCCACGCCCACGAGCCCGATCAGGAGCCCGGCGACGGTTCGGGACGTAGGCCGCACGCGGGAGCCGAAGGCGCTGTCCAACACGACCAGCCAGAGCGGGACGGTGGCCACCAGGAGCGCCACGAGTCCCGACGGCACCCACTGCTCCGCGATGACCACCGCGCCGTTGCCGCCCGCGAGGAGAAGGGTGCCGGAGATCGCGCCGTCCTTCCATTGGCGCACGGTCGGGCCCGGGATCCCGGAAGCTCGGGCCCACCCGTACATGAGCGCCCCGGCGACGAAGAAGCGAGCCGAAGCCATGCCGAGCGGGGGCATCGTGTCGATCGCCCATCGGATGGCCAGAAACGTCGAGCCCCAGATGACGTAGATC
>JBDHDM010000067.1:0-14356 GCA_039591515.1 Gemmatimonadota bacterium | reverse complement strand
GGAGGCCGTGCTCGTGAAGCTCGATCGCCACGGCCGCATGGAGCCGCTGCTCGAATAAGGGGTTGTTCTCGAGCCTGGGATCCCCCACGGGTCGATCGTCCGGCTCGTCCCATTCGAAGGAGGTGTAGCGAGCGAAGTCCACCCCCGGCGAGAAATCCGCACCCGCCACGATGCCCAGCCCGCAGGCCGTCACCAAAGCCGTGACGGCCACGAGTCCGGCCGCTCGGTCCCTCATGGTGAACCTCCGTCTTTCGCTTGGATCCACGGGGCTCCGCCATCTCCTCCGCGTCCCGACCGGAAGGTAACGCCGACGGGCACCCGCATGGCGTAGGGGAATGCCGGACTCGGACGTGGGGCAGGCTCAGGCGAAGCCGACGCGGACCGTGACATAGACGAGGTACAGCCCGATCATCACCGCCGCCTCGGGGCGCTGGAGGCCACGGCGCCGCATGAGGAAGACCGACAGCGCGATGGTGACGATCGCGGCCGCCGGAAAATCGAAGGCCAGTGTGCCCGGCGAGACCGTCAGGGGATGGACGACGGCGCCGATCCCGATCGGCACCAAGAGGTCGAAGATGTTGCTGCCGATCACGTTGGCGAGCGACAGGCTCCCGTGTCGCTCCGCGGCGGCGCGCACGGAGAGCGCCAGCTCGGGGAGGCTCGTGCCCGTCCCGACGAAGACGACCGCGAGCAGTGTCTGGCTCATACCCAGCGCCTCGGCCAGCGCCACCCCACCCTCCACGACCATGTGAGCGCTCACGCCGATGATGAGCAGCCCCAACGCGGTTGCCAGCGTCGGCGATAGCCGGCCCGGAACCGGGAGCTGGGCCGCCTCTTCTTTCGAGCGGCGCTCGAAGCGGAAAAGCGCAGCGAAATACAGACCGTAGGCTGCGAGGAGAATCAGGCCGTCGACCCGGTCGACCGTTCCGTCGGAGAGAAGTACGGCACCGAGGCCGATCGCGAAAAGAAGCATCGACCCATACCGGCGAACCATCTTCGGGCCCGAAGGGATGTACGCCACGAAGCCGGCGATCCCGATCACGAGGCTACCCTGGACGATCGCGCTGCCCACGGCCGACCCGACCACCATCCCCGAGGCCTCGACTCCGCCGAGCTGCTTGATGCTTCCGTCGATCGCGACCACCAGCTCCGGCAGGTCGGTGCCAACGGCGAGCACCACCAATCCGACGAAGCCGTGAGACAGACCGTACCGGTCACTCAGCGCCAGAGCGCCGCGCACGGCAAGGATCGTCCCCGCCCAGAGGCCGGCGAGTCCGAACGACAGCAGTGTGAGCGGAACCAAGTCGTCGCGCCGTTTCCTCAGCGCCCTCGGGGCGTGCCGTACGGGTACAGTGAGCCGAGATCGACGTTCTCGTACGGGAGAGCGTCCAGGTAGGTGGTCCCGACGAAGGGGCCCGGCGCCTCGACCACGACGATCGTGGGGGCGAATCCCGTCTCGTCGAAGCCGCGGCGGAAGTGCACCCGCGACTTGACCACGAACACGTCGAAGTCCTCCGGCGCCAACGGACCGAATCGGAAAGCCTCGGGATCCGTGATCTGCGTGTACGCGGGTACGATGATGACGGCACTGCCCTCATCGAAGCTCACGACAGCCGCCCGGTCGTAGCCCCGCCAGGGTCCGAAGTACGTGAGGGTGCCGACGATCCTCTCGGGAGTGCCACCCGACGGGGTGAAACCACCCACGGCCATGTCGAAGGCATCACCGGGAGACGCGTTCGCCTCTGCGAGCGCCTCCAAGACGGCCGGATCGCTTATCGCGCCGTGCAGCACCCGCGCGATCCCGACCGCCCGAAACGCCTTGAGGATGTGTGTCGCGTCGCCCGGCCGGTCACTGTGGTCCCCCACCGCGACCGGGGTCGCTCCATCGGCTACGGCGCGCCGGACCGTCTGAGCCGCCTCGTCCGGTAACGGATACGACCCGACGGCGAACTCCTCTCGTACACGCCACATGAAGTCACTCATGTCGTCTGCGATCCGGTCGGCCAGCTCCTGGTCGCCGTTCGTCATGACGTGAACGGTGGCCCCGACGTCGGGGACGTCCGTCCAGGGGTAGCCGTAGAAGACGCTCACGAACACGTCCGACTCGCGTGCCTCCCAGCGCCGCCCGCGCTCCATGATGTCCATCGACGGAGACTGGCCCGTCCACTGGTGCACCGTGGCCGTGATGATCCCGGGCTTCCTCGTCGCACTGACCGGAGCGTAGGTGCCCGACGCCACGCGATGGATCGCCCTGGCCGCTCGTGCACCCTGCAGCGCCGCGTCGTAGTGGGGGTAGCGCTTCGTGACGAAGGCGAAGTCGGCGTGTTCGAGAAAGGCCGCATCCTCGTTTCCGTGTAGGTCGAAGCTGCCGGCGATCGGCACGCCCGGACCCACGACCTCCCGTACCCGGCGTGCCACCTCGGCCTCGGGCCTCGGCACGTCTCGGACGCCCATCGCTCCGTGCAAGGCCAGGTACACCCCGTCGACCGGCATCGCAGCCTCCAGGTCGGCGACCATCTCTCCGACGAACTCGTCGAAGGCCTCGCGCGTGTTCCAGCTTCGTGACGAGCCGCCGAAGACCCCCGACGGGGAGCGGAGGCCGATGAGCTCCATGTCTCCGTAGTCCTCCGCCTGGGCGACGAAGCCGCGGACGTACGAGCCCGAGCGCAGCACCTCGTCACCCACCAGGCGCTCCAGCCAGTCGTCGACACCGATGTCGCCGCCCGGGCAGAACGTGCACGTCTCGTGCTGGAAGGTGGCCACGGCCACGCGCAATCGGGTGGGCTCGGGGGTCGTGCACGAGGCCAGGACGACGAGCGCCGTGAGCGAGAGCGCCCAGCGCGCCGATGGTGCGATCGTGTTGTGCATGTTCAGCTGGCACCCTTGAGCTGGACGACGATGACCTCGACGGGCTCCGCACCCTCGTTCACGTCGCCGTGCATCTCTCCCGGAGGATCGGCGTCGAGCCAGTAGGCGCTCCCGGTCTCCCAGGTCATCTCGTGTGACTCGCCGGCATCGTTGGTCACCGTGAGGGTCCCGCCCTTGAGCGCGATGATCGCTCGAGGGTGGTCGTGACGGTGCATCGACAGCGGCTGGTTGGGCAGGATGATGCTCTTCCAGACTTCGACGTGCTCATTCTCGAATTGTGGAACGCGGCGCGTGACCTGCTCCTCAGAAGCCTCTGCGGCGGCGATCTCGATGGGCGCCTCCTCCGCGGGCGCCGAGCAGGCGCACGCGACGAGCCCCACACCGGCGATCCGAAGGACGTTTCTCATTCCTACGCTCCTTGTCGTGGTCGCTCACCTCGGGGAGGGAGCGTGCGCCCCCACGCCCCGGACCGCCACCCCTTCGGTCTACGTTTGGCTGCGCGTGCGAAGCTCTTTCAGCGCGGCCTCGACCCGGACCTTCAGGGCGTCGGGATCGGAGTGTTGGCGGCGCAGCGCGGCGAGCTCGTCGACGAGCCTCTGCTCGAAGTCTGCGTGCGCCCGACAATGGCCGCACGCCTCGAGGTGTCGGTCGATGACCTCGAGGCTGGCATCGTCCAGTTCGGCGTCGATGAAATCCCAGAGCGACCGGACGACCGACTCGCAATCAGGGCGTCCCTCTTCGTGCTCCCCGTTCTTCGCCTGGTTGCTCATGTGCCTACTCCTGTGGCGATCCCCATGTCGATCGCCTGGTCGATCAGGTGCTCCTGAAGTCGACGTCGGGCTCGGAAGAGCCGGGAGCGGACCGTCCCGACCGGAACGTCGAGGATCTCGGCGGCCTCGTGGTACGACAGGCCCTCCAAGTCGACCAAGGCCACGATCTCCCGAAAGAGTTCCGGAAGCTCGGCCAATCCCTGCTCGAGGGCGGGCTGGACGTCGAGTCGGTCGAAGAGGTCTCCGAGGCCCAGGCGTTCCGCGTTGACGTGACTCAGCACGGTCGGCATCGCGTCGTCGTCACCGACCGCCTCCTGTTCCACCTCCGGACGCACCCGCTCGCGTCGGAAGCGACGGCGGAACGTGTTCTTGCAGATCGTGAACAGCCAGCTCCGGACGTTCGTGCCCGGACTGAAGGTGTGCCACGCCCGAAACGCCTTCAGGTACGTGTCCTGCACGAGGTCGTCGGCCTCGTCGGGATCACGAGTGAGCGAGTAGGCGAAGCGACTCACATCCGGGATGAGCGGTAGGGCAACCTCCTCGAAATCGCGCGCGTCTTCGGCCGTGGTCATGGGCGGAAAGGTAGTGAAGGCGTACTCTGTTCGGCATGCGCACCCGATCGTTGCGGATGGCCTCGCCCCTCCTTCCCGTTCTCCTGCTCGCGGGCTGCGGGGTGGACGACCCACCGGAGCCCACTCCGACCCCGCGATTCACCCACGTGCAGAGCGAGCTGTTCTCTGCGCCCGGGGGGCAGACCAACGCCTGGGCCGACTACGACGGAGACGGTGACCTCGACCTCTTCGTGGGCTTCCGTGGTGCGCCGGATCGCCTCTACCGAAATGACGGAGGGTCGTTCAGCGACGTAGCCCCATCCGTGGGTCTCGCGAACATCGAAGAGACCCGCGCCGCGGCCTGGGGCGACTTCGATCGGGACGGCGATCCGGACCTCTACGTGGGGTTCGCGGCCCTCGGCATCCCAAACCGCCTGTACCGGAACGACGGGGGCGCTTTCGTCGACGTATCGGGGGAGCTGGGCGCGGACGCGGGCGGCACGACCCGTCAGCCTGCCTTCATCGACTACGACGGTGACGACGACCTCGACCTCTTCGTAGCCTTCCGAGACAGGCCAAACACGCTGTATCGCAACGACGGGGACGGTTTCGTCGACGTCACGGAAGCCTCTGGCATCGGCGATGCCCGCCGGACCGTCGGAGTGGCCTGGTTCGACATGGACGGGGACGGCGATCTCGACGCTTTCGTGGCCAATCAGAACGGAGACGAGGACGGCTTCTTCATCAACGCGGGCGACGGCACGTTCGTGGATCGGGCGGCGGAGCTCGGGATGAACCAGCCCGGGCGGCCCGCGGAGCTGGGCAGCGTGGGTACCGCGCTGGCGGACTACGACAACGACGGTGACCTCGACCTGTTCGTCGCCTCCTACGGCCCGGACGTGCTATGGCAGAACCAGGGCGATGGGAGCTTCGTGGACGTCGCGCCCGGGACGCCCCTCGCCGGCGACCACCACTCCGTGGCGGCCGCATGGGGCGACTACGACAACGACGGCTGGGTCGACCTCTACGTGAACACCTTCCTCTCCGGCGAGGTGGAGGCCCGTGACCACCTGTTCCGGAATGAGGGTGGGACGTTCCTCGAGGTCACACCCGACGTGATGATCGAGCGCGGCTCCAGCCACGGCGTCGCCTGGGCCGACCTGGACCAGGACGGCGACGTCGACCTGGCGCTCGCGAACAATCACGCCGAAGGAAGTCACCCCCTCTACCGCAACCTCCGGGACCCGACTGGCGCCGCCCGCGCGCTGGCGGTGAGCGTCGTGGACGGCGACGGCCGATGGAGCCGCTCCGGGGCGACCGTCACGCTACGCCGCGCTTCGGACGGATTCACCACCGTACGCATCGTGGACACGGGCGGCGGCTACGCTTCCCAAGGCGTGACACCTCTCTATTTCACGCTGCCCGAGGGGAGCGGTCCCGTCCAGCTCACCGTCCGGTGGTACGCCGGAGACGGCCCCGACAGCGCCAGCGTTTCCGTCGAAGAGGGTGCGCGCGCGGTGGAGATCAGAGCCGCTCGCTGAGTCGCCGAGCACCGCGCCTTCGACCTACGCCGCGGAATCCAGCGGGTAGCCGATCCGGCGAAGCAGCTGCTCGAAGCGGGGATCCGACCGCGCTTGCGCGTCACGCCAGTAGGGGGATGCGGCCACGAAGGTGACGCCACCGGCCCCGGAGTCGGCCGCCGCCTCCAGGTGCTCGAAGACGGCGTCCATGTCACCGAGCCCTTCGTACACGAGGGCGAAGTCCATGGAGAGGTTCACGTCCTCCTGGACCCGCGCCCGCTCTTCGAGGAGCGCCAGCATACGGTGCGCGTCGTCGGTGCGGCCGATCTTGCCGTACGCATAGCCGCGGACCGAGGCCCCGGCGAATTGGAACCCCGCCAAGTCCGGCAGCCGCTCGAAATGTTCGATCGCCATCTCCAGGTCGCCCCCCAGGATCCGCACCCAGCCGAGTGCTTCAACGGCGGCCCGGAAGTCGGGGTCCTCCTCGATCAACTCAGTGAGACGTTGCTCGGCGACGTCGAGCTCCCCCACCGCCGCCAACGCCTCGGCGTGCGAGAGTCGGACGGGGGAAGACAGTGGATCGAGCTGGAGCGCCGCTTCGGCCTCGGCGAGCGCGGTCTCCGTGTCGCCGAGCGTCTTCAGGTACATCGAATAGAGCTGATGCGCTTCGGCCGAACCCGGGGTCAGGGTGATCGCCTTCTGGAACGAGCGGTACGCACTCGGCCAGTCCCGGTGCTGGAAGAGGTGCACGAGTCCCATCGCGCTGTGTGCCTCGCCCGCCGACTCCTCGAGGGAGACCGCTCGGCTCGCGGCGGCCTCGGCCTCGGGGTAGGCCTCCGACTGCGGCAGGTTGCCCGTGGCCCCGAGAAACACGTACGACTTGGCCAGCCCGGTATACGGGAGCGAGCACTCCGGATCGAGCTCGATGGAGCGCTTGAAGTGCACGATCGCTCGCCTCGCGTCGTCCGGCGTCCAGCGCGCGAACGCGTGGCGTCCGCGCAGATACTCTGCGTACGCCGCCGTATCGTGCGAATGCCCGTGCACCAGGCGGTCGGCACCGCTCGCCTCGTCGCGCATCGGGACAGGGCCCAGCCGAGCGGCCAGGTGCTCCTTGATCTGCAGCGCGATCTCGTCCTGAAGCGCGAAGATGTCCTCGAGCGAGCCGTCGTACACCTCGGACATGAGGTGGTAGCCGTCTGTGGCGCAGATCAGCTGCGCAGTGACGCGCACGCGGCTACCCGCCTTGCGCACGCTCCCTTCGAGGATGTGCGTCACCCCCAGCTTCTCGGCAATCTCGCGAATGTCTCGATTGTGGTTCTTGAACGCGAACGAGGACGTGCGGGCCGTCACCTGGAGTCCGTTGACGCGGGTGAGCGCGTTGATGATCTCCTCGGTGATCCCATCGCTGAAGAACTCGTTCTCCGGATCCGAGCTCATGTTGACGAACGGAAGGACGGCGATGCTCTTCTTGCGGGCCTCGCGATCTTCCCGAACCGCTGCCTCTGGCGGGATCGTGAGTCCGGGGTTCGACACCGCGTAGACCCGCATCGGGTGCTTGACGTTCTTCAGGTCGAACGACCCGAGGGCACGGGTGCTGATCTCCGGCTGGTTCTTCACCTCGTCGTACACCTTCCCCGAGATGAGAACGGACCCGGGCACGCCCAGCCCCTCGATCCGCGAAGCGACATTCACGCCGTCACCGAACACGCCGTTGTCGTCGTGCACCACGTCACCGGTGTGGATGCCGATGCGCAGTGGGATCGGAGCGTCACCCTCGCGGAGCGCCTCCTGGATGGCGACGGCCGCTTCGACGGCCGCGACCGCGCTCTGGAAGACCGAGAGGGTACCGTCGCCGTAGAACTGGAGGATGCGTCCACCCTTCGATTGGATCGATCGCTGCAGCACCGCCCGCTGGCGGTCCCGGTCCGCCGTCGCCTTGCGCTCGTCCTCCTGCATGAGTGCGGTGTACCCGACCATGTCCGTGAACATGATCGCCGTCAGCTGCCGCACCATCGTCATCGCCGCCCCTCCCGAGACCTCTTAAAGCGCCGCGACGAAGTCGCGGAAAGCCTCCTGCGACCGTACCGAGCCGGCCCGCGGACCACCACCCACGTAGCGGTTGTGCCCCTCCGCATCGATGATCCGGGCCTTGCGGTCGTCGGCCAGCTGCAGCTCGACCAGAGCTCTGAGCTGCCGCCGGATCTCCGGATCGTACACCGGGATCGCGACCTCCACACGCCGTGACAGATTCCGCCTCATCCAGTCGGCCGACGCGATGTACATGAGCTCCTCGCCGTCGTGGTGGAAGATGTAGATGCGGGCGTGCTCGAGGTACCGGTCCAGAATGCTCCGGGCCATGACCGTCTCACTGGAGCCCTCCACCCCGGGCACCAGGCAACAGATGCCGCGGACGATCAGCTCGATCGGAACCCCGGCGGCCGACGCATCGTACAGCCTGCGGATGATCTTGGTGTCCTGGAGCGCATTCATCTTCAGCGTCATGCCGGAGGCACGCCCTTCCTCGGCTCGCTCGCGCTCGTGCTCGATCAGCCGGTTGAAGCGCTTGCGGAGCGTGAAGGGCGCCACGAGCAGATGCTCGAACTCCGGATCCTCGATCTCCCCCGAAAGGAAGCGGAAGACCCGATTCAGGTCCTCCATGATCCGCTCGTCACACGTGAAGATCCCGTGATCGGCGTAGATGCGGGCCGTCTTCTCGTTGAAGTTGCCCGTACCGATGAACCCGTACCGCTGCAGCGTTCCGCCTTCTCGACGGACCACCATCGCGATCTTGGCGTGCACCTTCAAGCCCCGCATGGAGTACAGCGTGCGGACGCCGGCGGCCTCGAGTCGATCGGCCCACGTGAGGTTCGCTTCCTCGTCGAACCGTGCTTGGACCTCCATGAACACGGTGACCCGCTTGCCCGCCTCCGCAGCTGCGATGAGCCCACTGAGGATCGCCGAGTCGCCCGCGACGCGATACACGGTGAGCCACACCTCCTCCACGTCCGGATCTGCCGCTGCCTCCTCGAGGAAGCGGACCACGTAGTCGAACGACTGATAGGGGGTGTGGATCACGTGGTCGCGCTCCCGGATCGCCGCCACGATCGAGTCGGCGCCGTCGAGCACGGGGTGCGGCAGGGCCGGCCACTCGGGGGCGCACAGATCTGCGCGGCCGAACCGGGGGAAGGCCATCAGGTCGTTCAAATTGTGATACCGAGCGCCCAGCACCATGTCCTCCTCGGAGAGCCCGAGCAAATGCTGGAGTCGGTGCACGACGACGTACGGCGCCCGCATGTCGTAGAGGAAGCGGCTGGGGACCCCGGTCGCCCGGTTCTTCAGGCTGTTGCGGATCGCATCGACGAGATCTCCATCGAACTCGTCCTCGACGTAGAGCTCTGCGTCGCGCGTCAGCTTGATGGCGTAGGACCGCCCGACCTCACAGCCGGGAAAGACCCGCTCCAAGTTGAACCGGATCACGTCATCGACGTAGATGACTTCGCTCCACTCGTCGATGGTCGGCAACACGACGAAACGGTCGGTGTCCGCGGGGACTTCGACGAGCCCGTAGGTCGGAGCCCACGACGAGACCGGACGCGTCGCGTCCCAGAGCTCCACCACCAGATAAATCGAGCGGTTCTTCAAGAACGGCTTCTCTCCCCCGTCGTCCAGCAGAACGGGGCTGACGAGGGAGGTCAGAACCTCGTCGTAGTACGAGCGGAGGAAGTCGTGGTGCTCGACCCGGACCGAGCCTTCATCCACTCGCCGAATCCCCTCGCTCTCCAGCTCCTCGAAGATCCCGCGGATGATCGGACCGTACTGCTCCTGCTGCTCGAGAACGATGCGGTGGATGTCGTGCAGCAAACGATTCGGCTCGAGATCGTGACCCCCGTCGTCGCTCTCCGCGAGTCGGAGAAGAGACCGCAGGGAGGCGACACGGACCCGGAAGTACTCGTCCAGATTCGACGAGAAGATCCCACAGAAGAAGAGGCGCTCCAGAAGCGGAACGGAGGGGTCCTGGGCTTCCTGGAGCACGCGATGGCTGAAGTGCAGCCAACTCTTCTCGCGATCGAGAAGGGGGTACGTCCGCGGTTGATCGGTCATCACGAATCGGCAGTCGTGGACGGGCGCTCGCTCTCGGCGACAAGGTACCGAGAGTCGCGACCCGTGGCAGGCCTGCGGGGTCTGACCTTACTCTGTCGCGCATGAGACACGTCTCCGTACTCGTGCTCGCAGCGATGGTCGCGACGCTGGGTCCGAGTCTGGTCGATGCCCAGTCGGCCGACGACACGGACCGGATCGTGACCACGGCGGCGGGCGAGCGGTATCGGGCGGGCCTGGTCCGGCGGTGGATCTTGGGACGGCACTACCGAGAGATCTGGACGCAGCCGATCCGCGTCGAGCTCCTCGACCTGCAAGCGACCGGCGGAGGTCTCGTCCCCACGCGGACGGGCGGTGGGATGCAGACCCGGTCCTTGCGCTTCATGGGCGCCGACGGGCGAGAGTACGCCTTCCGGTCGGTCGACAAGGATCCCTCGCCGGTTCTCGACTCGATTCTCCGAGGGACGGTCGTGGCCGACCTCGTGCAGGACGGGATCAGCGCGGCCCACCCGTTCGGCGCGTTGGTGGCGGCTCCCCTCCTGGACGCGGTCGGCGTCCTGCACGTGGATCCGCAGCTGCGGGTCATGCCGGACGATCCCGCGCTGGGCGAGTTCCGGGAGGAGTTTTCCGGGATGCTCGGGCTCATCGAGGAGCGCCCGGACGAGAACGAGGGAGACCGAACCGCGTTCGCGGGCACCGAGCGGGTCATCTCCAGCGAGACCCTCACCGAGCGGGTGGAGAACGGCCCGAACGACCGCGTCGACGCCGAGGCGTACCTGGCGGCGAGGATAACCGACGTCTTCCTCGGCGACTGGGACCGACACCGAGGCCAATGGCGGTGGGCGACGTACGACACGGAGGCGCCCCGCCGATGGCTTCCCGTCCCACGCGATCGGGACCAGGCCTTCTCGAAGTTCGACGGTCTGGCGACTCGGATCGTGAGCCTCTACATGCCGCAGTTCGTGCGCTTCGAGGAGGACTACCCTTCCATGAAGCGCCTCCACTGGAACGCGCGAGCCCTCGACCGCTGGCTCCTGCAGGAGCTCGATCGCGAGGCGTGGGACCGGGTGGGGAGCCAGGTCCAGACAGCCCTGACGGACGACGTGATCGAGCAGGCCGTCTTCCGCCTCCCCATCGAGATCTACGAGATCAGCGGGGCCGAGCTGCAGCAGACGCTCCAAGCGCGACGGGATCGGCTCGACGAGGCGTGGACGGAGTTCTACGAGATGCTCGCGGCGAAGGTGGATCTCCACGCCACCGACGAGGACGAGGTGGTCCGCGTCGAACGGGAACCGGGTGCCGTCACGGTCACGATCACCGCGCCGGGCGACCAGCCGGACCCGTACATCGTCCGGCGCTTCATGTCCGACGAGACCGACGAGGTCCGCCTGTACCTCAGGGGTGGCGAAGACGTCGTGACGGTGGCCGGCGAGGCCGACTCCGACGTGCTCGTGCGAGTGATCGGCGGAGGCGGCGACGACCGCTACGTCGTCGAAGGCTCGGGTGCCGACCTCCGACTCTACGACGACAGAGGCGAAAACGAGGTCATCGGAGAAGATGCGCCCAAGCTGAACACGAGGGACTTCGACGAGTGGGAGTGGAGCCCCGAGGACCGAGACCAGCCGCTGGATTGGGGTGGACGCACCCTGCCGATCTTCTGGACCTCGTACTCCACCGATCTCGGGCTCTTCCTCGGTGGCGGGGCCCGCTTCGAGCGATACGGCTTCCGCAAGTCTCCCTATTCGGCGGCCTTCGACGTGCGCGGTGGATGGTCGCCCTTCCTTTCGAAAGGTCGGTTCGAGCTCGCCGGCGACTTCCGGCGCGAGAACTCGGCGCTCTTCGTGCCAGTGGCGGCCCGTTTGTCCCGCCTGGACGTGCTCCATTATTACGGTCTCGGCAACGACACACCGACCGGCGACGAAGCATTCCACCGAGTCGACCTGACGATGGTGTCCGGCGACCTCGGGCTCGGCGTGGACCTGGGCTGGGGGCTGCGCCTGCAAGGGGGCGCGCGCGTCGAGCGTGCGAGCACGCAGGAGAACGAAGGGCGGTTCTTCGAGACCCTCGACTCCGTCTACGGCGCCGGGGAGTTCATCTCCGTCGGCTTGGTCGGCGAGGCGGTCTACGACCCGCTCGCGGACGCCACCCACACGGGCAACCGCGTGCGGCTGCGCGCCACCGGCGGTGTGTGGCCCGACCTCCTCGACGTGGAGCGACTCTACAGCCGGGCCGGTGTGCAGGGCTCGGCGCTTCTCGCGCCTTCCCCGTGGCCGGTCGTCTCGCTGGCGCTGCGCGCCGGGGGAGAACAGGTGTTCGGACGCTTCCCCTGGTATCAGGCCGCCTTCGTCGGAGGCGCGAACACGATCCGCGGCTGG
The DNA here is from genome assembly GCA_039591515.1 of Gemmatimonadota bacterium. GTDB lineage: Bacteria > Gemmatimonadota > Gemmatimonadetes > Longimicrobiales > Gaopeijiaceae > UBA2589. Next base: position 2,174 of record JBDHDM010000067.1, on the reverse strand, counting down.
GACGAGCAGCGGTTCGCCGGCGACGCGTCCCTGTGGGCCGGGGCCGAGCTCCGGCTGCGGTTGTTCGCACCCCAAATCATCGTACCGGTGGCGTTCGGAGCCTTCGGGTTCGCGGACACGGGACGCGTCTGGCTCAACAACTCGTCGCCCGGTGGATGGCACTCCGGCGTCGGCGGGGGCGTATACCTGCAGCCCGTCCAGCAGCCTTATCTCGTCCGCTTCGGTGCGGGAACCAGTGAAGAGGCCACCAAGATCTTCATCGCGCTGGGCTTGCCCTACTGACCCCTCGCCGACGGTCCATGACTCGCAGAACTTCGAGCCCGCGATCGAAGAGCCAGCGTAGGCTCCTGCTCGGGGCCAGCGCGCTGTGGGTTGGGTGCGCCACGAATGTCCGGTACCAGACGATCGAGGGCCCGCCCGATCTTCCGACGGACCCGGTCCAGGCCACGCTGTATCTGGTGGGGGACGCCGGCGAGGACTCGCCGGGCCGGGCCGCCGTGCTCGGTCATCTGCGCGACGACCTCACACGGATGGAGCGCCAGCACGCCGGTGTGCCCGTGGTGGTCGCTTTCCTCGGAGACAACATCTACGACGTCGGGGCCCGCGAGGCTCATCGAGACGAGGACCTCGCCCATCTCGCGGCGCAGGTCGGAGCGCTCGAGCCGTCGCCGACGGCCCACGCGGTCTTCCTGCCGGGAAACCACGACTGGGCCAAGGGCGCCGAGGACGAGCGTGCGCTGGAAGCCGTGCGCATCCAGGAGCGCTGGCTGGGCGAGCTCGTGGGAGAGGATCGCGCGAGCTTCCGTCCGAGCGACGGCTGTCCGGGACCGGCAGGGCTGGACCTGGGCCCCGATGTCCGGCTCGTCTTCATCGACACCGAGTGGCTCCTGAGGCGCCCGGTGACGGCCTGCGGCACCCCTGAGGACTTCTACGACGCGCTCACCGAGGAGCTCGAGCAGCACGCAGGTGATCAGGTCATCCTCGCCGCGCACCATCCGATGGCGACGGGTGGCCCGCACGGGGGCAACATCGGGGCCTTTCATCGCGGGCCCTTCGTCTACTATCTCGCGGTGAAGGCCGGAATCAGCGTTCAGGACCTCGCCTCCGGGCGCTACTCCGACCTGCTCGCCGGCGTCCGGCATGCGATCGTCGAGAGCGGCAAGAAGCCCCTCGCGTTCGTGGCCGGACACGACCATTCCCTGCAAGTCATCCGCATGACAGGAAGAGAGAACCCGGGCTTCCAACTCGTGAGCGGGAGCGGATCGAAGACGAGCCCGGTCGACCGCGTCGACGGAACCCGGTACGCGGCGTCGGCGCACGGATACATGCGACTCGACTTCGGCCCGGACCGAGCCCGCCTGACGGTCTTCGCCCAGTCGGATGACGACCCGACGGTGCGCCCGGTCTTCCACTGCACGCTCGTGTCCGACGACGTCACGTCGTGTGCCGAGGCCCCTTTGGTCGTCGACCGGTGAAGCCGGCATCGTGAGGAGCCGCCTCGGAGCCTGGGTCGTCGCGATCGGCGTGTTGGCCGCTCCCGCAGGCGCGGGGGCTCAGCTCTCCAATCCGTGCAATCTCGAGTGCGGGCTGGTGCTGGGCGCCACGAGCTTCGTCTTCGCCTCAGGCACGGCGACCGCCGTCGGGCGCATGAACGGGGGGTTCACCTCGAGTCGAGACGGCATCGTGGCGTGGACGGCCGGCTTCGTCGCTGCCCTGGGGGGCGGGATTCTCTTGGCGGGAAACGGGGAGCGACAGGAGCAGGCGGTCTATGCGGCGGGCGTGGGTGCCGCCGCGGGGGCCGTGGTCGGACTCGCCACGGAGTCCCTGCTCGGAGACAGCACGGGAGCGACCCGGCTGGCCGCCACCCTGATCGGTGCGGCGGCGGGTGCCCTCACCGGCGGAGTCTACGGAGCGCTCAGCTGGGACGAGGAGCTCGTCGGCGCACCGGCGGACCCGGTCCCGCTCATGACCGTCTCCGTGCCCCTGGGGTTCTGAGCATCCTCCGTCCCCCCGCCCGACGTTCCCGCCTGTGCCCGTGACTCGGCAGCCTCCTTGAGCGCCGCGAGAATCCCCGGCGCGAGGCGCGCCATGCGAAGACGCAGCAGCGGGGCGAGCAGGGAGCGGGGAAAGGGCTTCGGCTTGTAGTGGACCTCGAAGCGGACCCGAGAGCCCCG